>NZ_JBYUPU010000005.1:271147-331205 GCF_058135425.1 Paenibacillus sp. MAH-35
GAAAGCTCTTAGCCTATCCTTCCGAAGCAGCTTTCTGACGAAAGCTCTTAGCCTATCCTTCCGAAGCAGCTTTCTGACGAAAGCTCTTAGCCTATCCTTCCGAAGCAGCTTTCTGACGAAAGCTCTTAGCTTTCAAGCTAATTTCTTTTCTCCACTACATTGGTTTTTGCCATCGATGATATTTAGTTCAACTTATATAGACAACAGAAGTAACTACCAGCCGACAATCACCCTCAGCACGCACTTCTCACTTTTCCGTCCCTCCCCCTTAATCTACAATTTTTGGGAGATTACACTGAACCGCTTCAAAAGTCGTTATTCTTTACGGATCATCCGGCCACCTATTCGTACATGCCATTTCATACTAGTACCAAAGATCCCATCAAACCTGCCGTTTGCATACGCACATTTCAGGAATCCCTCCCGCCCGCGAACCCTTTTATTGAACGGCTTAACATTTAATGTTAATATCAGGCAAAGTTGATATGCTGTACCTGTTATGGTACAATTCATCTAACAAAGGCATTTCGCTCATCAGGGCGAGGTGCCTTCGTGCATATACGAGGCAGTTGACATTTAATGGTTAGTTTACGGCGCCGTGGAAGCACGGCCGGACGGCTTTCCGAATGGAATTGCCGATAGTTGGCGAATGTCCGTTAGCCCGGGCGGCCGGCGGAACATAAGGGAGGAATGCGTATGATTCAAGTGAAGGAATTTCTGGATAGCAACCACATCTCCGCGGAGAAGCGGGCCAATGAGTTTTTGGCGAAGCTGCGGGAGGAACAAGTGGTGGATATCAAATACTGCACCGGTTTGCAGCAGTACCATGATACGGCCGAACAAAGAAGTTATATTTTAGTCGTTTACAAGACCGATTCCGGCAATGTGGGCATACACGAGCCCTAGCCGCCTATAACCTATTAATCGAGGAGTTGTACAACCATGAGACTATGTTTTGAAGCACAATCGAGAGTATCCATGAACCGTTCCCGCTTGAAGCAGCTGCGTCAAGCCGGCAATCTTCCGTGCGTCGTATTCGGCCTGGAGGCCGCTTCCGATATGATTCAAATCTCTTCCAAACAGTTTGGAAAATGGATCAGAACCGGACGTTCCGAGATCGTCGATCTGAATATCGACGGCAACCAGAAGGTGCCGGTTATGCTAAAGCACGCGCAGCGGGACCCGGTTACACGGGACTGGGTGCATGCCGATTTCCTTCGCGTCCGGATGGACGAGATCATCCGGATGAAAGTGCCGCTGGAATTCGTCGGCACTCCGGCCGGAGTTACTAGGGGCGGCGTACTGTCCGTCCAGGAGACGCACATCGAAGTGGAAGGGTTGCCCGGCGACATTCCCGCCACGATTGCAGTAGACGTCAGCCAGATGGAAGTCGGCGAGTCTCTGCTGTTCGATCAGCTGCCGAAACCGGACAAAGCCGTTCTAGTACCTCTTGCCGACGAGATCGTGGCTTCCATCGTTTTACCCCGCAAGTAAACCAGGACCATCCCGGAATGCTTGAGGGGACGGTTATGCAGCATCGTCCTCATTCTATATACGCATTTATGTGGACTGAAACAACAAAAATCCCTTGTGTTCGCACACAGCGGCACAGGGGATTTTGAATTTTATTTTCTTTGCTCGTTGCCCTCATATGAGCTTAATCCCGCTGATCAGGATCAGCGATGCCACCAGCGCGCGCAGCGGCTTTGCCGGTACTTTGGAGCTCAAGGAGCTCCCGATCCACACCCCGGGAACGGACCC
Organism: Paenibacillus sp. MAH-35; assembly: GCF_058135425.1. Classification (NCBI taxonomy): domain Bacteria; kingdom Bacillati; phylum Bacillota; class Bacilli; order Caryophanales; family Paenibacillaceae; genus Paenibacillus; species Paenibacillus sp. MAH-35. The sequence goes on from NZ_JBYUPU010000005.1 coordinate 272,909, forward strand.
GATCAGCAATTGAAACGCCAGCCCGAAATCGACGTTGCCGTAACCGGCATGAAGCAGCCCGGCGGCCGTAACCAGCAGCAGCGCATGAGCGATGTCGGTGCCAACCAACTTGGAGGCGGAGATCCGAAACAAATAAAGCAGCGCAATGGCAAATAACGATCCCGAGCCGATCGAGGTCAGACCGACGATAAAACCCAACACAAAGCCGATCGTTATCGTCAGCACCCGTTTCTGCTCCAGCGGCTTTTCCTGCCACCGGTTTTCTTTCGTCTTCCGGTCAAACAGCTGTTTTGCGATCGTCAGCACCGCCACCACAATGAGCATAATGCCCAGCGCCATTTTCACGATATGCTCCTGGTTATCGAAAAACGCCCCGAACCAATGCAGCAGCACGATCGATACGACAGCTCCCGGAATGCTGCCGGCCGCAAACAAAAATACGATGCGATATTCCACTGTTTTTTGCCGCATATGCTGGATCGTGCCAAACAGCTTCGTGATTGAATTGTAAAACAAGTCGGTCCCTACCGCCAGTGTCGGATTAACGCCGACCAGCACCAGAATCGGCGTAAGCAGCGACGCCCCGCCTACTCCGGTCAGCCCGACGAGAAAACCGACCATCAAACCCAAAAGCGAAATTCCCCAGTCCATCTCCACGCTGATTTCCACCGTCCGTCCAGTAATTCCGATTATTATACTAGGATTATATGGTTTTATTTTTCCGCTGTAAAGAGATTTTATTTCCGAAAAATGGCTAAATTCGAACTCCCGTCCCTCTTTATGCGTTTGGCGGGGTTCTTTGATAAGGAAAGCTTATAATTCAATGAGACGAAACCGTATCGCTTTAGTCCTTCAACGCTTGATCCTAATTTTAAGTATCGCTTGCGCGAAGAAACGGAATAATCCCTGAATCAGACTTCGCCAAACTCCGTATCCTTCATCCTCATCGCTACAAACCTACGGAAGTCCGGCTCAACCTCGATTACTGCGATAAAGCACTAAAGGAATACTGCCGAAAGTCCCTTTTCCTTTTCCATTCCCTTCCCCACTCCCCAGCCGAGAGCAAACTGCCTTCCACCCTGAATGGCACTTCACCCGGACGGCCTCATTATCGGAGCTTTTCCTATTTGCCCTTCTTCCCCTCACCGCTTACAATAAAATCATATTCGGAAAGCCTAGAGGAAGTGAATACGTTTGTTCTGCGAAGTGCTCGCGGCAGGTTATTCTTATCATACGAAGCCGTTCCGTACGGAAGCGTACCCGGGTGTCGGCTATTATTTGTTCCGTTTCCAATCGGAAGGAAGCGCCAAGGCGTTGGTGGGCGGCAATCTTGTCCCTGTAGGTCCAGGCGATTTGCTGCTGTACAAGCCCGGAGAGCCCTACGAGCTGCGGATCGAAGCGGAGCCGGAAGCATCCGGCGATACACCCGTCGCCAGCGGCGACTATTATTTCATATGCCGAGGAGAATGGATCGACGCCTGGTGGAACGAACGGAAACGCCCGCAGAAGCTAAGCCTCCCGCTGCAGGACAGCCTGCTCGCCTTATGCCGGCAAATTGTCATTGAGCATTATCGGGGCAAACGCCAATACAAGGAAATTACCGACTATTATTTGCGTATTTTCTGCTTGACGATCGACCGGGAGATGAAGGAGCACGGAGTAGGAACGGAAACCGGCCAGTCGTTTCTGGCGCAGAGAATGCGGAATTATGTAGAGGAGCATGCGCTCGAGTCGTTCAAGCTGGAGGACGTCGCCAGAAGCGCCGGTCTTAGCTTGTCCCGGGCCGTCCATCTGTTCAAGGCTTGCTACGGAAGCAGCATTATGAAATACGCGCTTCAGATCAGGCTGGCGATCGCCAGGGAACGCATGCTGTACAGCCCGATGTCGCTCGAACAGATCGCCGAGTCGTCCGGATTCAGCAGCTATTCGTATTTCCACCGGATGTTCCGGGCCCATTACGGCGTATCGCCTAAAAAGTATCAACTCGAGCAGCTGACCAAACCCGAACAACCGGACGAACGAAGCTTTGCAGCGGCAGCGCTCCCCTCCGGCAGCCGTAAGGAGTCCGGACGCTCGACGAGTATATGAAAAGTTGACCGGCGACTTCCAGACAGCTCATCACAACTTCGGGCCCAGCAGAGTCAGTCCTACAACATGGATCTGCTTGCCCATCCTTGATCGCCTTGCGGAATCATAAGGGACGCTACGTAATTGTAAGCTTTCACCGTTTGATCTGTTCGATTTTTCATATAGAATTGTCGAAATGAATACCGAATGATCAATTATGCACGATTTTTCATGCTTATTCATCCATTCTACTTGCTGCAAGGTAAAATTTATATGAATATTCATATACAAGCGGAAGCCTTTCCCGCGTCGAATGTCCCCTTGTATGCGTAAGCGATAGCCCGCCCTCCGAGCAGGAAGTATCCAGCTTCACCATTGAACGCTCTCCCTTTCTTTACCTTCAAAGAAAAGACCGTTACAGCCCCTTCGCAGGCTGGAACGGTCTTTCGTATTCGATACCCGATGACGGCCGTACAACCGCCATCAGCCTCCGGTTAAGCCAACCCGTTTTCCTTGATCCAGCGCATGCTGTTCGCCAGCGCGACGAACGGCGGATTTTGCGTATTGTCCTGCTCGTAGATGAGCCACTCCACCCCGGCAGCGGCCGACGCTTCGGCAATTGCATTCAGGTCCACGTCGCCTGTGCCCAGCTCGACCGTCAGCCACTTGTCTTCTTCCGTACGGCGGACGTCCTTGAAGTGAACAAGCGGAACCCGGCCGTTGTACTTGTCCAGATACGCCACCGGATCGTAGCCGGCGACATACGCCCAGCAAGCGTCCAGCTCGACCTTGACCGCATCCGCGCTAGCTGTACCGAACAACCCGTCGAACGCCGTCGCGCCGTTTACCTTCTCGTCGAATTCGAAGGAATGGTTGTGGTAGCCGAAGCCGATCCCTTGCTCCACGCACTTGCGGCCGATCTCTTCCAGCAGCGCGAACGTATTTTTCCAGGCTTGCTCGCTGTCCCGGTATTCCTTGCCGAGTCCCGGACAGATGATATATTGGCTGCCGATCGATTTGTTAAAGGCGATCTCTTCGTCGAGCGCGTCGCGTAAACGACCGATGCCGACGTGGCTAGCGATCGAGACGAGACCGAGCTCGTCCAGCAGCGCCTTCAGTTCGTCCGCCTGCATGCCGCCGTATCCGGCGAACTCGACTCCCGCAAACCCTTCAGCCGCTACCTTACGGAGCGCGCCGACAAAATCCTTCGCCGTTTCCTCGCGAAGCGTATACATTTGAACCCCGACTTTCAAGGCACTCATATCCGGACACCTCATTATCCATTAATGTCATTCGACTCCATCTAATCATAAGCGGCGGTCCGAAGTCCATGCAGGATAAGCCAAAAAGTTGGCGAATCTGGCTATTATGAATGTTTCCGGATCTCTTCGTTAATCCGTTCCCGGCAAGCGAGCAGCCATGCGGCATCTCTCGGATATTCCTCGAACGTAATCGGCGCACCGGCCCCTTCCTCCATCAGCTCCATCGTCCGCTCGCGTCCGACAAGCGACTCCAGCAGCTCAAGCGCGCGCAGATCCTGCAGCGCCTCGCGGAACACCTCGAACCGGAGCGACTCGACCGGCGTGCCGTCTTCGCCCGGATATACAACGAACGGGTCCCCGGCCGGGAAAGCATTGTTTGCATCCGTACAGCGGTACGGGTCGATCGGGAATCTCGAATACTGGGCGTACCAGAAGTTATAGCCCCAATGCAGAAAGCCGGCAATTTTAAACTTGTACAACTGCAAACCAAGTATGCGGTTGCGGGCGGACGGCATACTGATGAACCGGTTGGCGACATCGATATACTGCGAGCAGCAGTAATAGGTCCACAAGTTCCCTACCTCGTTGTCCAGGAAAGGCTGCATATGATTGCTCGCCGGAATCGGCGTAGGCACGATGCCTTTCTCGTAGAACTCGTAGTTCGACAGCGCGTCGATCGTCGGGAATTCGGCTGTAAATTTGCGCAGCCAGTTACTTGCGCTTTCGTACCAAGGGATATGATCAAGCCGCGGCTCGTCGGAGACGTGGAAATACACCCGTTTCTCCAGCCCGTGTTCCTTAATGAAACCGACCAGCTCGGGCAAAAACTGCGCCAGAAACGTCTTGTATTCCTCGCCTGTTGAATCGGTATCCCAGCCGAATATTCGTTTCGTCTCCCCGTTCACGTCCGCGACAATCTTCGGCGCATGCTTCGCCCCCCACTGCGTGAACAGATGGGACAGCTCGAAATAACGGACTCCACAGCGGTCGCACATGTCCACCCAGCGCTTCAACTTCCCGAAGCCGAACTTGTATCCGGCCTCCGTCTTCTCTACGTCGACAAGCTGAACGGTCGGCCGTTCTCCACCCACTTCCGTATCGAGCGGCGGGGTGAACAGCGGGGTCAGCAGCATATTGATGCCATGAGCGACAGCCGTCTTCACAAACTGTTCGACGATCTCCCAGTGACGCTCGCTGAATATGTCCAAGCCGTAATAAGTAGCCAGACAATCGGTGTGAAACCATTCCGTATGAATGAGCTTTTGCTCCGGAAGAGCCGCCGCCAGCACGTCCAGCTCGAACGTCTCCCGCGCCAGCTCCTGCCCGTCCTTCGCCTCGAAAATAACGGTAATCGGATACGTGCCGGGCGTAACTCCCGATTTCAAATCGACGGTAACCCAGATCGAGCGCCATTGGTTCGGCAAACCCGTCAGCCCTTCCGATTCCTTCACCGGAAAAAGCGGATCGGGGTACAAGCCCGGAGTAGAGCGCAGCAGATGTGCGTCATGGTCGGCGTACGCCGGCATCTCGGCAGGTACCAGTCCCACCGTACGAAACGTTACGGACCTTCCGAGCGGCGACTCGACGCGGGCTTGGATGTGCTTGATCAGCTTGGACGCGCGGTACGCGACTTGATACGAGAACGTCTCATCTTGAAGTGCCGTGGCGCGGCTGAGAGGAGCGGCTTGCAATTCCTCGTCGGCGAATACTTTCTCCAGCGAGCTGAGCAGCCGGGTAGCAAATGTAAAATCGGCGGTAGACATGCGGGAATCCTCCTTCAGATACAGGTATGTGGTTCCATGCTCCAGATAGCAGTTTGAAAACGATCCCAAACGATCACAGACGGCGAGAGCGCTAACGAGCCTCAGCTTTCGAAGCGGCTTAACATGTTTCACACAAATCTTGAAAATTAAAATGAAACAAAACGAGCAAAAAAGATCAAAATCTATCATTCATCATACCATATCTTCTCCCGCTTTTTCTAGCAGTCCTTGTAATAATAATTCAGCCGCAAACGATGTATCCGCCGCACTTGCACTTCAGTCTCTGCCCTTGGATCAGCTCCATTCTTGCCGCCTTTGCCGGACGGCAACGGAGTTGTCCCAAAAAGCTTTTGCGATTTTACGAACCTCACTTCAAACCGGTTTTCCTTGAGAAAAAAGACCTCAGCCACCACTTTCCAGTGGAATTTGAGGTCCTTTCCTTTTCCGTTGGGAGCCGGGACGTTTCCAGTCATGCGGACACTTGGGGACAGCCCCGCCGCGATTAGCATCGTTTTCTTGTACCGTTCTCCGTTCATCTCCATCTGCAAATTGACCAAGGTAAAATCCCGGCAAGCTTACCTCAGCCCGATATCGTGGAACCGGTTGTGAATCGTTTCGTTCAAAAGCGCCCGGATCTCCCCGGTCGCCAGTTCCTCCTCATACTGCGCTTCGCGAAACAGCCCGATAAGCTCCCGCACCGTCTCCGGCTCGTACGGCCCGCTGCCGGTATCCGGAGCGCAAGCCCGCTCGGCTATACGCCGGAATAGGCCGGATACCCGCGAATAATGCGCCGCTGCCGTTCCGATCTCCGGCCAGACAAGCTCCAGCCTCCGCGCGTATTCCCCGATATCCCGCTTCGCGGCGGCATAACAGCGGAATACGTGGCGCGATTCCCCGCTGTCGTAATCGCCGCTCCGCAGCGCCTCGACGATCGCGTCATAGGCCCGCCTGCCACATGCGTACTCCGCTTCGGGAAGCATCAGATCGTGAGACTCCCATTTGTAAACGGCCTGCACGAACGATTCCTGGAAAATCGCCGATTCCTCGATCTCGATCCGGTCTTCCAACAGCTGGTAGTACCAATACGGTGAATCGTTTCGGCCAAACTGTCCGTAAGGGACCGTGACATATTCGCTGCTCTTGCCATCCGCAATATACAGCACCTCGTCGCAATCGTCATAACCGGCGGCAACTACGAATTGATCTTTCCATATAATCGCGGCCGTCCCCCGGCCGATCGACGCCTTGATATCGGATACGGCCTGCCGCTGATATAGCGGGAACGTCGCGTCAAACGTAAAACCGGCGTTCTGCGACGAGCTAACGCCGATGAAGTCGGCCGCCAAAAAGTTTTCGGCGATCCAGTTGTAGGCCGTAACCGATTCCGCCGTTAACCGCCGGTTGACCGTGAAGCGGAACCCTGCCACCGTCATTCCGGACAACATCGGCTTCGGATGCGCCATCCACCCTTTATGGGAAAGGACAGCGTGCATCGCATCGATATACGACTCCGATTCGTTCGCCAATTGCACCCCCGGCACAATTACAGCTCCCATCCCATGCATTCGCCTCCTTCTCTTTATCCCGGATACCGGCTATCGCGGCGAATGCCTCCCCCACCTCGGGATCGTGGAACGCTTCAGGTCCGGATAGTTCCGCGATACAGCGCGAAACAGCTCCATCGCCTCGTCTTCCAGCCTTTCGGCCTTGCGAAGCCGATCCGCGAGCAGCGGAATGTCCGTCCGGTTCACCCTTTTCCCGCCTCCGCGTTCCTGCTCCTTCAATCGATCCGGAATAACCGATATCGCCTCGATCAGACCGGCGTAACAGGCATACGCTTCATCCAGCTCCGGCCACAACCCCCGGACTTCGCGCAAATAGTCGGCGATCTCGCGGCGGGAAACGGAATACGAGTGTAAGATATACGCCGCCCCTCCCTCGTCGAACTCCCCCTGCTCGAGTCCCCGCCAGAGAAACGAATAAGCAAGCTTGCCGGAGGCGATCTTCGTGTCCGGCAACGTTTTGTGCGGTGTATCCCAGTCCTGCAGGGCAAGCCGCATCGATTCGAGAACCATCGCTTCCAGCGGAACGTCCACCTTGTCGCCGAACAGCCGGCAGTACCAGAAATCGGTCACGTTCAGTCCGAGGTTATCGTACAGCACGACCTGATCTTCCGTCGTACGGCCGTCCTGAATATAAAAGATCCGGTCCTCGTCGTCGTATCCGTGTATCACCCCGAACTCGGGGATCCAATAGATGACGCCCACTCCCCGGTCCAGACTGCCCTTGATCCACCTTACCGCCTCCTGCCGGTAGTGCCGGAACGTCGGGTGTCTCGTTCTCCCTCCGTCCGATTCCGTGAGCACCCCCAAATTGTCGACGGCGGGTTTGTGCTCCACGCCCCACTGCCCGTAAGCGGTCACCGACATCGGCAGCAGCTTCTCGTGAACCGATAATTTGAAGGCCATGCCGGAAAGGCCGGACAGCATCGATTTGGAGCCGTCAAACCGTCCCGACGCCGTTAATATCGCATGCAGACTGTCGGTAAACGACTTCGACTCCCGTTTCATCGGGATGTTCAAACAAACGGAGGACATCCTCCCCCTCCTCTCGATTAAACTATCGATTCGGCGGAGGCTCCAGGCGTCCGAGCAGATCCCGGCACTTCTCCCGGAGCTTCGCCTTCAGCCATTTGGGAGACGCCAGCTCCCGCCACTGCTCAACAAGCAGATGCTGCATAAACGCATCCTGATCGTAAAACTCGATCGTATACAACAGCGGATCAGCGCCCGGACGCGCGGTGTACCCGTTCCACGCCGTCCCCTCCAGCGGCCGATCCAGCCATACCTCGGCGGTAAAAGGCTTCCGCACGGGAAGCCTGCTGTCCAGCTTCTCCATCTCCTCCGCTTCCGCAAGCCGGAACTTCTCCCCGGTAACGGAAAGCTGCGTGATCCGGTCCAGCCGGAAGCTTTTCCGGACACCCTCCCGCTGGCAATAGGCTACCACGTAGTCCGCATTATAAAACGATTCGAGCTTCAGCGGAGCTATTCGGTGCTGCGACGGGGTTTCTTTTTCTATGTCTCTATATTGAATAAGGACGATCGCCCGTTCCCGGATCGCTGCGCCGAGCCGTTCTACCGTCTGAATCAGCTTCGGGTTCGCTTCGAAAACCGGCAGTCCGCGCCCCGGCATAGCGGGCTCCCGCTCATCCGTAAACCGGTCCAGCAAATGAGCGACCCTTTTGACGGCATCCGCATTTTCGTAATTGTATTGCCGGTAACGGTGCGCAAGAAACTTCAACACCGACTTCTCTTCTTCCGTCATATAAAGAAGCGGCAGGGCGTACGTTTTATCCTCGTACCGGTATCCCCGCCGCTTCGCATCGTAATACAACGGCGCGCGCAAAGTTGATTCCATATATTCGATGTCCCGCTGGGCTTGCCGCCTCGAGATCTCGAATCGGCTCGCCAGCTGCCCGCTGTTCGGGTACCGTTCTTCCCTGATCTGCTGATCGAACCATTGAATCCGGTGAATGCTGCTCATGATCTGCACCCCCTGCTCCTGATCTGTCGAGCTGGCCTATTGCTATTACACCACCCGGACGGACCGTCCGCAAGAGGCAAACCCGGGTATCCGCCTGCCACCAGACGGGGACCCGGGTCCGGGACCGGTTGTTGTTGCCGGATCGCAGATACAATATCGGAGCGGCTCCTTGATGCCGGAATGTCCGGCTATTCGCCGATACTCCGGTCGTCTCCCCCTCCTATCCGGTTAACTGCTGAGCTAGCCGGTCGATAGATCTACCTTCATTTGAGGGGCCTTGGCGCACCGTTTGCATACTTTCACCGTAGAACCGTCGGATCTCGTCCGCGGATACAGCAGCTTGATTCTTGTACTGCCGCACAGGGTGCACGTGCCCCGTCCCCGGGAAGGAAGATTCCATAATACTCGTCCTCTTTTTGTTTTGGCCATTGCCGTTCATGCCTCTTTTCCATATGGGTTATGCCGCCGCCCGGGCCGTGAGGACGCGGGCGTACGCCTGACGGGAACGATTCATTCTCCGAACCGTCCGGCTCCGCTGGCTATTTCATTGTAAACCAGCCGATGCGACATAAAATGTCGTATCAGGATCGACATTCAAAAAGACAAATTGGGATAAGCGCATAGTTGAAAAAAAAGATTGTTTATTTGGGACAAGAGGCTACAATTAATGTGGAAACGCACCAACCATTGGAGGGATAACCCATGAGCAAAACGAAAGTAGCCATTATCGGATGCGGTACGATTGCGAACAGCTCCCACATCAAAGCCTACCTGGCCAATCCGGATGCGGAAATCAAATATTTCTGCGACATTATTAAGGAAAAAGCCGAGAAGGCCGTTGCGGATTACGGCTGCGGCATCGCGATTGAAGACTATCGCGTCATTCTGGAAGATCCGGAAGTCGAAGCGGTTTCCGTCTGCACGCCGAACAACGGCCACTCCACGATCTCGATCGACTGCCTCCGCGCAGGCAAAAACGTATTGTGCGAGAAGCCGGCCGCAAGAACGTACGAAGAAGCGCTCGAGATGCAGAAAGTTCAGCATGAAACCGGCAAAGTGCTCAATATCGGCGTCGTGAACCGTTTCAACACAGGCGTCAATATCATTAAAGACATGATCCAAAGCGGCGAGCTGGGCGAGCTGTATCACGTGTATGTCAGCTTCCGCGCACACCGTTCGATTCCGGGGCTCGGCGGAGCGTTTACGACGAAGGCGATTGCCGGCGGCGGCGCGCTGATCGACTGGGGCGTCCATTTCCTCGATATCGTCATGTACTGCTCGGGCGATCCGAAGCCGCTGACCGTATCCGGCCAAGCGTTCTGCAAGCTGGGCAAAGATATGGAAAACTACGCGTACACCAGCATGTGGGCCGGACCTCCAAACTACGAAGGCACTTACGACGTTGACGATTCCGTTACCGCGATGATCCGTACGGAAGGACCTACGATTACGCTGAACGGCGCATGGGCGCAAAATATCGGCGTCGGCGAAATGTACATCGACTTCCTCGGCGACAAAGCGGGAATCCGTCTGCAATACGGCAAAGAGTTCGTCCTGTACAGCGCGAAAAACGGCGCATTGCTGGAAACGACGCCGAAGTACACGTCCCGCGACATGTTCCAGAACGAAATCGACGCCTTCATCAACTGCGTCCGTACCGGCGAGAAGTCGCCTGCCCATATCGATACCGTCATCCTGTCTTCCAAAATCATTCAGGGGATCTACGATTCGTCCGACAAACGCTCGGAAATTTCGTTTACTTAAGACGGAGGTGGACGCCGTATGAAAAAGATCGGGTTTATCGATTATTTTCTCGACGAATGGCATGCGAACAAATATCCGGAGTGGATCGAGACGGCAACCGGCGGGGCGATGAAAGTGGCGTACGCCTACGGCAAAAAAGATTCCGACACCGGGCTCGACAACGCAACCTGGTGCCGCAACAAAGGAATCGAGCTGCTCGGATCGATTGAGGAGGTCGTGGAGAAAAGCGATTATTTGATCGTGCTCTCCCCGGATTATCCGGAATTCCACGAAGAGCTGGCGATGATTCCGCTTCAGTCGGGCAAGCCGACCTATGTCGATAAAACGTTCGCTCCGGACCGCAAAACCGCGCTGCTTCTGTTCGAGACGGCGCACAAGCACGGCACGCCGCTTTATTCGTCCTCCGCCCTGCGATTCGCTACCGAATACAGCGCAGTGGACAGAAGCGGCATCGATACGATCGTTTGCTTCGGACCGGGCAAATACGACAACTACTCGATTCATCAGATCGAGCCGATCGTCTCGCTGATGGGCAGCGAAGCGGAACGCGTGATGTTCACCGGCACGGAGAAGTCGCCTTCCCTGCTGATCGGCTTCTCGGGAGGTCGCCAGGCGGAGATTCATCATTTCGGCAACGTTCCGTTTACGCTTGCGATCAATTACGAATCCGGCAAGTCGTCCATCCTGAAGGCGGAGTCGAATTTCTTCGGCGAGTTTGTTAAAGACTTGACCGCGTTTTTTGAAAGCGGCAAGCCGACCGTCGATTCCGCCGAGACGATCGCGATTATTACAATTATCGAGTACGGCTTTAAGGCGGCACAGACGCCTTACCAGTGGATCGAGCTCCCAAAAAGCGTATAATGTGAATATCAGGTTGGACCGGTTCACAGGAGCGTGAGACGATATGAAGGAACGTGGGCAAGCGGGCTGTTTGTTTCACTTCGACAACGTATTTCCCAAAGGGAAGTCGGCGTACGGAGGCATCGATCTGTACCAGATCGGGGAAATATGCTGCGAGTGCGGCTACGAGATTTTGCCGCATATGCAGCACTGTCTGGAGCTGAGCTGCATCGTGTCCGGCAGCGGTTTTTTCCACGTCGGGGACGACTGCGTGAAGGTCAGCGCGGGAGACATTATTTTCAACTCCGTAGGCCACGTTCATTCCATCCAGACGGACGAGTCCAGCATGCTGCGCTTCGTCTACATGGGATTTATGTTTAATGAGGAGGCGGACGGGGAATTTGCGGATATCCGCGCTTTCCTGCAATCCGCCCCTTATTACCATTCGAAGGATACGTACAACGTGATGATCCCGTTCCTTCGCAATATCGACGAGTTTTATTCGCAGAAGCCGTATTCGCGCACGATGATCAAAAACTATCTGGAAGAAGTCATCGTTCTGGCGTACCGCTCCTTTATCGAGAAAAGCGGCAAAGTGGCGAGATACGCGCCTGAGCGTTCGTCCCATTCGGTCGGGTACACGGTGTATTCGGTTATCCGCTACATCGAGCACCACATTTTCGAGCTCAAAAGCATCAAAACGCTGGCCGAGGATCTGGGATACAGCTATACGTACTTGTCGCACACGTTCAAGGACAAAACCGGCATGACCCTGCAGCGGTATATCAATCATAAAAAGGTCGAGAAGGCGCTGGAGATGCTCAAATACGGCAATTTGTCGATCAAGCAGGTGGCGGCGAGGCTGCATTACGAGACGATTCAGTCGTTCAGCAAGGCGTTCTCGCGCATTATGGGGTATCCCCCCTCTGTTTACGTGGCGATGCAGAAGGAAGAATCGGGATCGGACTGATCCGGGCTGTTGCAAAAGTCTGCAAAGAGAGGAAGCTTACGAAGGCAAAGCGTGGGGGAATACGCTTCACTTCCGTTAAAATCGTCTTGTTTTTTATTCCGTTTTATGGTTACAATACGATTTTAAAGTCAGACGCTTCGCTTTACGCGCATCTCCCCCACCCTTTTTTGCTTTTCACTTTCTCTTTTGGACTTGTAAAACTACGGGATCGGAATGATCCCGTTTTTTTCTGTTTGACAAAACCGTCCAAAGTGAATACTATATGTGAAACGACCAAAACGATGATCCGGAGCAGTAGCCGGAACGCGCAGCGCACAGAGAGCCGTCCCTTGGCTGGGAGGACGGCGGCTGACGTCCGAGTGAACGACACCGGAGAGTTCCGCCTGAACGGCCGCCCCAAGCGGCGCAGTAGGAGCGGACGCCTCCCCGCGTTACGGGGATTCGAGCGATCGCGCGGCTGCGCGATAATTTGGGTGGTACCGCGAGTGATAACCTCGTCCCTGTTGGGACGGGGTTTTTGTGTTTTCTGCGGAGCTGGCGACATACGCTGCGAAGGCTTGCTTCACTTTTGGGGCTGTTTTCGGGGGCTCCCCCGAAAGTACCCGGAATACGCTGCGAAGGCCTGCTTCACTTTTGGGGGCTGTTTTCGGGGGCTCCCCCGAAAGTACCCGGAATACGCTGCGAAGGCCTGCTTCACTTTTGGGGGCTGTTTTCGGGGGCTCCCCCGAAAGTACCCGGAATACGCTGCGAAGGCCTGCTTCACTTTTGGGGGCTGTTTTCGGGGGCTCCCCCGAAAGTACCCGGACTACGCTACGAAGGCCTGCTTCACTTTTGGGGGCCCATTAGGGGGGTGATCACATGGATGACGGCGACGATGATAACGACGATAACAACAACTTCAACTTCATGTCCAGGTTTAAAACTACACAATTGAATAGGAGTGTTTGCTATGACAACTCATTCGTCTTCTTCTATCCGTGTGCTTTGCTCCCGGGTCTCCGAGCATACGGGGCAAGCGATTACGGTACAAGGCTGGGTCCACGCCATTCGCGGAATGGGGGGCCTGGCGTTCGTAGATGTCCGCGACCGCAGCGGAATCGTACAATGTGTGCTGGAGGGCCAGCTGGCCGAATCGCCGCTTAGTCTGGAGTCGGTCGTAACGGTGACGGGAACAGCCGCCGCTTCGTCCAAAGCTCCACGCGGCATCGAGGTGCACGCCAGCGGCGTCACCTGCATCAGCAAAGTCGAGGCTCCCCTGCCTTTTGAAATCAACAAGAAAAACATTAGCGCGCGGCTCGACACCGTATTGGATCATCGCGTATTGTCGCTGCGTCATCCGAAGGTTCACGCTACGTTCCGGATTCAATCGGCGTTAGCGGGTGCGTTTCGCGACTACTTGTCGAGCAGGCAGTTCACGCAAATCTTTACGCCGAAAATCGTCGCGTCCGGCACCGAGGGCGGCTCCAACCTGTTCCCGGTCGATTATTTTGAGCAGAAAGCTTATTTGGCGCAGTCCCCTCAATTTTACAAACAGATGATGGTCGGCGCCGGGTATGAGCGCGTGTACGAAATCGCTCCGGTGTATCGCGCCGAGGAGCATAATACGTCCCGCCACCTGAACGAATACGTCTCGCTCGACGCGGAGATGGGGTTTATCCGTTCCGAAGAAGAACTGATGGATTTGGAGCAGCATCTGCTCGCCTATATGTTCGAGCGGGCCGCTGCGGAGTGTGAAGCCGAATTTGCCCTATTGGGCGTAGAGGTTCCGGTTCCGGGCGAGATCCCGAGAATTCCGGTCGCCGAAGCGCAGCAGATTCTGCAGCGCAAGTACGGCAAAACGTCGCCCAAAGGCGACCTCGACCCGGAAGGAGAGCGGCTGATTTGCCAATACGCCTCGGAGCCAAACAAGCCGGCGTTCGTGTTCGTAACCCGGTATCCGAGAGAGATCCGGCCGATGTACGCGATGCCCGCTCCGGATAACGCAGCGTTAACCGCTTCGTTTGACCTTCTTTTTAACGGTCTGGAAATAACGACAGGCGGCCAGCGCATTCACGACTACGAGCAGCTGAGCGAATCGATCCGGAGCCGCGGACTGGAGCCGAACCATTTTGCCGGATACCTCGACGTGTTCCGTTACGGGATGCCGCCGCACGGCGGGTTTGCGATCGGACTCGAACGGCTCACCTCTCGTCTTCTCGGGTTGCCGAACGTGCGCGAAGCGGCGGCATTTCCGCGGGACCGGACCCGGCTGACCCCGTAATCGCCGGAAAACCTATCGTTTACGTATCGGACAGGAGCCGTTATAATAAGGCATTGACGAGCACACCAGTCATCCAGAGAGCCACTGAACTATTTACCGGATGCAGATCTGCCGATCACACGCACCGGAATTACCGGGAGGTACGCGCTCATGAGAATCGCGGCACAACTTTACACGCTTCGCGACTTTTTGAAAACCGAAGAAGATATCGCCGTCACCTTGCAAAAAGTGAAGGATATCGGCTACAACGCCGTGCAAGTGTCGGGTCTCGGCCCGATCGGGGATCAAGCGTTGAAAGACATTTGCGACCGGGTCGGTCTGAATATTTGCGCAACTCATATTCCGTTCGCGAATATGGAGAACGATCTGGATGCCGTTATCGCGCAGCACAAGCTGTGGGACTGCCGCTATGTCGGAATCGGCGGCTTACCCGGGGAATACCGGACAAGTGCCGAAGGTTATGTCGAATTCGCTAAAAAAGCATCGGATATCGCCCGCCGTCTGAAAGAAGCCGGACTCACCTTCGTTTATCATAACCATGCGTTTGAGTTTTGCAAATTCGATGGAAAATCCGGCATGGACATTTTGTTCGACGAGTCGGACAGCAACGCGTTCGGCTTCGAGCTGGACGTTCACTGGGTACAAGCCGGCGGAGCCGATCCGATCGAATGGATTCGCAAGGTGGACGGACGGATGCAGGTCATCCATCTGAAAGATTTTATCGTCAACGCCAGCAGCGAACGGCTCTTCGCCGAAGTCGGCGAAGGCAACATGAACTTCCGCGGCATCCTCGACGCTTGCACCGCTACCGGAGTCGAGTGGGGCGCCGTCGAGCAGGATAACTGCTACGGCCGCGATCCGTTCGACTGCCTCGCGGTAAGCGCAAGGAACTTGAAGGCGCTTGGCGCGGAATTTTAATCCGGTTCTGCCGGGCTTCATCGGCAGCAGATGTATCAATAAGCCAGGAAGGGACGTTCCTCTATGGGGGTAACGTCCCTTTCCTATTTGGCGCGGCGATGCGGATACGACTAGCCGGGATCAGAGCTCTGCCGCCGATATTCGCTTGGACTGATCCCGCAGAAAGCTTTAAACTGCTTCGTGAAATAAAACGGGTCCTGAAACCCGACTTCCCTCGCAATTTCATTCACTTGAAGCGTTGTAAACCGCAGCAGCCGGGACGCCTGGCGCAAACGAATCTTATTGAGCGTATCGATGATCGACTCGCCTACCTGCTCCTTGAACATATGCGCAAGCCGGGAGGGCGACAGATTAACGCCGCGCGCAAGAGTTGCGACGGAATGCGGTTCGTTCATCCGGTGCATCAGGATATGCAGCACCTCCGATACCCGCGGATCGATTGCAGGAGCGGACGTACGGCGCTGCTCCCGGTTCAGCAGCAGCAATAGCTCCTCCACCCCCGTCATCGCAAGCTCGGCGGAATAGGGATGGAGATCCTTGCTGTCGCGAATCGTTCTATGGAAGGCGTCCACGAGCCGCCGCCTCACCGCCTCTTCCCCAATCGGAATATAGACCAGTCCTCCATAAGACCGGGGCAGCTGCAAAAGTCCGCTCCAATGAGGCGGAGGCACGACATGCACCCATACGAACTCCCAGACGGAGCCCTCCTGCGTCGCATACAAATGGGGCGTTCCCGGCGGAAGCAGCACCGCAGCACCGGCATCGCACGGGCGAATGTCGTCGCCGATTTTGAATACGCCGGAGCCGGATATCGTATAGGTGAGCAGCCAGTCCTGCGAGCCTTTGGAACGCCTTGTGCTGTAACCGAACGGTACGCGGAAGTGATCGGCCAGGAGCCGGCCGGATTTGTGCTCGTGCTGATCGCGGATAGCAGGATCGTCCAGGTAATCGAACATTTCCACCATTCCTTCCAGGGGGTCCATGCCGCTACAATAGAAGCACAGGAACGTTAATCCGATCATAACCGCGGAGGGATGACGATGTCAAAACAACAGCAAGCAATGACGATTACCGAACAGCAAAAACAGCAGTTTGGTCAAGAGGGGTATTTAATCGTCCGGGGATTGTTCAGCGCAACTGAAGTCGAGGAAATGAAAGCAACCTTCAGCGAACTCCATGCCAAAGGTACGATCCCGAATTGCTTCCGTGCCGTTCCGCCCGAGGAAGCCGGAGGGGATATGCTGAAAGTGTATCCGCGGATGATGCACCCGCACCGGATCAACGAAGTCGCCAAAAGCTACATGCTCGATCCCCGCGTGATGGATGTTCTCGCCGAATTGTTCGGGGAGGAGGCTTACGCCGCCCAGAGCATGTTTTATTTCAAGCCGCCGGGCGCCCGCGGGCAGGCGCTTCATCAGGATAATTTTTATTTGAAGGTCGAACCGGGCACCTGCATCGCCGCCTGGACGGCCGTCGACCCTTCCGACGAGGAGAACGGGGGCATCCAGCTCGTCCCGAAAACGAACGCGCTCGGAATCGAATGCCCGCACGAAGCCGATTCCGCCGTATCGTTTTCCAAAGAAGAGGTTACCGTGCCTGAAGGGCTGCAAGCCATACCGGCCCGGCTGCAAGCCGGGGACGTGTTGTTTTTTAACGGCAGCCTGATCCACGGCTCTTATCCGAACACGTCGAAGGACCGGTTCAGACGTTCGTTTATATGCCACTACACCGGCATCTCCACGACGAAAATCGGCAGATACTACAATCCGCTGTATACCCGGGACGGAGAAGCGCTGGATATGACCTGGAACGAAGAAAGCGGCCCTTGCGGATCGGAATTCCCGGAGGCTCAAGGACCTCATTGATCTTTCTATAAAAAACGCTCTGCCGGATTATCGCCTTGCGGCAAAGGGGCTGTCTCCACAGTCAATTTGCGATGAATTGTGCCCCGCTTAGTACTGTTTTTCCTCACGAAAAAGACCTCAGCCTCCACTTAACAGTGGAACTTGAGGTCTTTTTGAGGTCCTTTCCTTTGAAGAGGGGGGACCTCCCCATGCATGTGAACATGTTGAGGCAGCCCCTGACCTTTTTCGGGAATCGCGTCCGCTCCTCCTCAAAACACCTTCTGAGCGTCCCGCTCCTCCTTCAAAATCTCCACCGCCTCGCGGAAGCGGAGCGAATGAATGATTTCCCGTTCGCGCAAAAACTTCAAGCCGTCCTGCAAATCTACATCATCCGTTATATCGATCAGCCATTGGTACGTCGCCCGCGCCTTCTCTTCCGCCGCAATATCTTCGTAGAGATCAGCGATCGGATCACCCTTGGCCTGTATGTAGGCCGCCGTCCACGGAACGCCCGACGCATTCTGATAAAACAGCGCGTTGTCGTGGGCGACATAATGATCGCCGAGTCCGGCCGCCCTCATCATTTCCGGCGTAGCGTCCTTCGTCAGCTTGTAGACCATGGTGGCGATCATTTCGAGATGGGCAAACTCCTCCGTTCCAATATCAGTAAGTAATCCGATCACTTTATCAGGAATACTGTACCGCTGATTCAAATACCGGAGCGCCGCAGCCAGCTCGCCATCCGCCCCGCCATACTGCTCCAGCAGGAATTTCGCCATTTGCGGGTCACACTTGCTTACCCGGACGGGATACTGCAGCTTTTTCTCATAAATCCACATGCCTCGCCATCCTCCTCTACAAATGGCACCGAACCGTTCGGATACCGGCAAAGTGCCTGTTCGGCCCTATGTTTCACCGTCATACCTGCTCCCGTCGCGGCACGATTACGGCTCATGATACATGAACCGGGCATCAGCATCCGTCTTCCCCTCGCCCCACTAAACCTGCCAAGGCCAAGGCGTGTTTATCCAATCCCACGGATACCGGCTGAAGCTTAGGCCGTATTGAAGCAGCGGACCGTACTCGCTCTCGTATTCACAGGCAATTTGCCTGCGATGCACCGCCATCTGGTTGAATTGCTGAATCGCCTGCAAGTCGTTCGGATGCGTATCCAGGTACAGCGTCAATTCAATAAGCACGAAGTCGGCCTCCTGCAAGGTGCGAAGCAGCTCATAATAACGATCGTCCAGTTTCTTTTCCATCGCTTACCCTCTCCTGCCGTTATACGGACTGTAATAAGCGGGCCATAACGTACCGGCCCTGAGCGCTTCCTGCGGAGTAAACTGCGGAAGACCGGGCGGCTGTACCGGCATCGTGACGTTAGGCGGGATGACAAACCATTTCTTTAAGATCGGCGGGCACGGATCGCACGGCCCCACGAACGGGTAATAGACTCGCCACTGGGAATGCTGCGCCGGGGAATGCTGCGCCGGGGAATGCATGGGTTGCATGGGTTGCATGGGTTGCATGGGTTGCATGGGTTGCATGGGTTGCATGGGTTGCATGGGTTGCATGGGTTGCATGGGTTGCATCTGTTCCAAAGGAATCTGCCTCCTTCAAGGAGTAACGGGGTGTTAAACTTATATACCTTATGAGCAAAGCCCAGAAAACTTGTTAGTCCCATTAAAAAAACGGAGAAACACCCGGACTGTGCCCCCTAAGACGTTGCTTTAACGAACTCCGTAACTCCTATTGGATCAAAAAACGGCGATCTGAAGTTGTTAGGAACCCCAGAGTCGTTATTCCCTGTATACTTCTCTATTTCGGCTATGATTCGCTCCATAAGACTACTGAGGTTCGTTAGATCTATAATGCCAGCATTTCCCGCAAATAAGCTCAGCATGATTCGTTAGCCGAGGGGGCGGGGGTTACCAAGGTGGGCCGGGGAGGCCCAGGTAAGATCAGCGGACCAAGGCGGACTGAGGGGGCTAAGGTGAGCCAAGGGGAACGAGGGGGCCGGGGATGGCGGGGGCCGGGGGCGCTGAGGGTGGCGAGGGTGCTGAGGATGGCGGGGTACCGAGGGTGCTGAGATTGCCGAAGGTGGCCCGAGGGTACTAAAGGGGACCGAGGGGCCAGGGTTTTCGTGGGACTGAGGCTTTCTGAGGCTTTCTGAGGCTTTCTGAGGCTTTCTGAGACTTCCCGAAACTTCCGATGCCCGCCGAAGCATTACATCTACAAACACAAAAACCCCCGAGAGACCAAATGAGGTCTCCCGGGGGCGCATCCCTATTTCTAAAACACCTTATTTCTTCAAGCTGTCCCACGTCTTCTGGAACTCATCGAACATTTGTTCCTTCGTCATCCGCTTGGCGACATACGCCTGCATCGCATCCGCGAACTTCTTGCTCGAAGCTTCGCCGCTCGGGAATTTGAACCAGTTCCAGCTAAGCGTTTTTTCGTCTTTGACGTACTTCATAATGTCGGCGGCCAAAGGTCCGAGGGTTGCTTCGTCGGCTGTAATCGTTTTGAATGCCGGGATAAACTTGAACTCTTGAGTAATATACTTTTTGCCGACATCCGACGTAACCATCCAGTTCAAAAACTTTTTCGCTTCGTCCTTCACAGCCGAGTTTTTGTTAATGACCCAGTTGTTCGGCACGCCGACCGGCAGCTTGTCGTTAGCCGCCGCATCGTCGCTGATCGGCATCGGCAGGAAGCCGACCTTCAGGTTCGGGTTCGTCTTCGTCAGTTGCACTTGCGTCCAGTTGCCCTGCTGCGTCATTGCGGCTTTACCCGTTGCGAAGGTGGTCACCTGCGTGTTGTAGTCCGTTTGCAGCGGATTGGCGTTGCCGTATTTCAACTGGAGATCGAACAGCTTCACCCAGTTGTTAAACGTTTCGTTGCCGGTCATCTTCCCGGTGCCTTTGTTCAAGCTGTCGATAAAGCTGTTCGGGTTCGACTGATAAGCGAACGGCAGGTTGACGAAATGATTGCCGAGCACCCACCATTCCCCGTAGCCGTTAACGAACGGCGTAATGTTTTTGGCTTGCAGCTTTTTGGCCGCCTCCTCCAGCTGGGTGAGCGTCTTCGGCAGCTCGGTAATGCCCGCCTGGGCGAACAGCTCTTTGTTGTACAGGAAGCCGTAACCTTCCAGGTTAAGCGGTTGACCATACAGCTTGCCGTCTTTGGTCATCGGTTCTTTCGCCACTTCGACGACGTCCTTCACCCAAGGCTGGTCGGACAAGTCCTCCAGATGCTCCAGCCACAGATCGAGGTCGGTAAAGCCGCCGTTATTGAAAATATCCGGTTTGTCGCCGGAGCTGAACTTCGCTTTAAGCGCCGCCCCATAGTCCGCGCCGCCTCCGACGGTATCGATCTGGATTTTGACCCCGGGGTTTGCGCTTTCATACTCTTTAGCGAGCTTGGCGAGCTGCTCGGCAATCTCCACTTTAAACTGGAACATTTTTATCGTTACATTTTTTTTGCCGTCGCCCCCCGCTTCGCCTCCTGCAGAAGGCTGTTCCTTTTGGCCGCATCCGGCAACGACCACAGAAAGGAGCAAAGTGCCAATCAGTCCGAATGTAGCAAAACGTTTGTTCATCGTTCATTTCCTCCCTTTTCTGTATATGTTTGTTGACTTACCTTCATTGTAAAACTGTATGGCGAAGACCGACACCGACGCGAATGAACGAAAAGGGGGAAAAATGTGATTTGCCCTCCCCTGTCCGCCGCCGGTCGCCGCTTGCGTCTTACCCTTTTACGGAACCGGCCGTGATGCCCTCAATAATGTGACGCTGCATAGCAAGGAAAAAGATCACGATCGGCGTGACGCTGAGGACGAGACCGGCGAGCGCCAAGTCCCACTGCTTCGTATACTGCCCGAAGAACGAATACGTGGCAAGCGGAATCGTGCGCAGATCCGGACTGGACAGAATAAGCAGCGGCAGCAGGAAATCGTTCCAGATCCACAGGCTGTTGAGCAGCACGATCGTAACGGTCATCGGCTTCAGCAGCGGGAATACGATCCGCCAAAACACGCCGAACGGCGAGCAGCCGTCCACCACGGCCGATTCTTCGACCTCCAGCGGAATCGACTTGATAAAGCCGTGGTACAAAAATAGGTTAAGCGATACCCCAAACCCGAAATAACAAATGACGAGACCGAGACGATTATCCATCAGGTTCAGCCAATCCGCCACGCGTACAAGCGGGATCATCACCGACTGGAACGGAATGACCATCGCCGATACGAAGCCGAGCAGCAGCAGCTTGTTCAGCCTGCTTGGTACGCGCACCATCCGGTAAGCAGCCATCGAGCTGATCAATACCAGACCGATATTGCTCGCCACCGTGATGATCAGCGAATTCGTTAATACTTTCGGAAACTGCGTAATCTCCCATACGCGGGTGTAATTCTCGAAGTGGAGCGACTTCGGCAAGTTGGCCGAATTGACGAGCAAGTCGCCGAAGCTTTTGAACGAGTTGACGATAACGAAGTAGAAGGGAGCCAGAAACAGCAGCGCCAGTACAAGCGCCAGCAGCTCCAGCAGCAGCGTCCGGCCCGAATACGCTCTCGTTTGCATTACGCCTCCACCTCCCGTTTTTTCGTAAAGCTGACTTGCAGCAATGTGACAAGCGCTACCGCAGCGAAGAAAATAACCGATTTGGCCGACCCGAGCCCGAGCTGGTTGTTGCGGAACGCATCCTGGTAAATGTTCATCGCGATCGATTCCGTCGATCCGAACGGCCCGCCCTTGGTCAGCGACATGTTCAGATCGAACATTTTAAACGCCCACGAGATTGCGAGAAATAAACAGACCGTTACGGCAGGCATAATAAGCGGAACGGTAATATGACGCAGCATCTGCAGCCGGGTGGCGCCGTCGATCCGCGCCGCTTCGGTGACATCCTTCGGCACGTTGCTCAGGGCGGCAATGTAGATGATCATCAGGTACCCGGCGCTTTGCCAGACGCTGACGATAATCAGCCCCCAGAAGCCGGTAGCCGCATCGCCGAGCCATGGCAGTTGAAAAAATCCGATGCCGGTCATCTCGCCGATCGTAGCGAACCCTTTAACAAAAATGAACTGCCAGATGAATCCGAGCAGCAGTCCGCCGATCACGTTCGGCATGAAAAAGATCGTCCGCAGCACGTTCCGCATCTTTAATGCCTGAGTGAGCAGCAGCGCCAGCAAAAATCCCAAAACGTTCGTCAATACGACGCTGGCCACCGTGAATCTGACGGTAAAGCCGAAAGAGTGGAGAAACGAGTCGTCTTCGGTTAAGATGGTTGTATAATTCGCGATCCCGACCCATTTCATGTCTGAGCTGACGCCGTTCCATTCCGTAAAGGAATAATAGATGCTCATCAGAAACGGCAGCAGGACGATGACCGCAAACGCCAGCGTCGCCGGACCGACAAAGAAGGCTTGCAGCGACATATCGCGCAGCATTTTGTTCCGTCTCATCTTGGTCGACCTCCTTGTGGTTCTACTTCATTGTTCCCATACTTGTATCTTAAACCCGAACCGCCCCGTGCAAAATGGAAGTTCGTGACGCATTTGGTGGAACTTCATGACGTGTTGCTCATTCGGGAGACAAAAAGCGAGGTGTCGCCTTGTTTCGGACAAGCATCCGCAATAAATTAATCGCCATCCTGCTCGCGGCCGTCGTCGTCCCGCTCTCCACTTCGATTCTGATTACGTACGGCTATACGAAACAGACGGTAACCCAGGAGCGAATCGGCGTCACCTCGGCCCTGCTCGTGCAAGGCAAAGAAAATATCAAACACTATATGGACACCGTGCACCAGGCTACCCTGACGGTATACAACGACGAGAAGCTGAACAGCATCATCTTGTCCGGAGCGACGGACTATTTGAGCGACAAGGAAACGTACCGGGCGCTGATGCACATGACCAATGCGGCCAGCGACATGTATCAGGTGTACTTGTATCTGAACAAGGCGAAGCAGCCTTATCTGTTAATCAATTCGCTGTTTCAGCGCGTCCCCGTCGAGCCGAGCCCGGTCCGTCCCGACTTCTCCAAGTCCGAAGTCGTCATCGAACCGCCGCATCCCAGCCATCAGTACGGCTTCGCCGTCCCTACCTACGTCGAGCCGGCCGTCGTCCTGTCGATGCACCGAAGCATCCGCCGCGTACCGGGAACGGAGGAGGAACTGGCCACTTTATCGGTCGACATCAATATGAGAGGCCTGCGCACGATGCTCGAAAGCATGTACGACCGGACTCGCGAGCAGCTATACATCCTTGATTCGGCAGGCTCCATCCTGTACGGGCCCGACGAAGGGGCATGGGGGCAGCGTCCCGGCGACGGCTGGATCGCGCATCTGCTGGCACAGCCGGATGACTCGGGCAGTCTCGCTTGGAACGAGGGCGACTTCAAGGGCATCCAGGTGTATGACAAAATGACTACAAGCTATATGGATTGGACGATCGTCAAACGAATACCCGAGGACGTGCTCTATAAGCAGGCGCGCGACCTGACCCGGATCAATACGTTCGTTCTCGCCGCTTTCTCGGTTTTGTCGGTACTCGTTACGGTAGGAGCCGCCTTTATGTTCACCGCTCCGATCAAACGTCTGCTCGGTTATATCAGCGTCATCCAGAAGGGAAATATGAACGTCGATATCGATATGAAACGGAAGGACGAGTTCGGGATCTTGGCCGCCCGGTTGGGCTCGATGATGCAGCATATCAACAATCTGATCGTCAAGGAGTACCGGCTGGAGCTGGCCAACCGGACCAATCAGCTCAAGGCGCTGCAAGCGCAAATCCATCCGCATTTCCTGTACAATTCGCTGCAATCGATCGGAACGCTCGCCCTGCAGATGAATGCGCCGAACATCTACAAGCTGATCTCCTCGCTCGGCAAAATGATGCGGTACAGTATGAATACGACCGAAACCTCCGTGCCGCTCGCCAAAGAAATCGACCATATCCGGTCGTATGTGGAGCTGCAGAGCCATCGGTTCGACGGACAGGTTTCGCTTAAGCTGGAGCTTGATGACAAGACGATGGATATCCAAGTACCCAAGATGCTCATCCAGCCCGTCGTGGAAAATTATTTCAAGCACGGCTTCGAGCCGACGTCCGTAACAGAAGGGATCATTACCGTTCGAAGCCGCACCTCGGACGACGGCCGGCTGATCGTCTCGGTCGAAGACAACGGCAAAGGGGCTGAGACGGACCGGCTGAACGGAATAAGGCTACTGCTGCGCAGAGCCGGAATCGGCAGCGACGCCGATTCGGAGCAGGAGAACGGCGGCGGCATCGGGCTGCTGAACGTCTTGTCCCGGCTCAAGCTGCTGCACGGCGAAGAAGCGGCGATGGATATAGAAAATGTGAAGCCGCACGGCTTCAAAGTGACTCTGTCGATCCCGTACGACGGAAAGGAGGCAAACGATGAAAGTGCTGATCGTGGATGACGAGAAACATGTGCGGGACGCCATCAAGCTGCTCGTCGACTGGAACGATTACGGGATCGACACCGTGCTGGAGGCGTCCGACGGCGTAGCCGCCGCAGCGATCATCGAAGCCGAGAAGCCGCAGATCGTCTATACGGACATGATGATGCCGAATATGGACGGGATCTCGCTGCTCCGCTGGATTCAGGACAACGCTCCGGATTGCCGGACGATCGTGATCAGCGGCCACGACGATTTTGAGTTTATGCGGGGAGCGGTCAAATACGGCGGCATGGACTACTTGCTGAAGCCGATTGACGCGGAGCAGCTGCTGGAAATTACCGAGAAGGCGGTTCGCAGCTGGAACGAAGCGGAAAGAGCGCGGCTCAATTTGCAGCTCAGCTCGATCCGGATGAACTCGCTCCTGCCGGTGTATGCCGACAAACTATTTTCCAGCCTGATCGGGGAGACTACCTCCTATTACGCGGAGAAAGCCTGGTTCGAGCAGGAATATCCCGAGCTTCGCGAAGGCACACCTTGCCGAGTGGCTGCGATCGCGTTCGATACGCTGCACGGCAAGCTGCGGGACAAGTTCGCGGCGCAAACCGAGCTGCTGCAGTTCAGCCTGGCCAACATCGGCAACGAGCTGATGAACGAACAGCCGAGGCAAGGCTTCGCCTTCCGTTACTGGAGCAGCCGTCATCCGGTCGTTCTCGTTCACTGGGGATCTCCGGAACGCACGCCCCGCTTGCTGGAGTCGATTAACGACGGGATTTACCGGGCCTTCGGCGCACGCGTCGAATTCGGACTCGGCGGCAGCCTGCCTTTCCCTTCCGCTCTCAAGGAATCGTTCGCACAGGCGGAATCGGCGCTGCGGCATCGCAATTTGTTGAATCGTACAGGGTGGATTCATGCGTATGACCCGAAGGAGAAGCCTCGTCCAGCCGAGATTCATTTCAGCGACTTCGAGGACCTGATGAGAGTCGCCATACGCAGCGCAAGTCAGGAGAAGATCAGGGAAGCGGTTCAAGCGTGGATTACGGAAGTCTCCAGCCGAAGCGTCGTCACCTTGGACCATCTGGAGCTGTGGCGTCACGAATTCCATGTCCTGAAGTCACGCTGGGTCAAGGAGCTGTTCCCCGCCGACGATACGGACACCCGCTTCCCGGTCGAATCAGCCGAACTGCCTGTCCCTTTGAACGAACAAGGGCTGTTGTCGCTGGAGAAGTGGGGCGGTGAACTTGCCGCGAGCCTGATCCGCTTGTCGGAATTTCTCCGTCATGCGGCGCACCAGGAAAACAATCTGGTGTACGAGATCGCCCGTTATGTGCAGCAGCGGATCGATCGGGACATCAGCGTACAGGACATCGCCTCGCACTTTTATTTAAGCCGCGAATATGTGTCGCGCCGATTTAAGCAGGAGTTCGGAGAAACGATCAGCGACTACATTTTGCGCCATCGGATGGAGCAAGCGAAGACGCTGCTTCTGCATCCGGATCTGAAGATCGTGCAAATCGCCCGGATGACCGGTTACGAGGACGAGAAATATTTCAGCAAAGTGTTCAAAAAGGCGTTTGGAGTGACGCCGGTGGAATACCGGAAAAAGCAAAGCGGGGAAGCCTAGAAGACGAGGGAAATAGGTTCCGAACGGGGCTTGACGCTTTCCCGCGCCAAAAAAGCGGAACGAACAAATAGCCGGGAAGACAGCCGCCCTGCCAACGCGACCAGTTCCTCCCGGCATTCCTTTATATGGCCGTAACGTCCGGCAGCAACCGCTTGCTTATCTTGCACACCATCGAATAGGCGGGATTATAAACGTTGGCCACGTCGTATTTCACCGCTTGGCCGAGCAGTTGACTCGCTTCCTGCATCGTCATCCCGTATCCGTCCGTCAGCCAGCGGAGCATCTCCGTCGTAGCATGCTGCAGCGCCTGGTCAAGCGGCCTAGCGTTGCCGACCGTGAAGATGCAGTCGGGCGTCTCGCCCCGCGGCCAGCGCGTCCTCCCGCCTTTTAGAACCCGGACCTGGAACTTCACCGCCATCGAGATTTCCAGACCCGTCCCCGCAATCTCCCCGTCCCCCTGCAGCGCATGCCCGTCACCGAGATGAAGCAGCGCCCCTTCAGCGAATACAGGAAAGTAGGCGGTTACGCCGGCAACGAACCCTCTGTAATCCATATTGCCCCCGTGCTCTCCGGACGTAGAGGTGGAGATCGCTTGCCCCCGCGCAGGCGCGACGCCGAAGCAGCCGAGAAACGGACGCAGCGGCAGCCGCCGGCCGGCCCAATATCCCGCAGCCGCGTCCTCCAGCTCCGCAAATCCTTCTGCAGCATTCACGTTCCAGCGTCGAATTCCGGCCTTCGGCAGACTCGCCGCGAAGTCGGCCTCCACCACGTTTGGCGACAGTACGTCGGACGCCCAAGCCCATCCCCGGTCCGGCACGATGCTGTCGAACCGTACCGCGAGCGTATCCCCCGGCTCGGCACCCGCAATATGAATCGGACCGGTCATCGGATTGCCGCCAGCCGTTACTTCTTGGCCGTCCTTGTCCCATCCCCGGCAGTCGACCGTTGTCGTCTCCACCGTATCTCCGCTGTTCACGTACAACGAGGGTGCGTGAGAGCCGATCGTAGTCCAGTATACTTCCGGCACAAATCGGTGATTGGTCAACGTGCATCCCGTCCTTTTCACGTTTCATGGACTTTCCGCTACTAATCAGCTTATTCACTTCGTTATCGGGTACATGCGCTTCCCTTACACTATATCATGATTACCGGCCGTCTTCCCTACTTTAGCTGCATACAAAAAACCACGATCCCGGAGCGCTCAGCGGCTCATCAGGATTGTGGCGATTGGTTCAAACATCAGCGTCACCGGGCCGGCTTATTCATTAAAAATAGACGAGTGCAATTAGAGCAGCCAGTACGAAACGGTAGATTGCAAAAGGAACCAGCTTGATCCGCTGGATCAATTTCAGGAAAAACCGGATGGAGATCAGGGCAAAAATAAACGCGCTCACAAAACCGACTGCAAAAAACGGCAAAGCTTCTGCAGTAAACGAATCCCAATGCTTGTACAGCGAGATGACGCTCGCCCCCATCATGATCGGTACCGCCATAATAAACGTGAAGTCGGAAGCGGCGCGGTGACTGAGACCGAGCAGAACGCCCCCGGATATCGTCGAGCCGGAACGGGAAAACCCGGGCCACATGCCGAGACACTGGAACAGGCCGATGCCGAACGCCTGCTTGTACGTTACTTTATCGACCGTGTCCGCTTTGGGCACGCGCGGGCGGAAGCGGTCGGCGACGATCATCAGCACCCCGCCGACGACGAGGCCGATCAGTACCGTTTCGATGGAGAACAAGTATTCGTCGATATAATCTTCGAACAACACGCCGATGACTCCGGCCGGGATCAGGCCGACGAT
Source organism: Paenibacillus sp. MAH-35 (assembly GCF_058135425.1). Classification (NCBI taxonomy): domain Bacteria; kingdom Bacillati; phylum Bacillota; class Bacilli; order Caryophanales; family Paenibacillaceae; genus Paenibacillus; species Paenibacillus sp. MAH-35. The sequence continues at coordinate 300,994 of NZ_JBYUPU010000005.1, forward strand.
GACTTGCGCCAGCTTCAGTCTCGGTCCGCCTTTCGCCGCGCCGCCGCTCTTCCTGCGCAAGCCGAACATGTCGAGAAAGCGATCCTTGAACACGATCACCACGGCGAGAATCGAGCCAAGCTGGATGACGACCTTAAACGAGTTGGCCACCGAAGCCGGGAACAGCTCCTTCGAATGCAGAAGCAGGTCGTCCACCAGAATCATATGTCCCGTTGACGATACGGGCGCAAACTCGGTCAACCCTTCCACAATCCCTAATACTAACGCTACAAAAAAGTCCCAGAAGCTCAAACTGACTCTCACCTCTCCTAAAGTTTCCAGCGCGCGCTATTTCGCGAAAAGAGCCGCCTGTGGCGGCCCGTCATGCTTCCCCGTTCACTCCAGCTTGATATTAAACTTGATCAAGCCGACCTTGCGCATTTCTTTATAAATCATAATGACGATCGGTCCCAGGAACAGCCCGACAACCCCAACCAGCTTGAAGCCGATGTACAAGCCGACAAGCGTAGGCAGCGCGCCGATGCCGATCGAATCGCCGAGTATTTTCGGTTCCGCGATGCGCCGGAAAATCGTGATGACGAGGAACAACGCAACCAAACCGATCGCCAGCGGCATATTGCCCTTAATGAGCACATAAACCGCCCATGGCACGAGGACCGAGCCCGTTCCGAGAATCGGCAGCACGTCGACGATAATGATCAGAAGCGCAATCGCAAGCGGATACTCCACCCGGAGAATGAGTAGCCCGAGCAGCGAGACGAGATACGTCAGTGCGCTCAAAATTATTTGCGCCTTCAGGAAGCCGAATATGGAGCTGCGCAAATTGCCCATCACTTCTTCTACCTTGCCGCGGGACTTTAACTCGAACAGCCCGAGAAACTGCGTCTTTAATATTGGCAAGCTATAGTTGACCAAATACAAAGCGACCATAAACACGATAAACGCGACGAACAGGTTCGGAACCGCTTTGGCCGCCCCGAGAAAATACGAGGATATGCTTTTGATCATACCCGCGATCGTCGAAGTAATCGTCGCTACGCTATTAGCCAGTGTGGTCTGCACCTGTACGGCGACATCGGCCGGCAGCGAGTTGTAGAACAGCTCGGTCCTCTCGGTCGCATCCTTGAACACTTTGTTGAACTCGTCCAAAAATACCGGAACTTTGGTCCACAGCTCGACGAGCTGAGAGACGACGCCCGCTCCGATCAGATAAGCGAGACCGAACAGCAGCAGCGTAAACAACGTACAGACGATCGTAGCCGACGTTACCCGGTTCATCCGGAATACTCTCATCATCGCGCGGATCGGCGCATCCAGAAACATCGCGATAACGATGGCCGCAAGAAACGGCATGCCGATCGTAAACAATCCGTATAACATTACGGCGCCGGCAAGTATGGCGACGACCGCTTTGATGGACACTAGGCACCGCTCCCCTTAATCGACGTATAGATTTGCAGTAGGTTCGGCGGTTGGATCTCGCGTAATATGTACCCGGACCACTCGCAGTCGGTCTACTTCCGCCACCTCAAACGTATAGCCGTCGTGTTCCACGCTATTGCCTTTAACGGGAACTCCTTCGAGCTGCTTGAACAGCCAGCCTCCGACGGAATCGACCTCGGCATCCTCGATCGCGGTATTCAGCATGGCGTTAATATCCTCGAGCAGCATCCGCCCGTCGACCGACGTTATTTGGCCGTTCACTTCCACGCTCGACCGGCCTTCGTCGAATTCGTCCATCAACTCGCCGACGATCTCCTCCAGAATATCCCCGATCGTCACAAGCCCGGCCGTTCCCCCGTACTCGTCGATCACCACTGCAATCTGTGAACGCTGCTTCTGCATCAGACGAAGCACGTGGCTGACTTCCATCGACTCCGGGACGGTCAGGATCGGACGCAGAAGCGTCCTCAGATCATGGTCCTCATCGGGATCGGCTGTCAGCAGATCGGTAATATGGACGAATCCGACGATCCGGTCTTTGTCGCCGCTGGCGACCGGATAACGGGTATGCTTGGAGGCGTAAGCGGTCTTCACGCTTTCGTTAAACGGCTGTTCGAGATACAAACAGTCCATATCGGTCCGGGGAACCATCACTTCGCGCGCCAGCCGCTCGGAAAATTCGAATATATTGTCAAACAGCGCCATCTCGTCTTGGTCGATATGTCCGCTTTTCGCGCTTTGATTCATCAGAATCCGGATTTCTTCCTCCGTATGCGCCGCCTCCCGCTCCGAAGCGGGCTGAACGCCGAACAGCTTCAGCAGCTTGTTGGCCGCTCCGTTCAGCACCCAGATTGCAGGCATGAACAGCTTGTAAAACAGCATAAGCGGAGCGGATAGCCACATCGAGGTGCCTTCCGACTTCTGAATGGCCAGCGATTTGGGAGCCAGCTCCCCCAGCACGATATGCAAAAACGTAATGACCGAAAAGGCGATGGCAAACGATACCGTATGGCTCCACACCGCGTTGCCCGCACCCAAGGCGGCCAGCAGCGGCTCGACGAGCAGCCGGGATACCGCCGGTTCGCCGACCCAGCCGAGTCCAAGCGACGCCAGTGTAATGCCGAGCTGTGTGGCCGATAAATAGGCGTCCAGCTTTTTGGTTACCGCCAGCGCATATTTGGCTTTGCCGTTTCCTTCGTTCACAAGCTGCGTGAGCCGGGACTGCCGAACTTTAACCAGGGCAAACTCGGCCGCTACGAAAAAACCGTTTAAAAAGACGAGAACCAGGACGAGCACCATGTACAAAAGCAGTTCGTTCCAATGAAATTCCGTTTCCATTGTATACTCTCCGAGGTTGCTCCGGAGATTCCTCCCTTTTGCGGCTCAGCTGTCTGTCCGTATAGTTAGACGTTAATGGACGCTTTCAGGTTACAGCTTTTTAACTACTTAACCGAATCAATCCTGCCTCAAACGATCGCCCGGCGCTTCATAAAGTCGACATCGCGGTAATAAGCGTCCGCCACGAGCAAATTCGGACCGCAGCAGGCAGCCGCATCGCAGTGGCAGTTGACCATCCGGCTAAGCGGATGCTCCAGCCATTTATCGAAAATACCGTCGAGCGAATCGGTCGCTACGTTGCCGAGCGAAGACAGATCCGCGAAGTCGGTTACGAAAACGTCCCCGGTAAACATGTTCACGTTCAGCCGGTTGCGTCCGTCCGGGTCGTTGCGCACGGTTACTTTTGGCTCGCTGCGCATTCTGCGGACAAGCTCGAGATCGGCTTCTTCGCCGCCGCATGCGAAAAACGGCAGCGTCCCGAACAGCATCCACATGTCCGGATCGCGCCTGTCCAGCAGCTGGTGAATCGAAGCGCGGATCTGCTCCAGCGACAGCTTCGGCAAGTTCGCCGCGAACGCGCTCGGATACATCGGATGCACTTCATGACGCACACAGCCCATCTCCCCGATCAGCCGGTGAATGTCTGCTATCTTCTCATGCGTCCGGAAGTTAATCATCGACTCCGCGGATACGAACATACCGCCTCTGCTAAGCGCCCTGGCGTTGTCGATCATCCGCTCATACATTTTGACGGCGGTGTCACGGCCGACCGGATGACCGGCATGCACGAAGCCGACGCGATGAAAATCGTCCGCATCGGTGTAGTTGAAGGAAATGTGCATGACGTCGAGATAAGGCGCCATCCTCTCATATCTGGACAGGTCGAGCGTTACATTCGAGTTGATCTGCGTCCGCACGCCGCGTTCTCTTGCGTATTTCAGCAGCGGAACGATATAATCCTTGACCGTCTTCTCCAAGTAAGAAGGCTCGCCTCCGGTAATGCTGATCGTCTCGAGATGCTCCACTTCATCAAGTCTGCGGATCAGATCGGCAATCGGAATACGGGCTCCTTCGGTCATCGTCAAAGCATCCCCGACTGCACAATGCTCGCAGCGCATATTACATAAATTGGTAACTGTAAATTCAACACTTGTCAGCACATGACGTCCATGCTGCCGCAGCGACCGGATCGGATCCCAAGGATCGTACTCCGGCGTAATCGGCTTCAAGAGCGCCGCCTGTTCGTAATCGTTCATCTTGCCTTTCCCCACCTGACTGTTCCTTATCCTTCCCATTTTACCCGAAAGCGTGAAAAAAAGAAAACCCCGGGCTACGATCGGCCCATGGGCAGCAATTCGTAACGGGATCTTATGTAAATTTGATAGGCTCCGCCACCTGGACGTTGCCGATGCCTGTCACAATAACGGACAAATGGGTGGAAAGATCGATTTCATAAGGCTCTTTCAACGTTTGACCTTCTTGGTCTTCCAGGATGCGGACAATCGGACGCTGAGCGAATTGGCTGTTGACGTCCACCACGACCCCCGTCTCGCCCGTATTTAAAGTAACGGTAGCCCCAAGCGGGTAAATCGCCACCCGATCGCGGAAATGCTCCACCTTGCTTTTCTCGTAGAGCGAATCGGCGCCCGTATACAGCACTTCCATCGCCTGATGCGGCAGCATCGCCGCTCTGTACACCCGGTTCGTCGTCATGGCGTCATAGGAGTCCACCAGCCCGATCCACTTGGCGAAATCGTGGATTTCTTCCCCTCTGATTCCTCTTGGATATCCGCTGCCGTCCAGCCGCTCATGATGCTGCAAGGCGCAATGTGCCGATAACAGCGGAATGTTCGGTTCGTCCTTCAGCAGCCGGTACCCGTATTCCGTATGACGCTTCATCGTTTCGAACTCGGAGTCCAGCAGCTTCCCGGGTTTCTTCAAAATATCCGTCGGAAGCTTGGTCTTCCCGATATCGTGCAGCAGCGCTCCCAGACCGAGCATCGTCAGATCGTTTTTGGAATATCCGTCCGCCAGACCAAGCATCGTCGCGTAAATGCATACGTTCAGCGAATGCTGGTACAAATACATGTCCGTGATGCTAATGTCGGTCAGCATAATCATCGCGCCCGGATTTTGACTGAGATCGTCGATGATCATCCTCAAGGCTTCCATAAACGATTTGCCCATATAAGGCTGGTACGCGGCACGGCGCGGCAGTGAATCCAACATCACACGCTTAAAATTCGTGCGGATGACACCCATCGCCATCCGTCTCGTTTCCACCGTAATCGCGTCTCTGATGACAACATCGTCTGTCCGTTCGTCTTCAATATACAGATGGGGGATTCCGTACAAGGCGAGACGTTCGACCATCCTTTGAGTCAGCTCCACATGTTCGGCCAGAAGCACGAGACCTTCCTCGTTGAACACTTTTTTTGCAAGCCGCATGCCCGGACGGCACCACTCGATCGGTACAAGCCTCATTTGTTTCCCCACGTCTCTTCATCGTTTTCTCGTTGTATCCTTTATTAATGTATCGAATTGTTGTAAAAAGAGCAACAAGAAACCTCACAGTTCGACAAAATTTCAAGGACTTTAGAACTAGGAAATTGGCATCATTTTTAACGATTCTTTCCTTTTTTCAACCGGGAAAGCCGATCGTATACATATATATCAGTACAATTGCAGCGAGCGCAAACCGGTAATAAGAGAAATAAGTCAGCTTCAGCTTGCCTACAAGCTTAATGAACGTAACGACGGCCAGAAGCGCAACGACAAACGCTATGACGAAGCCGACCGCCAAAAAGCCGATATCCCCCGCGGTCATCGTACCGGCATTTTTCAACAGCTCGTATCCGGTTGCCGCGCACATGACAGGGATGGCGATCAGAAACGTAAAGTCCGCGGCCGCCGCCCTGCTCGCCCCTGCCAGCATCCCTCCCGCAATCGTCGCTCCCGAACGGGAAAATCCGGGCCATAACGATAAACATTGGGCCATCCCGATAAAAAACGACTGACGGTACGTCAACTGGTCCATATCCCCCGCGGTTATGGCGGGCTGCTGCTTTTCCCCAATCATCATAAAAATCCCACCGGCGATTAGACCGATCACCACCGTCTCCGGCATGAACAACAGCTTGATGTAGTCGCGGAATACGAAAGCGAGCCCGAGCGCGGGCACGATCGCCAGCCCTATATGCAGCAGGTTGAGCCGTCTCGCTGAACCCGAACCTGCAGCCGGAGCCGGAGCTTGCGGATCGCGCCAGCCGAACAGCCGAAGCACCCGCCTCCAGTAAATGATCGCCACAGCGAGAATCGCGCCGAGCTGGATGACGACCTCGAACGTCTCCGCTTTATCCCCGGTAAACTCCAGCATATTGCCAACCAGAATCATATGCCCCGTCGAAGATACCGGCAAAAACTCGGTCAGCCCTTCCACTACCCCGATAATAAACGCCACCCACAAACTGAACATGCCATCCCCCCTAAGCGTTAATCGCTTACCGGAAACCAGCTGCGATCGGAGCAGAGCTGCAACTCCTCTTCGTTTTGAAGCTGGTCGCCCAGCACGTCCCGAATAAACTCCGGCAAATAATACTGAACGATTTGTCCGCGGCTAAGCGACATATAGCCGATCCCGAACGTAAACATATCGATCGTGCCAACGTTATACATTCGCTGTTCATCGAGAGGTTCGCCGTTTACCGTTACGCTGCGGATTTTCCGGTAAGGCTCCGCTTCCGCGGCATATTCGATGCGCAAACCGGAGACGCACAGCGTTCCGAGCAGCTTGCCGCGGAAGCCGAACCCTTTGATCGGTTTCAGGGTGAACTCGTCCAGCAAAGCTTCTTCCAGCGCAAGGCGCAGCTCGTGTCCGGGCAGACGGATCAGGCACGGATTAATCGGCGGTGGGCATATTTCCAGCAACCGGTATTGCGTGACCGTCCCCTCCTCCAAGCTTTGCAAAATCTGGCCCGCATTCACAAGGCCGATCTCGGCCCCCGTCCAGTTGCGCAAACCCGACGCGAGCAAATTGCCCAGAGGCGACTCCGATTCCCATCGTATGTATAGCGGCTGTTCCAGACGAGCGACGGACAGAGTAAGCCTGTCGCGGCTTCTCTGCTCCTCCTCGGCGATAATCGTCTCGAGCCGGGCCGAAGGCGGAAACCGCTCCGTCTCCCAGATCAACCCTTTGACTAAACGCAGTTGCTTATCCGCCATACTGTAGGAGAACTCCAGCTCGCCCAAGTGTTTACCGAAGCAGCCTGCGGCGGCGATGTATGTACCGTTTAGAAACAGCGGCTCCTCCAGCAAATGATGAGTATGGCTGCCAAGGATGACATCGATCCCGTTGATTTGCTCGGCCATCGCTTTATCGTGCATCAGACCGAGATGGGAGACGACGACCAGTACGTCGACGTCGGGACGCAGCAGATCCGTCAGCCGGGCGGCGGTCTCGTAGGGATTGGAGATATTCCAGCCCAGCAGCGTGTAAAAGTCGGGATAATAGGCGGTCAGTCCGATGATGCCTACGCGCAGCCCGTTTTTGTCCAGTATCCGGTACGGCTCCATCCAAGGCGGCGCTTCGCCCGTGTCTTTATCGGATAAATTGCCACATACGACTGAGAACCCGTTTCTCTGGTTATAGGCAACGCCGAGCTGCTCCGGAGTAAAGGTCAATCCCTCGTTGTTGCCGGGAACGACGAGATCGTAGCCGGTTGCATTCAATACCGCAATATTGGCAAGGCCGGAGCTGCCCTCGGTTTCGGGCCGCATCCGGTCCATATGGTCCCCGCAGTCGATGACGATCAACTCCGAGGACGGATGACGGCTTCGAAGCTGTTCCAAAGCGGACCCGACTCGGGGCATCCGCTCGAAGTGACTGTGGATATCGTTCGTATGCAGAAGGACCAGCTTTTTGTCGTCCATGCTCCGCCCTCCGCTTCATTCGTATACAGATTGTCCAGACTCTATCCATTTCGATTCCGATCAAAAAAGTTCCTGCCGTCGGCTTTTCCTAATTTTATGCTTTTTTTTGCCGGACATGCAACGGAAATGATACACTGGGTACAAATATAGACTAGCTTATGGAGGTGCGTTTCCAGCTTATGCAGCTTGTTGTTCGCGTATTCGCCGGGTTATCGGATGCCCTCGGCGCTTCCACCGTTCCTATAGACATACAAGGGGAGACTTTGACCGGAGCCGAGCTGAAGGAGCTTCTGAGCCGCGCCTATCCCGCAGCGAGCGGTTTGATCCGGACGGCGTTCATTGCCAAAAATCAAGCTTACGCCTCAGACAACGACCTGTTATCCGTAACCGATGAAATTGCCGTTATTCCTCCCGTATCCGGGGGGCAGCAGGAGCCGGTAGTCCCCTCATCCTCCGTCGATGAAACGCTGGGCCTGCATCGTATTACGACAAGCCCGCTTACCGCGGACGAAGTATCTGTCCAGGTAGCGGACGACGAACACGGTGCGTCTTTAGTTTTCATAGGTACGACACGCCGGACGACGCTGGGGCAGCGTACCGTTCTGCTGGAATACGAAGCGTACGTCCCGATGGCGCTCAAGACGCTTCAGCAAATATCGGACGAGATCCGCTCCCGATGGCCCGGCTCCCTCACGGCCATCTCGCATCGGATCGGGACGGTTCCGGTCGGCGAGACCAGTGTCGTCATTGCCGTGTCGACGCCGCACCGTGCGGACTGTTATGAAGCGAGCCGTTATGCGATTGAAAGGCTTAAAGAAATCGTGCCTATCTGGAAAAAGGAAGTGTGGGAAGACGGCTCGCAATGGAAAGGGCCACAGTCCGGCGCTTGGAATCCGATGCGTACGACATGAGCGTTCAGGCCAAGCTCCGAAGCGAAAATCTTGCTCGCAGCCGTCTCTTTGGCATCATTCATTCAGCTATTCGGCTTTACCTAAGGCGCAAAAAGACCGTTTAGCCTGGGACGGCTTTAAACGGTCTTTTCGGTGTTTTTCAATGCTGTTCAACATCGCTTCCAGCTTGGATGGCGCGATTCAGTTCATCAGATTCTGTGTTTAGCGACTGGCTGGATGGTCTTGTTGGGTTTTGTTGGGTCTTTACCGCATGTTTATTCCATATCCAGACGTTTGGCGCTTAAAAACGTTTTTTTCCAGTAAGGCTGATTGATGTTCGTAATTTGCACGCCGTCTTTCGGTTTCGGCGAAGCGTGAATCATCTGGTTGTTACCCATATAGATGCCCACATGCCCGACGATCTTATCCGTTTTGAAGCGGCCGGGTACATAAAAGAACATCAGATCGCCCTCACGCAGCATTTTACGGCTGACGCTTTGTCCTTTCCGGGCTTGCGCTCTTGCGGTACGCGGCAGCTCGACGTCTTCCTTACCGTAAAGATATTGGGTAAACGTCGAGCAGTCGAACTTGCCCGTCTGCGGATACGGGCCCGTGCCGAATTTGTATTTGACGCCCAAGTATCTTTTACCGGTGGAAATCAGGTTGTCCGTATCGATATCGACCTGTACCGGAATCGCGTCCCCTCGCCCGCGAACAGATGCAGCCGCTTCTAGCGCCTCTCTCGTGAATGAAGAAATGTTACCGGCAGATGCCGGTTTTTTCTTTTTCGGATCGTTCGGATCGTCGGCGAAGCTCCACTCATCCTCTTGACCTTCCGGTTCCGGCGGCAAGTTCAAAATCGCTTTGTCAACCGCGTTCGGATTTGGCTTTATGGCCAGTTCGTTATCGCGCACCTCGTAGGAAACGACATCGCGGAACAAATCTTCAACCACGGACAAAGGGATCTGCAACGTATCGCCAGATACGAAAGGCGCCTCGGCCATCGTTAAAGCATTTCCCTCCACAACAGCCTGCGTGCTGCCGCCTTTGAGCTCATACACGGCGTCATTATCGCCGATCCGCAGCGTGCCGGTCGCCGGGTCCCAATCCCACTGAAACTCCAGCGTATCGGCGAACGTTTGCCCCGAAATGACCCGTTTCCCTTCCACCATCGTGATCGGTATTTTGGCTTCACCGGCATTCAGCATATTTACACCGGAACCGGACAACGCCTGAGGCGTCTGCGGAACGGATGGCGCCGCCACCTCCGGCGACAGTCTCGCTTCCCCCGCCTGGCGTTTCATTCCTCCACTATTCATCCCGCATGCGGTCGTGGTCATCAGCGTAACCGCGATCAGAGTGAGGGCTACCTTCCGCTGCCTTTTCATCATCTTCTATGCTCTCCTCACGATAAAATTTCGTTGATGAGGATAGCTTTAGGAAGTGTGGAATGAATTATGCGGCGAATCGGAGGGGGGTGGGTTGTAATTGTTGGGAGGGGCTAAGTTTCATTGAGAGTAGGCCATCCTTCTCTACCGAATCTACTTATGCTTGAAAAATAAAAAAGCACCAATATTGTAGGTGCTTTAGCTTCTCAAAAATTTATCTTTAACTCCATTCTACATTTTGCTTAATTACTTTTGCTGGGACACCTGCAACCATAGATTTTTCTGGTACATCTGACGTTACCAATGAACCTGCAGCTATAATTGCTCCATCTCCGATAGTGACCCCTTTTAAAATCGTAGATTTACATCCAATAAGTACATGATTACCAATAATTACAGGAAGGGAATCGGAAAAATTATTTATGGTATGAAAATCACTATCCATAATGGTTACGTCCCATGATATTGCACATCTAGCACCAATTCTAACTAATTTCTTACAGGCGATTTCAGAACGACGATTGATGTATGTTTCATTACCTATCTCAATTACTGCTTCGGGGGAGTCAAGAAAAAATCCAGTTTGACCATATATTTGAACATAATCACCAATAATAAGCCTTGAATTTTTGTTCATTTGAGAAATTCTAATTTTACCTGGGGATAATTTAAAATTCCTTCCTATAGAAATATTTCTATGAAGACCTTTATAAATTAATCCCTTTATTCTCATTCTTAATAGTTTTACAATGTTGTTAAAACTCAACAATTGTAGGTTTTTCAAGTTCATTATGATACACCCCCGAACATCGATACACGATGTATCATACCATGTTCTTGAATGTATGTCATCACGTAAACTATTCTTGCAAACTTTTTTTCATCCAAACATATGAACCATCACCTTTTTTAATACACATATATATAAGGTCTGCTTCTCCATCACCGCCTTGCACCATGACCATACTGCCTCTATATGAAGAAGATGCTGGAGGCAACGATTTTACATTTCCTACAAATAAATAGTTGTTATTCATATGAAGGTTGCCATATAAATTACCACCTATTGTCGGTAAATAAGCAGCACCATACTCACTATCTGATTTACCAAATATGCGTAGAATTCTAATTCGTCCGTCAGAAGCATTAGAACCGTAGAAGGTTAGCCTAAATTTATCTATATAAGTTGGCATTGAGTGTTTAACTATATATTTTTGAATAGATAATCCTTTGTAATCAAATAACGGCGAAAACCAATTCCCCTGATATTGTCTTTCCAGTTTTATTGCTTTTGGACTTTCTTGCCATGGCCCAAATGCTATCCCAAAATTACTAAAATATGTGATAGTTGTGGGGAACGCGATTTCTACGACAATTGGATTTTCCTGGGAGGTTTGATTTCCATCCCATATCGCAGGAGAGTTAGCTTTTAAGTCAAACATATTTGATAATAAACCACTAATTAATGGAGGGCCACTAATTTGTGTTACTTTAAACCTCTTGTCTGCGAATGCCAAATAATCATCTTGGTTACCAGAAAAAAGAAATCCATTATCTACAACTTGAGGGGGACTGACTCCTGACATTACACGTATTGGAGAAGTTGTGGATATAAAATTATCTGTACCATAATCTTTGACATCGAGTGAAGTTAAGTCAGATACAACTGTATTGAGTAGCGATTGATCTGTAAACACACCAGCAATTTTAGAATCAATTAAATGTCTGTCCCAAAAGATTCCGGATATATAGTTCCTTACTCCACATAAATAAAAATGCGTTGTGTCCTTCATGGGCTGACTTTGAATATCACTAAAAATATTTCCCGATGTTTCGTAAGGAGGGCCCTTTCCCCCTTGTAGGTAGATATCATACCGATTCCACGAAAATCCGATTTGGTTAAATTGATTCCCATTCACCCATTGCTCTGTATTTTTTCCTGCGTATTCAGAGTGCAGGTGAATACCCTTATCGAAGAAACTTATATTAACATCAAATACATGAACCCAGCAAATGTTACTACCAGCACCTGTGGAATACATAAGTATACCAGTACCAGTAATACGTGACTCGCGTCCGTACAGTATTAGAGATGATATTGAGGTATTATGTGATGATGTGCTGAACTTATCTACTCCATCCAAATAAATGCAACTATTTGTAAATGTTGGTTCGACATTGTATGTGTTTATCATTCCGCCACTAATCTTCCCATTTCTATTTAATCGAATAACATGAAAGTCCAGTTTGGGCCGTATAATACTTCCTTTACTTAGCATAAGATGTGTTTTGGGTTTAACGGTAATCGTATTTGTCGTATTATAAGTTCCAGGTGGCACAATAATGTCCCCACCTTCAAAAGCAGCTAAAGAATCAATTGCACGTTGTAATGCTAGTGTGTCATCAGACACGCCATCACCTTTCGCTCCAAAATCTTTCACATTTACACGTCCCGCTTGCGCTGATTCTGCTGCAGCCCTTGCAATCATATCGGTCATTCTGCCACAGTCCTCCTTTGACATTAAAGTCATTGTTGAGTACATGGAGATTGCACACGAATACTTTAGTCGGTATAACGATTCCAATTGAATATTATAATTAGTATTGGTTCAAAATTGACTTTACTGTATTGTTATATATGCGCCAATCATCTAAGAGGTTACATATATTGAAAACCATTTTAATTATTTCACATGACCTATGCAGTTCAAGTCAGTAACTGGTAATCATGGTCATGTGCCAAAATTCACGAAAACATTTCGATAAATATTGCAAAAACCTCTTGACTTTTCAAAATCGCCGCCATAATCGCGAAGGATACTTTTTCATAGGGTATATCTTCAAGATTATAGGTGGTTTTCCAATGTCAGCGCTACAAAAACCGAGGTTCAAAGAACTGAATCACAGCGAATGTGCCGGAGCTCCCATTTTGAAGAGCCTGTGGGATCGATTCGACTTCTCTCTGCTGCTTACTCAATCCGGCATTATGAAGCGCAATGGCACTCCTTCATGGTTAATTTGCTTCCTCTATGTTGTCGGTCTCGTTTCCAATTGCTCCTCCGTCGTTCAGATGGCGCAGTTGGCCGACAAAGACGCTTTGCTGAAGGCGATGTTCCAGCCTTGGAAACTTGCGCAGTACACCTTAAGCCGCTTTTTTACGAAGGGCTTTGCATGGACGACGTTTGCCCAAAAACGTGTCGAGCGCTTGCAGCAAGATCCTCTGACTGCGCTTGCCGATGGGGATGTCGTGAATCTCGATGACACCCACAGTGCACACCTTTTGCCAAGCGGCTTCCGTTTCTGAGCTGGCTCTACGACCATTCCACCAAAACCTATGTTTGGGCAACGAATCTGGTGGTCCTGCAGGCCGTTCTGAAAAGCGGATTGGAGTATCCGTTGTTTTACCGGATCTGGCACAAACCTGAAACGAAAGGAGAAGGTCTAACTAAAATCGATCTAGCCAAGCAAATGTTGCTCATGCTGCGTGAATCGGTTACGTGCCGGTTGTGGATAGCCATGGATCGCTGGTACCTGTGCAAGCATTTCTTTACGTTCCTTGAAGAGAATCACTTTGATTGGGTCACCAAGGCCAAGCGCAACACCGCTTTGTTTCGTAAGATCATCGAACCTGGCACCCGTCGGGAACGTTACGTGCCGCTGACTCCAGTCATGCTGATCCGTGAAGTCTTTAAGGAATTAACACGCCAAGCAACATCCGGCCTCAGTTCAATTTCGATTCCGGGCATCTACATGAAGCGTTCATACATCACGGTGAATCGGAAAGGAAAGCAAGTGACCAAGCAACGCTTTGTTCCGGTGGCTGCTGTTGTTGCCATGCGATTGAAGGAAGATGAGCTCATTAAGGAATTGGACTCGATTCAAGCGGAACAAGGAGAAGATCCGGCCACTTACAAAGGCGCATACTTGTTGATCAGCAATCGCCACGATGTACCGAAAGACGTGGTGCAAACCTATACCAAGCGCTGGCGCATCGAAGTGCTCTTTCGCGCCGCCAAACAGGAATTGGCTTTCGAAAAATGCCACTCCGAATCCGAGGCGCATCACCATGCTCATTTCGAGCTATTGTTTGTGGCAGAAACCTTATTAGCGGTCGCACTCTTTGAACTGAACAAAGAAAAAACGAGTGATGAAGGCTACACCCACGGCGAAATGGTTCGTGGCCTCTTCCACACTCGTTGTCAGGTCCGCGTGAACAACCGCAAGGGCATTCAGCGAATCTCTATTGATTGTGACACACAAGTGCAGCAATTTGCAAGACTCATTGAACTTTTTTGGCCGGAGCATTATTTGGTGCTTCTTTGGGTTACGCCTAAACCAGAAATTTACCAGGGATTACCTCCAAGTGCATAGGTCATGTTATTTCACTTGTTTAGTTTTTATTTTGCCAATTCTACAAAAAAAATACATGTCTGAGCGACTTATAGAGAAAGTCACTGCAGACATGTATCTACGAATTAAGCTCCGGGAATTTTATTCACCCAATACTACCTTCCATCTCGAACTTAATCAACCGGTTCATCTCCACCGCATACTCCATCGGCAGTTCTTTCGTGAACGGTTCGATAAAGCCCATAACGATCATCTGGGTCGCTTCCGCCTGGCTCAGACCGCGGCTCATCAAGTAGAAGAGCTGATCCTCAGACACTTTGGATACCGTCGCTTCATGCTCTAGCGTAATGTTATCGTTCATGATCTCGTTGTACGGGATCGTATCCGACGTGGACTCGTTGTCGAGAATGAGCGTATCGCATTGGATGTTCGCTTTGGACCCTTCGGAATTGCGTCCGAACGAAGCCAAACCGCGGTACGTTACTTTTCCGCCGTGTTTGCTGATCGATTTGGATACGATCGTGGACGTCGTTTCCGGTGCGAGGTGAATCATCTTGGCCCCCGCATCCTGGTGCTGTCCTTTGCCGGCTACAGCGATCGAGAGTACCATACCTTTGGCACCGCGGCCTTTCAGAATAACCGCCGGGTATTTCATCGTCAGCTTGGAGCCGATGTTGCCGTCGACCCATTCCATTGTCGCGTTTTCTTCGGCCACCGCACGTTTCGTAACAAGGTTGTAAATATTCGGCGCCCAGTTCTGAATAGTGGTGTAACGGACGCGGGAATTTTTCTTACAAATGATTTCAACGACAGCGCTGTGCAGCGAATTCGTGCTGTAGATCGGCGCCGTACAGCCTTCAACGTAATGGACGAAGCTGTCCTCGTCAGCGATAATCAATGTCCGTTCGAATTGGCCCATATTTTCGGAGTTGATCCGGAAATACGCCTGCAGCGGAATTTCACATTTGACGCCCTTCGGAACGTAGATGAAGCTTCCGCCCGACCAGACGGCGCTGTTCAATGCAGCGAATTTGTTATCTGTAATCGGAACGATCGTCGAGAAGTACTCCTTGACAATCTCCGGATGCTCGCGAAGGGCAGTATCCATGTCGGTAAACAAGACACCCTGCTTCTCGAGATCTTCCTGCATGCTGTGGTAAACGACCTCGGACTCGTACTGAGCCGATACCCCGGCAAGGAACTTCTGCTCCGCTTCGGGAATGCCCAGCTTGTCGAACGTATTTTTAATTTCCTGCGGCACTTCCTCCCACGTCTTGCCTTGTTTTTCCGAAGGCTTGACATAGTAGGTGATGTCATTGAAATCGAGATCGTCCAGATCGCCGCCCCAACGCGGCATCGCCATCTTGTTGAACTGCTCCAGCGATTTCAGACGAAAATCGAGCATCCATTGCGGTTCGTTTTTCATCTTCGAAATCTCGGTGACGATTTCTTTCGTCAGCCCTTTTTCCGAACGAAAAACGTTCTGATGCTCGTCGCGAAAGCCATATTTATAATCTTCCATTTCCGGCATTTGCTTAGCCATCTTCGAATCCCTCCTTGTTGTTTTCGTCGAACTGCTTAGCCGATGCTCTCAAAAAACTGCTCCGTATTCCGCAAAGCGCGAACCAGCAGTTCCACTTCCTGCTCGGTATTGTACAAATAAAAGCTTGCTCTTGCTGTGGCATTCACATTCAGCCATCTCATCAGCGGCTGGCAGCAATGATGTCCGGCGCGGATGGCGATGCCCTCCTGATCGATGACCGTGGCTACATCGTGCGCATGGATTTCCTTCAGGTTGAACGTAACGAGGCCGGTTCGATTATCCCGCGGTCCGTAGATGGTCAACCCTTCAATTTGCAACAGCTGCTCATAAGCAATCTTGGCCAAATGCGTATCGTGCGCATGAATCCGGTCCATCCCGACTTCCGTCAAAAAATCGATCGCGGCTCCGAGACCTACCGCACCGGCGATAATGGGCGTGCCGCCCTCGAACTTGTAAGGCAGCTCCTTAAACGTAGATTCGTACAGGTCGACGCGGTCGATCATTTCGCCGCCAAACTCGATCGGCTCCATGTTGTCCAGCAGCGTTTTTTTCCCATACAGAGCCCCGATTCCGGTCGGTCCGCACATCTTATGCCCGGAGAAGGCATAAAAGTCGCAATCCAAGTCCTGCACGTCTACTTTCAGGTGAGGCGTACTTTGCGCGCCGTCCACAACCATAACCGCACCGTTGCGATGAGCGATGGCCGCAAGCTCCTTAACCGGGTTCGTGACGCCAAGGACGTTGGACACATACACGACAGATACGATTTTGGTCCGTTCCGTAATCGTCTTCTCTGCATCTTCCAGCGTAATCGAGCCGTCGGGCTGAAGCGGAATATATTTGAGCGTGGCGCCGGTCGCTTTGGCGACCTGCTGCCACGGAATGAGATTGCTATGGTGCTCCATCGGAGTCAGGACGATCTCGTCCCCTTCCCGGCATACGGAGCGGGCGTAGCTGAAGGCGACCAGATTAAGCGCCGTCGTCGTTCCCCGCGTGAAGATGATTTCCTCGCGAAACTTCGCATTCAAAAACGCGGCGACTTTATCGCGTGCGCCTTCGTATGCGTCGGTGGCGCGGGAACCTAGCGTATGAACGCCGCGGTGAACGTTCGAATGATCCAGCTCATAGTAGCGTTTTATAGCTTCGATAACGGAACGCGGTCTTTGCGAGCTTGCCCCGTTATCCAGGTAAACGAGCGGATGACCGTTTACTTCCTGGTGGAGGATCGGAAACTGTTCGCGAATTTCGGCTCCGAGGCTGCTCATTGTCCGAGCTTCCTCTCAACGAGCGCCTGAAGCTGCTTCTGAACGTTCTCAAGCGGAATTTCGCTGATGACGGGGGCAAGGAATCCGTATACGACCAGCTTATGCGCTTCGGTCCGGGTAATACCGCGGGACATCAGATAGTGCATATGCTCCGGGTTCACTTGGCCTACGCTGGCCGCATGGCCCGCTTTTACGTCATCCTCGTCGATCAGCAGCATCGGGTTCGCATCGCCGCGGGCTCTAGGGCTCAGCATAAGCACGCGTTCCGTCTGCTCGCCGTTCGCTCCTGTCGCACCCTTCTCGATCTTCGTAATACCGTTGATGATCGCAGTCGCCTCATCCTGCATAACCGCTCTCGTAATCATATCGCTCGGCGTGCTCTTGCCGAAATGAACGGCGCGGGTCGTCAAGTTGAGCTTCTGGTCGGATTTACCGACGGAAATCACTTTAGCGTCGGAGCTCGAGCCGTTGCCTTTTAGCAGCGTGCTCGTGTCGGCCATGGCGTTGCCGCTGTTCAGCTCGCCGATAATCCACTCGATGCGGGCATCGTTATCCGTGACGGCACGACGGTACGTAATACCTGTGGAGCCTTTGCCCAAATCGTGTACGGAAGCGAACTGTACGTTGGCGCCAGCTTTGGCGACTACTTCGACGATCCCGTTATGAACGAATTCTTTGCCGTCTTCGGAGATATAATTATCTACGTATACGACAGAGCTGTTCGACTCGGCTATGATCAGCACGTGAGGAGCGAAAGTCGCTTCCGCGTCGTCAGCGATGAAGATCGCTTGGAGCGGAACTTTCACTTCTACGTTTTTGGGAACATAGAGGAAAACCCCTCCGTTCCAAAGAGCAGCGTGAAGCGCCGTCAGCCGGTTCTCGTCCGCTTTGACGACCGTCATGAAATGCTTTTGCACCAAGTCGCCGTGCTCTTTAAGAGCCGTTTCCAGGTCGGTGAAAATAACGCCTTGCTCGGCCAACTCGCCCGACAGCTCGCTCCAGACGATACCGGAGTTACGCTGTACGAGCAAATTTGTCGTTTCCCCGGAATCTCCGAGCAGCAGTTTGGCCGCCTCCGGCAGCGCTCCCGCACCTTGAAGTCTCGCAGGCGCTTTATAGGTTCCGTAGGAAGTGAGGTTCCAACGGTCGATTCTCGTTTTTTCCAGTTTCGGCAGTTCCAACGAACCGGCCAATTCCAAAGCTTTCAAGCGAAGTTCGGTCATCCATGAAGGCTCGCTGCGGCTTGCGGACAAGTCCGCTACGGAATTCCGGTCGATTGGAAGAACGGTTTGAGAGCTCATATCGATTCCTCCAATTAATATTAGTTTTGTCCGACCGTCTCGTCTACGATCCCAAGCTCTTCCTTGATCCAATCGTAGCCTTCCGCTTCGAGTTTCTCAGCGAGTTCCGGTCCGCCCGATTTCACGATGCGGCCTTGCATCATAACGTGTACGAAATCCGGCTTGACGTAGTTCAGCAGGCGCTGATAGTGAGTAATGATCAGGAAGCCTCTTTCCGGGCTGCGCATGGCGTTGACGCCTGCGGCGACGATTTTGAGGGCGTCGATATCGAGACCCGAATCGATTTCGTCGAGAATGACGATTTTCGGATCAAGCAGCATCATCTGCAAAATCTCGTTCCGTTTTTTCTCCCCGCCGGAAAAACCTTCGTTCAAATAACGGTGAGCGAATTCCGGATTCATCTCGAGCTCTTTCATCTTGCCTTCCATTTGGCGGATGAACTTGATAAGCGAGATTTCGTTACCTTCGTCGCGGCGGGCATTGATCGCGCTTCGCAGAAAGTCTGCGTTCGTTACGCCGGGAATTTCGCTAGGATACTGCATAGCGAGGAACAGGCCTGCGCGTGCACGCTCGTCGACGTCCATTTCCAGCACGTCTTCACCGTCAAGCGTAGCGGTACCTTCGGTCACTTCGTATTTGGGATGCCCCATAAGAGCGGATGCGAGCGTACTTTTGCCTGTACCGTTAGGTCCCATGATGGCATGTACTTCCCCGCCGTTGATTTCCAGCTGAATGCCTTTCAAAATTTCCTTGTCTTCGATCGATGCTTTCAGACCGTCTATGACAAATTTTGGTGCGTTTGACATATGTGCTTCCCTCCGACTGCGATCTTATATTGGAATCGTTACAAGATGAGTTTCAATATGTGATTGAAATTCATATGAAATGATTCTCATTGATTCTCAGCAATAATTTTATTATAACCTACCCCACCAAATCAATAAAGGGCATTTCGATATATTTCCAGACTGTTTTGTTTAAAAAGTAACAAAACCTTCTTATGTGCGGGAACCAAACCATGCAAACAAGCAAAGAGGCCGCATTTAACGAGTCAAAACCGCCTTATCTCAGCATTTTAGCAGCTTTCACCTGGCTGCCGTTCTTTAAACGCTAAGAAGCTTCTTTATTTGTTCCGCCTTCGCTTTAAAAGCCTCATTGTCCAGTACCGGCTTCATCGCTCCCGGAGTGAAATCTCCCTCCAGTCTGATCCAGGACGTGCAGCCGGAATACGCATCCAGTATCGGAATGCGGACCGGAAGGTCCAGCCTATGTACCCGAAGCACCAATACGTGCAAAGGCTTTTGCCGCTTCCATTTCAGCCGTTCCTCCGCGAAGCGGTCTGTCCATATGTGAGTGCTGCGGATCCGGTCCAGCTGTTCCTGGCTTGTCACCTCGATATCCGCTTCAACGGTTGCGAAACATTCGATGTCCGCATAGGTTTGCTGCGGGCTCCAGCCTGCCAGCGTTTCGTCCAATCCGGCGCCGGCTTCTTCCTTCAGTAATTCCCGTTTTTGGTGCTCGTAAGTCGGGTACAGCCAAAAAGACGGGCTTTTCAAATGAAAATCCCGGGTTTCCTCCGCAATACCGCCTTTGCGCATCAGAACGATCTGCTTTCCTTCCACAAGCGCGCGTATCGCTACCGCCCATTCCTTAAGGGCGACCGGTTGCATCCTTTCCATGAAACCTCACACCTCCAATGAACCCCATTATACCTTGCAGGCAAAACAAAGCAACCCCTTGCGCCGCATAATAACCTCCATTTAACCGAACCTTATAAAAGCATTCGCTGCACCCCATATCCCCTATCCGAACACGAAAGAAGGTGACCGCATGAGAGAAGGATTGGTACCTGCTGTTCTCGGAACGGCGGTGGCGGCTTCCGGCGCTGCGCTACGCAGTAAATTCCCGGCAGCGGGCTGGGGCATTCTCGGCTTCGGACTCGCTCACATCGTATTAGGAGCTATCGATCTGGTGGAGCATCGGAGGTAACAGCAAAAAACGTCAGGTAGAGCCCTCCAAGCTCCCTGACGTTTTTTCTATAATAAGCAAAGTTGGCGGATACGATGCTGCGACGGTCCGAGAGGAAATGAAGTATTTATCGACGGTGCTGAATATCCGAAAATACGCCGCCTTATGAACGTTGGTTGCCGGTCCTCTGTTACCCGAGTGTAGCCTCCAGCATCCAAACATGCTTTTCCAGCGAATTCTGAATCCCTGTGAGCATGTCAGCGGTTGTATGATCTCCGGCTTCATCGGCCTGATCGATACCTTTGCGCATTTCGGCGATCATCGTCTGAAAATCTTTGACGATTTCCTTGATCATCTGATCGGCGCTTTCGTTGCCGGCCGCTTCCTTCACTGTCGCTTCCGAAAGCATCTCTTTCATCGTAGCGATCGGTTTGCCCTTGATCGACAACACCCGCTCCGCCAGCTCGTCCAAATGGACAGACGCTTCCTCATACAATTCCTGAAACTTTTCATGCAACGTGAAAAAGTTCTTTCCTTTTACAAACCAGTGGTAATTGTGAATTTTCACATACAGGACGCCCCAGTTCGCAATTTGCTTGTTGAGCGTCTCCACGACGGTTTTAATGGTTGCCTCGGTTGCTGTAGCCATAGTTACCAGTGCCTCCTCTTATTGAAAGCTGTACTCATAATGTAAACGGGTTTGCCGGTTTTGAAACAGGCATCGGAGTGCGCTTTGCCTTGCACAATCTTCCCTATTGTGGCTGCCGGAGACGTTTATTATGTAAGATTCAATTATATACTATTCTCGGTGGTAAACTTGGTATTTCCCCGTGTTTCAATTTCGCTTATACTAAGATAAGAGTTTGACCATTTATCGGAGGTGCGCTATGACGCAGTATCACCCGCTTTCGGAAGGGGAAGCCATACAATTTGCCAAATCCATCCCGGATTTGTTCGCAGCGGACGCCCAATTGGCATCCCGTGAAATCGGCGACGGGAACTTGAACCTGGTATTCCACATTACCGAACCGGCAACGGGAAAAAGCATTATTTTGAAGCAGGCGCTGCCTTACGCTAAAGTAGTAGGCGAATCATGGCCGCTTACCCTCGACCGCGCCAGGATCGAGAGCGAAGCTCTACAGTATGAGGGAGCGCTTTGCCCGGACCTCGTTCCGCGTGTGTACCAATACGTTCGGGAGCTGGCGCTCACCGTTATGGAAGATTTGAGCGATCACGTCATCATGAGAAGAGGCTTGATCGAGCGCAACAAGTACCCCAAATTTGCCGGCGATATTGGCCGCTTTCTGGCGCATACTTTGTTCTATTCGTCGGATCTCGGCATGAATCAGCAGGACAAAAAAGAACGCGTCAAGCAATTTATCAATCCCGATCTGTGCAAAATAACCGAGGACTTGATCTTCGACGACCCTTACCGTGACGCCGAGACGAACAGCTTCGACGAAGCGATCCGCGATGAAGCGGAGGCGCTCTGGAACGATACCGAGCTGAAGCTCGAAGTTGCCCGTCTGCGTCACGGCTTTCTGACAAATGCCCAAGCGCTGCTCCATGGCGATCTTCATACCGGAAGTATTTTCATTACCGAACAATCGACGAAGGTAATTGATCCTGAATTTGCCTATTACGGCCCGATGGGCTTCGATATCGGAGCGGTTATCGCCAATCTGCTTCTGAATTTCGCCGGCCAGGAGGGCTGGAGTCCGGATGCGGCCAGCCGTGCGGAGTACCGGGAGTACCTGCTGACTACCGTCAAGGACACCTGGACGACGTTCGAGCGGGAGTTTCGCAGTCTGTGGAACGACCGCAGTGTGGATCGGATTTCGAACACACCGGGTTTCCAAGACATCTATGTCGAACAACTGCTTCGTGATACAATCGGATATGCCGGCTGTAAAATGGTGCGCAGAATCGTCGGACTGGCCCATGTCGCAGATATCGATAAAATCGAAGACGCAGCCGCCAAAGAACGCGCTCAACGTCTGGCACTTGCCATCGGGAAGACGCTGATCAAACACCACCGGAGCAGCGCTTCTATCGACGAAGTGCTCGACATCGCTGTCAAAGCAGCCGCTCAATAATAAGGAAGAGTTTCCGAAGGCGATCACGCCCGAGGTAAGCGATAAGGAGATTAGGAATGGAAACTGCACAACAACCGCTGCAGTCTGTCGTATGGGCGGGAGATCATCTGGATCTCCTCGACCAGCGGCTGCTGCCTGAAGAAATCGTCTATTTGGCTTTAACGACAGCCGAAGACGTCTGGGAAGCCATTCGTCATCTGAAAGTGCGCGGAGCTCCGGCGATCGGAATCGCTGCGGCTTTCGGCGTATACTTGGGAGTCAGAGAGGTTTCCGGCGACGCCGAGCAGGTCCAGGCGGAAATCAACCGGCAGGCGGATTACTTGGCCACCTCGCGGCCGACCGCCGTCAACTTGTTCTGGGCGCTGGACCGGATGAAAGCCAAAGCGGATGCTTTGCTGACGGGCGAAGGGTTGCGCGACGGAGAAGTACTGAAGGAAGCGATGCTGTCCGAAGCGATCCAGATCCAGGCCGAGGACGAGGAAACGTGCCGTCTGATCGGCGAACACGCGCTCACCCTGCTGCACGACGGTATCGGGGTGCTCACGCACTGCAACGCGGGCGGACTGGCAACGGCGAAGTACGGAACGGCGCTGGCGCCTTTGTATCTCGCCCAGGAACGCGGCTGGAACGTCAAAGTATTCGCCGACGAAACCCGTCCGGTCCTGCAGGGCTCGCGCTTGACCGCATTTGAGCTGCAGCAGGCCGGCATCGATGTCACCCTCATCTGCGACAACATGGCCGCCATGGTCATGTCCAAAGGCTGGGTGCAAGCCGTCATCGTCGGCACCGACCGGGTCGCCGCCAACGGCGACGTAGCCAACAAAATCGGCACTTATGGAGTCGCCGTTCTGGCCAAAGCCCACGGCATCCCGTTTTATGTGGCGTGCCCGATGTCGACGATCGACCTGAACACGCCTACCGGCGCGGAAATTCCGATCGAAGAACGCAATGAAGAGGAAGTCACCGAAGGCTTCGGCAAACGCACGGCTCCGCGCGGCGTCAAAGTATTTAACCCGGCCTTCGACGTAACGCCTAACGAATACGTGACCGCTATTATTACGGAGAAAGGTGTCGTTCAGGCGCCTTATGGGGAGAATTTGAGGAAGTTGTTTGGGTGAGGTTGAGCGTTCGGCAGAAGAACGGATGCTGCTAAAAGCTGGAGGCAGCTCCGTTCTTTTTAACATTCATAAAGTTTACTGCATTTAGTCATTTAGCCCGTCTAAAACCATTCACTGCTTTACAGATACGGAATGATCTTTGATTACACCGTAGTTGAATTTAAACCGCCTCATATTCAATAATCCGTATATGAAACCTGTACCGTATGATACATGCAAAATAATATGGATGAGGAATAACGTAATTTTATTGTAAAACCCACTAGTATACTTATTCGTAACCGAAAAATATGCATTCAACGTAAAATAAAGAATCATAACCGCACAATAAAGTGCCGCTATTGGTTTAAATAAAAAGGATAGCGGTAAACCAATCATATTAAACACTACAAATGCTCCAGGCACCAGATGTGTAATTCTAGCCGGCTTGTTATGTTTTTTTATAACCGCAACCTTCCAGTATCCGTATTCAAAATGCTGCTTAAAAAGTGCTTTTAAAGAATTTCTTGGGAAATAAACCGACTTGATTTGTGGAGTAACAAATACTTTGCCACCATTCTTTATGATTCGAAAGTTAAGTTCGTCATCCTCATTTCTCGGAAAATTCTCATCATATAGTCCAAGACGAACAATACTTTCCTTTCGGTAAGAGCCAAGGAATACCGTTTCGGAGTAGCCCTCGTATTGCTCATTATGATGATTTCCCCCACCCATGCCATACGAAGAATGGTAACTGGCAGCAATAACTTTTTGTAGAGTAGTCTTTCCTTTTACTATCGTCGGCCCGCCAACATTTGTTGCGTCGGTTGTTTTCAAATAATGCACGCATTTTGAAATATAATCATTTGCATATTCGGAGTGAGCGTCCAATCTTACAATATATGTGCCTTTTGCTGCATGAATACCGATATTCAATGCATACTGAACCGTTTTATTCGGATTGTCGATAACTTTGATGAGCTTTGGATGCTTAATTTGATATCCGATTAAAATTTCTTTGGTTTTATCTGTCGAGCAGCCATCAACAAGAATAATTTCTAAATCATTTTTCGGGTAATCTTGTTTCATTAAAGACTCAATGCAATTCACAATGTATTTCTCTTCATTTCGGATCGGCATAACTACGGAAACAGTAATTTTCGACTGGTTCATCACAACACCACTTTAGCTAAGTTTAGTATGAAACCAATTATAAGAACCATTCTGGAGCGTTATTTGAGAGGT
The DNA here is from genome assembly GCF_058135425.1 of Paenibacillus sp. MAH-35. Classification (NCBI taxonomy): domain Bacteria; kingdom Bacillati; phylum Bacillota; class Bacilli; order Caryophanales; family Paenibacillaceae; genus Paenibacillus; species Paenibacillus sp. MAH-35. The sequence goes on from NZ_JBYUPU010000005.1 coordinate 325,847, forward strand.
AAAAAGTTTTGTACTAACATCTTTAATTCTTCAATGCAAGACCTTATTGACAGGTCATGTTTATCTATGTCATCACTCTGTTCATGCTTAGAAATAAACTTTTGTAATTCTTCAGTAAATTCTTTAAGCAGAACATTCACCTTCCTAATTAAATTTATTCTTAACTACTGTATAGCTATAAGAAAAACCTAAAAGAATCCAAAAATACGGAGCCACAGAAACAACACTTATGTTAAAAAATGCCTGAACCAAGTATCCAGTGATTGCAGCTAAACAACCATAAGCTATTATTTGACGTTCTCCGTTCAAGACTCTTGAACTCTTAAATCCGTAATAAAGGATCACTGTTAAAAAGGATAAATAAACAATTAGAGTTGGCACACCTAGTGTAAGAGCCATATGTAAATAATCGTTGTTTACATCATATATAGGCCCACTCCTTAAGTACTTCCAGAAATCAGGATCAATGCCTGAATGAAAAACCAATTGAAACGTATTCGGCCCAGAACCAAACCAGAAATACTCTTTTATTAGAGGAATTGTAATCTTCCATATGTACCAACGAGTCGCCCCTGCTGTGTTGCTATCGACATTAGTTGCTATTTTTTGAACATCCTCAAATATACTTTTCAATCGTGTTAAGTAGTCTTGTTGAGAAAAAAAATTCATAACTACAAAAGTCAAAACAATAATGACGAAAACGGCAATCCACTTTTTCCACAAATCTTTTCTCTTCCATGCTACTAGCACTGATAACATAATTAGGCCGATCAAACTTCCCAACCATGCGCTACGTGTTTCCGATCCCAATAAGGCAACACCAAGTAGACATAAAATGAACAGGTATAACAGTTCTTTTACTCGTTTATCTGCCGTCAAATACAAAGTAAACACCATAATTACTGCTAAAACTAAAAAAGCCCCAAAGTAATCCGGATTATCGAAAAAAGAAAAACTTCTGTTCGAAAATTTATAGCTTAAAATAAAGTCTTGGGGCAGCAATTGTGCTCCATAATGCTGTGCAATACCGTAAATGGCGCAAAGAGATGCACTAAGCACCATAAAAAAAATGATTCGTTTTTGAAAGTCAGGATGTATGAAGTACGAAGTAATCAAGAATAATACAGCATAAGAAAGGATAACCAATATTCCGTAATGTTCTGTTAAATACCCCACCACTGAAACTTGAAGCGATACAATAGTCGACAAACCTATTAACAAGATGTAAAGTAATAAGAACCAATTGGCCCTACCAGTCTCATTAAGATTACGGCCTACTTGTATGTTAAAAGCTGATATTCCTCCCAACAGGACAGCATATCCGATCAAATAGTAGGCTTTCACATTAGCATAATAATAAACTTCTCCAAGTGGATTAATAAGGAAGGGGTATATAAATACAAAAAAGCAAAGCAAGCCAACGATCAAGGTTGTTTTGCTTTTAATTGGAGACTCCATAGTTCACCTCTTACCAAAACAAACAAATATAATCATCTTACGTAATTTTCACTTGGAGACCTGCACTAGCATCGTCTCTTTTTCTTTTCTGTACTGAACAATTTTGTTGTAATCTTCAATAAAGTCAATTTCCGACCAAAATATCCCACTTACATCTCTTACATTAACGTTCAACTCGTTAATGAATGAATACAGGACATTCTCCCACCATAGTCCATGTTGTTGTTTTTCTATTAACGCCTCCAGTCTTCCTACAAATCGGTTTAAGAATGATTTTTTCAAATTGGCGATTCCTATATATTCACCTGTAACTTCGGTTAATTCCTTTCCGTGATCCAATAGTCTGTTTCCATCGCAATAAAATAGGTAGTCCGAGTTTCTACTACTGTCCATTAGAAGAACTTGCTCTTCTTCGTTTCGGATTGTTTCATCAAGTATTTCCTGCTCCCAGAAAACATCCGCATTTGCAATCAAAATATCGTCCCCATTTAGTTCTTTTTTCGCAAACCATAACGAGGCTATACTATTGGTCGCATCATAAAAAGGATTATAGTAGTATTTAACGTTCAGACCTTCTAATGAATTAATAATCATTTCCTTATTGTATCCTGTGACAACAACTACCTCTATATTGTTTTTATGCAACAGCTCAACTGTATGTCTGATCAGAGAAACACCTCCAATGTCGAGTGTACATTTAGGTTTCTCACCGATGTATCTACTAATCCTAGTTCCTCGTCCCGCTGCTAATAGAACCGCTTTCATTTCAAGACCTCCCCTTTAGTTCGTATAGTTCTTTTAGCTCGTTCAGAATACTATCATTAATTAGCGTGTACCGCTTACCATGAAGAGTAATTCCAGCCCCATGAAAAGGAGGACACCAAAAAGCACGAATTTTTTTGTCAATACTCTCTGAATTATCCTCTTCACTTATCACTTTCATTTCTTCGATCATTTTCTTAGATAAGTACTCCACCCCAATGGAATAATATTCCTGCTTTTGTGAAAAAATCGAGTTTTCTACAATTTCATTTAAAACGTGTCGCAATAGCTCAAACATATACTTTTGTGTTTTTTGTTCCAAACTAATATAGGTCTCATTTCTGGAAAACACTTCGAATGTTAACACCTTAATTAATTCTCCATTATCATAAGTCTCATCCATGAAATGGGCAGAAACGCCCCAATAATTTGTTTCGTCCATGATACACTTGCTATAGTTTCCCACACCTCTGTATTTAGGCAATGGTGCAGGGTGAAAATTAATACATTTATTTTTGGGATAATCCAATATACTTTGCTCAAGTTTTTTTTGATAGTAGTAAGAGAGTATGATGTCCAGACTCTCCAGTTTATTTCTGCTTAACATATCAACAAAACTTGCATGACTAAAATAATTAATCTTATGATTCAAACAAAAGGAAACAAGATCTCCTTCCACATTCTCATCTTTGAAAATCACATATACCAAGTTTGTCTTCTCCATCAATAGTCTCATGACATCAACTAACCTAGCGTCATTTCTTATAAAAATGCCTACTCTTTTCATATACTTTCTCCTGCTTCAAGTTATGTTTTGAAAAGTTATTTTCAGTTGTGTAAAGCAACCAGGGCTCTAATTAATGCATCATTATCTTTCTCCGTGATTGCACCAATATGGCCTACTCTAAACAACGTATTGCTTAATTGACCTCCATTTGGACAAACGAAAATATCTACTTCCCTTAAATAATCCACGATTTCTTTTGCTAATAAATTGCCCACTGGAGAAAGTGGTGTGAGTGCATTGGAAAGAGAGGTAGTTGTTATTTTTAAAGGTAGTCCCTTGATCTTCGTTCTAAAATCTTTAGCAAGTCTAGCAACCCCTTCGACAATAGAGTTGAGCCCCCTATCTTCGATTAGATGGAGTTTTTTGTTAAGCTGAATAAAGGTACTTACTGATGGCGTGTATGGGGTTTGTCCTCTTAGCCCATCAGCTAGATATGCTTTAAGATCAAAATATAAACTCCGTACCCGATTTTTGAATATTCTCTCCTGAGCAATTGGATCTACAATTAGAAAAGACACTCCCGGAGGAAGTGCCAATGCCTTTTGAGAGCTCAATATTGAAGCATTAACCCCATATTTTTGCATATCGTAAGGGTCTGCTAAAAAAGTGCTGATTGCATCAACTACCAGAAATACATTATTTCTTTTACAAAAATCCCCAACCAATTCCATATTGTACAGTACGCCTGTTGATGTTTCATGTGCGTTTATTAAAAGACCTGAAATTCCTTTATCCTCATAAGGAGCTAGATGCTCACATGTCAATTCTTCTCCAAAATTCAATTTGACTTCTTCTGAAGATAGCTCATGAACATCGCAAAGCTCCTTAAATCTGCTTCCAAAGCTACCACCGTTTACAATCAAAATTTTATCCTGAGAGGTAAATAGATTCATAATTGCCGCTTCCATTGCAGCGGTACCCGAACCAGTCAAAAATATAACTCTGGATCCAACTGGTGCATGTATTAGCTTGTTTAAGATTGCTTCATTCTCTAATGTTAGAGAAGAAAAATCAGCAGTTCTAAAGTAAGGAAGCTGCTTAGACCCAATCTCAAGTACTTCCTTTTCGATCATAACAGGACCTAGAGCAAAATTAAGCATATTTTGATCGCTCCAATTCGGTTGCATTAGACTTTGTGGCATTTTGGCTTAATTTCAAATCATTTAAAATGTAATCTAAAACTTTTTTGGAAGCCTCACCTGTTTCATATGTTCCGTAAAAGTCAAGTATATCCTTGCAGTTTTTTTGGACACTGCTCCAATCCAGTTTTTCTATAAGTTGTTCCAATTCCTTTTGACTTCTAACAACCATGTATGGAGATTTATCGATGTCAAAATAAAAAGCCCTATCGTAAATTAAATATTGATCGCGATCTGCTTGAAAAAGTACAATCGGCTTGTTTAGAAGAGCAAAATCACCGGCGCTGGAAGAGTAATCTGTAATAAGAAAGTCGGATACTAATAGTAAATCACTCATATCTTCATAGGAAGTAACGTCGTGGATTTTATTACTTGTTGCAATTCCAGCTAGTCCTTTTACAGCACTATGAGCCCTAACCAAACAGCACCATTCTTCCTTGGTTTTCTCTTGTAGTGTGTTAATAACTACTTGTAAATCGATCTCACCCGCACTCTGCAATTCATTTTGGTTGGCTGCTTGCCTTCGTAATGTAGGAGCATATAGCAAAATCTTTGTTTTCATATCGATACCAAAGTCTCTCTTTATTTTCTCTAATTTTGCTCCGTCACCATTAATTAAAATGTCATTTCTTGGCGATCCGACCTTTAATATCTGTCCATTATATTCAAAAGCAGATCTGTACACTCGATCTCCGTAGTCGGATCCGGAAATCGCCAGATCACATATTTTGGATTCGATATATGTATCTTTCGAGTTGAAGGATGAATCTCTTAGTACTTTTTTGAATCCCCTATCTCCATGCCATGTTTGAATATAAACCTGTCTCTTAGATTTATATGTTGCAGCAGGTTTTGGAAAATTGTCAAACCAAAACTTAGAAGTTGATAATTCTTTCAATCCTTGTAGTGAATTTTTAGCAACACATTTAATATATTGAGGCATTTTCTTACTCTTTTCTTCGGGATCATTAACTAGCCATACTATCTTAAACTCCGGATTTATTTCATGTAATTTTTCTGATAAGGCTTTAGGGTTATCGGAGTATGACTTACCGTGAAAACTAATAAATACGGCCTTATTATCGTCTATTCCATACGTTTTGCTGCACAGAAACATATATCCTTTCAAAAAAATACAATAAATTTTTTTGATAATATTAGAAAAGATGGGGATTTTATCGAAAATTCTCTTCGTTTTAATCATTTCATATTT
>NZ_JBYUPU010000006.1:0-331105 GCF_058135425.1 Paenibacillus sp. MAH-35
ACCGCCGCCTCCCGAGCTATCGGGTAAGAGGAGCGCTGGTGGCTGGACCTAAAGGGGAGCTGTCCTGAACGTGCTCGGCCTGACACAGGAGCGTCCCGATTACGAAACGAAAGGACCTCGGCTTCCACGGTAAAGTGGAGGATGAGGTCCTTTTTATTGAGAAAAATCGGTTCTTTAGGTTGAGCGCAAAAAAACGGAAAAATTGTGGAGACAGTCCCTGAACCTACTTAAGCCTCGATCTACACAAGTGCCGCAGGCTGGGGAATTTCCTTCAGAATCGCCTTCGCCACGTTGCGCGCACTTCCGAAAGCGCGTTCCGCCAGTTCTCCTTTGCCTACGCAGCCGTCCCCGCAAAAATAAAACGGCACATTTTCGATCCGGTTGGGCAGCAGTGAATTCGTGGCGATGTTTTTTACGCTGGCGACCATCGCTTTTTTGGATACGCGCTTCACGGCGATCGCTTCGCGCCAGCCCGGGTAATGTTTGTCGAACAGCTGCTCCATCTGGACGGTGCGCTGCTCGAGATATTGCTTGCGGAGCTCGTCGCTCTCGAACTCGTCGCTCAGATAGGCGATCCCCTGAAGAAGCTGGCCGCCTTCCGGTACGAGCGTATGGTCGGTGGCGGAAACGTCGCTGATGAACAGCTTGTTGTTCATGTCGCTGATGTAGGAGAACGGCCGTGCCACCACCCGGCTCAGACCGACGTCGTACACCATCACTTCCGTCGCGGTATTCGTCTCGTACGGGGAGAGGAACGGCTCCCAGGCGGTTCCTTTGAGCAGCTTGATCACCTGCTGCACCGGCATGGCGAAGACGATCCGGTCGAACGCGAGCTCCCTCGTTTTGGATTTGAGGACGAACTTCTTATCCTCGTACCGGATGCCGTCGATCCCTTCCTGCAAGGTGATTTCCCACTGGCCGGACGCTTCGATTTTCTCTTTCAGCTGATTCGTAATGACCGCCCAGCTGCCGAGCACGTAATTCACCGGCCGGGAAGAGAGGAACAGGTTCTGGTAATAGTCGGCGATAACCGGTCCCGGTACTTTGCGCGCATCTTCCGGAGTGATGAAAAAGTTCGAGCAGACGAGATGCTCCCACAGCTCTTTGACATCTTCAGCGGCGTCGGAATCGGCGAGGAAGTCGCCCAGCGTCTGATAGTTTTTCATCTGATGGATATTCGCGATAATCGCTGTTATTTCGCCGACGAACCGTACTTTCTGCATCGTGCTGAGCAGCTCGGTTTTCATCAGGTTGACGAAATCGAGCGGAGCCGGCGTAATCTGGTCGTGCTTCTCGTACATCACCTTCCGTTTATCGACCTGCTTGCTGCTGAACGACAAGCCCAGCTCCTTCTCCAAGGTCGTCAGCTTGTGCCGGTCGATCCCGTAGATCGCATGCGCCCCGTAGTTCAGCGTGAAGCCCGCTTTCTCGTAGGTGAACGCGCGTCCGCCGAGCTGGGGGCTGCGCTCGAACAGTACGCCTTCGATTCCGGATTCCTCGGACAAATAAGCGGCGGCAGTCAAACCTGCCAGTCCGCCTCCGATTACTGCCACTTTCATAGGTGAATCCTCCTTTTGTTTCGGAGCGACGGACAGAGGCTCCACCCGGGCGTCCGACCGCAGCCCGGCCCACAGCAGGGCGAACTCGGTGCGGATCAGCTGCTCCAGGTCGTCTCCTTCGCTCATACACCATTTCGTTACGATCCCGGTGTAAGCGCTGATCAGCAGAGCCGCCTTGTCCGGATCGGGCAGCCAGCGCAGCAACGCGTCGTACAGTTTCTCCGTCTGTTCCCGTTGATTCCGGTTGATTTTGTCGTTTTGCAGGGCGAGCGCGGTCATGCTGCGCATCAGGCGGGGGGAGGCGCTAATGCCTGCCGCCAGATCGAGGAACAGCCGGTTAATGTGGCTCTCCAGCGATTGCACCTGCGCCGGGGAGCGGCGCAGCCAGGTGGCGATCACCGCTCTTTGCCGCTCGCCGACTTCGGCGATAATATCTTCTTTATTGTTGAAATAGTGGTAAAACGTGCCCTTTGACGTGTGAGTAGCTGCGATGATGTCATCGACGGTTACATTTTCGTAACCTTTTTCCATAAACAGCCGAAGCGCCGTTTCGATGACCAAGTCGCGTTTCTTGAGAGTGGAGGCGCGCATTATGTTCACGATATCACCCTCTGAGACCAGTATAGCTCCATTGTAACTTATATTAGACCGGCAGTCTATCCGGGATTAGACTATTAGTCTAATTGGGCTTTTCCGGTCGAAATTCAGCCTTTTTCGGCTTGGGTCGGGCGTTATTTTTGCGAGTTTTTCCCCGAGAACCGCGACATTTTGCAGCTTTTGTTTTTTTGTCACGATATGGACGGATTTTTGGAGGGAAATTAGACCTTTAGTAATAATAAGTTTCGGACGTTGTAGACACGAGCGCGGCCGGAGCCGTATGCAGGCGGTTCGGATGTATGGGGAGCTTAATGGAGCAGTTGGACTTGCTGTTGTTGATGCTGTCGTGTTGATGGGCTGTTGTGATGATGTTGTTGTTATTGTTGTTGCAATGTTGTGCTTATTTGCAGATTAATTACATGTTTTTGAGTTTAATTTGTTGTATTACATTGCGTTTTCTATTGACGATATCCATTTCACGGCGTTATGATGGGAGCGACAACATGGGGATAGGAGGGAACGGGGATTTCCATTGCGCTCGGATTGGTGCTGACTTCGGGATTTACGCATGCCGTCTGGAACTTATTTACGAAATCGAGTATTAACAAAAGCGCTTTTTTGTGGGCGATTCATATCGGGTCGTTCGTGCTGCTGCTGCCTTTTTTCATCGTGGAGCTAAGCGAAGCCCATATCCCGCTTCGCGGATACGCTTTTATGGTGCTGTCCATGCTGTTTCAGTGCGGGTACTTTCTCCTGCTCCCGCTCGCTTACTCCAAGGGGGATATGTCCCAGGTATACCCGCTCATGCGCGGAATCGGAGCGCTGCTCGTTCCGGTTGCCGGAGTGACGATATTCGGCGAATCGTTGACGCTGGCCGGATGGCTCGGGATCGGCTGTATCGTGTTCGGGCTGTTTGCGATCGGAAGCGGTTCCTTGTCGGTTACCAGGCTGCGGCATCTATGGCCTGCGGCGGCGGTCGGGTTGTGCATCACCGGATATGTGTCCACCGATAAAGTGGTGCTGGAATACATATCCCCCCTCGCGCTGATCGAATTATGCAACATTGCGTATATCGGGCTTTTGACGCCGCTTGCTTTGCGCAAAGGCAGGCTGCGGACGGAGTGGAGGGCGAACCGCTGGAGAATTGTTGCCGGCACCTTTTTGTCTCCGGGCTCGTACTTGCTGTTTTTGCTGGCCGTGAAGCTCGCTCCGTTGTCGCATCTCGCTCCGATCCGGGAGATGGGAACCGTGTTCGGAACGATACTCGGCATATTCATTCTGAAGGAGCAGCAGGGAAGCAGACGTATCGCCATGTCTGTCGTCATAACGGCCGGTGTAGTGTCCATCGGGCTGTGGGGCGGTTCGTAGGCGGATCAGATTACGGGAGGGGATGGATCATGATTGCCAAAAGAGTGATCGTTATCGGATGGGACGGTGCGGGCAATTTTGTGCGCGAAGCAAGGACGCCGAATTTGGACCGGCTGATCGCAAGAGGGGCTTGTACTTACGAGGCGCAGGCGGTTATGCCGACCATTAGCGCGCAATGCTGGGGTTCCATGCTGCACGGAGTCTGCCCTCTCAAGCACGGACTCGACAACGGAATCGCGGCAAGCCGCGCGTATCCGGAGCAGTCCCCTTATCCGTCCGTATTCCGAGCGGTGAGGGAAGCGAGACCGGCTGGCGAGCTGGCTTCTTATGTATGCTGGAAGCCGATCAATAACGGGATTATTGAACAATCGGCCGGCGTCCGGTTCGTAAGTCTGGGCGACGATGAGCTTGCCGAAGCGGCGGCTGCGCATATCCGCGAATGTTCCGGCCTGGACCTGATGTTCATCCAGTTCGATGCTCCAGACATAGCCGGTCACAAAGACGGATACGGCACGGCCGGACAAATGCAGGCCATCGCGGAAACCGACGGCCGGACCGGCAAGGTGATCGAGGCGGTGGCGGCCCGGGGATGGACGGAAGAGACGTTGTTCATCGTGCTGTCCGATCACGGCGGCGGGGGAGAGCGTCCGGACAGTCACGGAAGCAGCCACCCGCTGGACCAAACGATATTTTGGGCATGTGCGGGGCCGGGCGTCCGTGCGGGATCTGCGGTCCCGGACAGCTTGACGATTACCGATACGGCTGCCGTTATCGTTCACGCGCTTGGCCTTGAAGCACCGTCCCAATGGGAAGCGAAGCTTCCGGAAGGGCTGTTTTCCGGCACAGCTTGAGCGAAGCTTTGCCGCCGCTTGAACGGAACCATCCGGCCATGGGTGAATATCATGGTTGGTATGGAGGTGCTGGAAGATGCATAAGCACGAAGCACAGGCGTTATGCCGGGAGCATATGCACCGGTATGTGCGGATTCAGGTGGCGGACGGGGGCACTGTGGACGGGATTATCGAGTTTGTAGACGAGGAATACGTTTATATGGTCGTTCCGGTAAGGCCGGGCGACGAGGCCAACGACCGGCGAGGATATTTTCCGTATGTTCCGGGAGGGTTTTACCCGCCTTATTTTAATCCGTACTACCCGGGCGGACGATTCCGCAGAGTCGTTCTGCCGCTTGCGGCACTGCTCGCCTTGTCGCTGCTTCCTTTCTATTGAAAAAGGCGTAAAATGATAGATACAGGGGTCTTCTCCCGCAAGCGCGGAGGCGGCCCTGTTTTTTTGCCGGTCGTCATGCGGAAGGAAAGGGCGCCGAATGCGAAGAATAAGGATAAGGGTACAGGCCGCGAAGCGGATACCGGAGCGTTACAGGCCGGCAATGTCATTTCCCTGAGAAAGGATCGATGATCGCGATGATGAACGGGTCGCCTTATCCCGGAAGAATAGGAAAGCTCCGGCAGCTGCTGGAGCAAGTGCAAGCCGATGCGGTGATCGTGACGTCGGCCGCCAATCTGTTTTATTTTACCGGTGTCTGGATTGAAGCGCATGAGCGGCTGACCGCGTTGGTCGTCCGCCGTAAGGAAGACGCATTCCTGATTGCGCCCGATCTGCACCGGGGCGAGCTCGGTTCGCTTGGGATGGAGACACTGTTTTGGCGGGACGGCGTAGACGCATCCGCGCTGCTGGCCGGGGGGATTGCTCATGCGGGCGTTGTCGGCATCGATGACAGCTGGCCCAGCGGCCATCTGCTCCGGTTGATGAGCCACCGGCCTCGTGTCAACTGGCGCAGCGGGACGGAGATGACCGGCAGGCTCCGGATGGTGAAAGACCGCGGAGAGCTGGAGCTGATCCGCAAATCGGCAGCTGTCGCCAACCGCGTTATGGAGTCGTTCCAGACTTATCTTCGTGTCGGCAGCAGCGAGGAGAAGCTGCTGGACGAGCTGCAGGAACTGTGGCGCCGCGAAGGGATTCGGGAGCTGTCGTTCAATCCGACGGTGGCGTCCGGCGCGAACGGCGCCAATCCGCACCACGCACCGGGAACGGTCGTTGTGCGCGAAGGCGACTTCGTAATCGTGGACACCGGAGGGAAGCTGGACCGCTACTGCTCCGATATGACCCGGACGTTTGCCGTGGGCGGTGAGCCTTCAGCTGAGCAGAGGGATGTGTACGAGCTCGTGAAGGAAGCCCATTTGGCCGGTCTGCGGGCGGTTCGTCCCGGAGTGACGCTGTCCGAGATCGACCGTACGGTCCGCGCGGTCATTGAGGAAGGTGGTTATGGCCCGTATTTTATTCACCGGACCGGTCACGGGTTGGGCATTGACGTGCATGAAGAGCCGAGCGTGCAGACGGGGAACGGGCTGCCGGTAGAAGCAGGCATGGTGTTCAGCATAGAACCCGGCATTTATTTGCCCGGCAAATTCGGTGTGCGGATCGAAGATATTGTAATCGTAACAGACGACGGAGGCGAATCGGTGAATGCTTCCGTTTCCAAAGAGCTAACCGTGGTATAATGGATAACCCGGGAGAATTGCCTCCCGGACAGTTGTGGAATGCAAATTGCGGGAGTCGCCTGAATCGGGGCGGCTCCTATTTCTGTTCGTCCGGGTTTGCCGAGTCACGCTGCGACCGAGGGTGGGCATATAGTATTGCAGGCGGCCGATTTCGCATGAGAGCGAAACGCCGGCACGGAGGTGTCAGTCGTCATGGAACGATTGATGAGGAATACGCTGCTGTATTTATCCAGAAACCGTTTGGCCCACCGTACGGCTAAACGGTTCGGGCTTCGGCTCGGGGCAAGCCGATTTGTCGCCGGAGTCACGGTCTCCGAGGCAATCCGGGCCGTCTCCGGATTAAACGAAGCCGGCATCGAAGGGACGCTCGATCATTTGGGCGAGTACGTGGAGACGAAGGAGGCGGCGGCGGAAGCGGCGGAAGCGTGCCTTCATACGCTGGATGAGATCGAAAAGGCCGGAATACGCTGCAATTTGTCTGTTAAGCTGACCCAGCTCGGATTGGACTTCTCGGCTGGCGATTGCCGGAGCCATATGAGGCGGATTGTCGGCCGGGCGGCGGAGTACGGCAGCTTCGTCCGGATCGATATGGAGGATTATGCCCATAACGAACCGGCGATCGAGCTGTTTCAGTCGCTTCATAACGAATTCGGCGGGGCGGTGGGGCTTGTTCTTCAAGCCTACTTGTACAAAAGCGAGGCGGACTTGGATCGGTTAGCCGATTTTGCGCCGAATGTGAGATTGGTGAAAGGCGCTTACAAAGAGCCTGCCGAGGTCGCATATCCGGATAAGTCCGATGTGGACCGGAACTTCATCCGTCTGATCAAGAAACAGTTGCGAAACGGCCATTATGCCGCTGTCGCGACACATGACGACCGGATCATCGATTCCGTCATCCGTTTTGCTGAGGAGAGCGGCATGCCCCGTTCCGGTTTCGAATTTCAAATGTTGTACGGCATCCGCCCCCAGCGCCAGCGGGAGCTTGCCGGTCTGGGCTACAAGATGCGCGTGTACGTCCCGTTCGGCCGGGACTGGTACGGCTATTTCATGCGGCGGCTGGCCGAGCGTCCGGCGAACGTGCGCTTCGTCTTGAAATCGATGTTCAAATCTTGAATTCGCGGTCAGGAGGTTCGTGTACATGAACAGAAACGAATTCCGGAACGAGCCGTTCACCGACTTCTCGCTCCCGGCGAATGCCGACGCTATGCGGCAGGCTTTGCGTCTCGCGGCGGGCCAATTGGGCCGGACTTATCCGCTCGTCATAGACGGGGAGTCCGTATACACGGGACGAGTCGCCGCTTCCATCGACCCGGGCTCGTTAAGCCGGACGATCGGTCTCGTGGCGCAGGCGGACGTTGCCGCCGCCGGTAAGGCGATGGCCGCGGCGAAACGCGCATTCGACACATGGCGCTTCGTCGCTCCGGACGTCCGGGCCGGCTATCTATTCAAAGCGGCCGCTCTCATGCGCAGACGCAAGTTCGAGTATGCGGCCTGGCTCGTGTACGAAGTCGGCAAAAACTGGAGCGAAGCCGACGCGGACGTTGCCGAGGCGATCGATTTTCTCGAATTTTACGGGCGCGAAGCAATCCGGCTCGGGGCTCCCCAGCCGCTTACTCCGGTTGCCGGAGAGGACAACCGGCTGACCTACATCCCGCTAGGGGTCGGCGTCGTCATCTCGCCCTGGAATTTCCCGCTGGCGATTATGGCGGGCATGACCGCGGCGGCAATCGTATCCGGGAATACCGTCCTGCTGAAGCCGGCCTCGACCTCTCCGGTCATCGCCGCCAAATTCGCCGGGCTGCTGGCGGAGACGGGCCTGCCTGCCGGAGTGCTGAACTTCGTGCCGGGAGCGGGATCGGAGATCGGCGATTATGTGGTCGATCATCCACTTACGCGGTTCGTCTCCTTCACCGGCTCCCGCGATGTCGGCTTGCGCATTCATAAGCGGCTGGGAGTTACCCATCCGGGCCAGCTGTGGATCAAGCGGTTCATCGCGGAGATGGGCGGCAAGGACGCGGTTGTCGTGGACAGCTCGGCCGATCAGGAAGAAGCGGCGGCGGCGATCGTGCAGTCGGCATTCGGCTATCAGGGGCAGAAATGCTCCGCAGGCTCGCGCGCCATCCTGCACCGGGACGTATACGACGAGGTGCTGAAGCGGGTCATAGCCAAGACGGAAGCGCTCCGGGTCGGTCCGCCGGAGCATAATGCGGACATCGGTCCTGTCATCGACAGCAAGGCGTATCATAAAATATTGGACTATATCGAGATCGGCAAAGGGGAAGGGCGGCTCGCTGCGGGAGGATGCAAAGCGGAGGGAGACGGATACTATATCGCTCCTACGGTTTTCGCCGACGTCGCAGAGGACGCGCGCATCATGCACGAAGAAATATTCGGTCCCGTGCTTGCCGTATGCAAGGCGGAATCGTTCGAGCACGCGGTCGACATATTCAACAATACGGAATACGGATTAACCGGCGCCGTATTCTCGAACGACCGGGGGCATCTGGAATACGCCCGGGACCGGATGCACTGCGGCAACCTGTATTTCAACCGCAAATGCACGGGAGCGCTCGTCGGCGTTCATCCGTTCGGGGGCTTTCATATGTCGGGGACCGACTCGAAGGCGGGAGGCCGCGATTATTTGCTGCTCTTCACCCAGGCGAAAGTCGTCTCCGAACGGTGGTAGCCCGTATAGGGCTAAAGGGTGGCCCTCCGGCAATACTATTCGCCGGGGGGAAAATTGTTTCCCCCTCTCATCAAAGCGGCTTCCGTATAAAACTGTTTCTCTAGACCCACTCGATTGTCGTCTGGTACGATGGGTTCATGTTTTTTCGGCAGGTTGGCAATCGGAGGGAGCAGGCATGGACGGGTACGCAGATTTGAAGCAAGGGGAAAAAGGAGCCTGGGTCAGCATCGCGGCTTACATCCTGCTGTCCGTTTTCAAGGTGGGCGCAGGGTTTTATTTCGCATCGGAAGCGTTAACGGCGGACGGTATGAACAATATGTCCGACGTGTTCGTATCGGTCGCCGTCCTGATCGGGCTGAGGATCGCCCAAAAGCCGCCGGATACCGACCATCCGTACGGGCATTTCAAAGCGGAAACGATCGCCGCGCTGATCGCTTCTGTCGTGATGGCCGGCGTAGCGGTGAACGTGCTGTGGGGGGCGATGCAGTCGCTGTTCGCCGGCGAACGGCCCGCACCGGATCTGAAGGCCGGCTGGATCGCGATCGCCGCTGCGATCGCCATGTACGCCGTCTATATGTACAACCGCAAACTTGCCGAGAAATTGGACAGCCAGGCGCTGCATGCGGCGGCCCACGACAACCGATCGGACGCTTTCGTCAGCATCGGAGCGGCGGTCGGCATATTCGGCTCGCAGCTCGGCCTCCCCTGGCTCGATCCGCTTGCCGCAGTGGCGGTTTCCATCGTCATCGGCAAGACGGCGTGGGACATCTTCAAGTCTTCCACCCATGCGCTGACGGACGGCTTCGAGGAAGACAAGCTGGACGGACTGCGTGCGACGATCGGCCGCACGCCCGGAGTGACGTATACGAAAGATATTCGCGCCCGCGTGTACGGCAGCTGGGTGCTGCTGGACGTGATCGTCGAGGTCGATCCGAATCTGAATGTGATCGAGAGCCATGGCATTAGCGAACATATCGAGAAAAGACTGAAAGCCAAACATAAGATTATGGAAGTTCACGTCCATATCGAGCCGGGAGACGTTCCGGAACGAACCCCTTAAGGCTTCCTTGCCCGCGCGTTTGCCGGAGTTTGCCGGACGGACAGCGGGCAAAGCCGCGCCGGGCCCGGCGCCGAGCAACATTTCCTGCACGAGCCTTCGTTTTCTGGTATCATGAAGAGGACAATTGAAACCTACCAGGAGGGAGTCTCCACTTTAATGACGACGATTACGTATACCGGCATCCACGATATTCATGCCGTGGTTGATTATTTTATGGCGAACGACGAGATGATGGTGAACAATCCGGTTTTTGCCGAGGCATCGAATGTAAGCATTTTGAAGCAAAGTTTGCATAGTCTGCTGTCCAGAGTCGAACATGAGAAAGATTTCCATGATCTGCTCAACTATAAAAATCTGGTCTTTAACCAGCTTGTCCATTACTGCGATTCGATCGAATCGATCGAAGGGCTGAAGGACGATCTGCACGAGCTGCTCGTCCACCGCATCTACACCGGGTCCGAGCTTAAAATTCTGGCTTGGATCTACAAGCAGTCGTACGGCGCAGACGCCGACATGAGCAATCCGGAGGGCAGCTCGCCGCAAGGATTTCTCCGTTATTTGAAGATGAACTGCAAACCGGAAGTAACCGCGCACTTTATCGGTCTGGGGATGCAGCAATATATCCGCACCAAATATCCGGAAGAGCAATTTTACCAAAATGAGAATACGTTCGCCGGATGTTACAACTATATAACCGAGCTCGTTCTGGAGACGGAGGAGCTGGAGAAGCTGGTGAAGACGGTGCAGGAGCAGCAGGAAGAGCTCGTCTGGCTTCGCGATGAACTGATCGCCTCCGAGGAGCAGCTCCAGAAAGCGCCTGACGACGAAGAGCTCAAGCAGCGCCAGCAGAAGCTGATCGTCGATTTTATGACCGAGCGGCTGGAGATGGAATATTTGTCGCAAGTGATTATCCGTTTATTCTAACGTGAAAATGGAGTGTTGGAGATGGATGACTGCATTTTTTGTAAAATCGTCAAGGGAGAAATCCCGTCCCGCAAAGTGTTTGAGAACGACCGCGTACTCGCTTTTCACGACATACAGCCGCTTGCGCCGGCCCACGTGCTCGTCATCCCCAAGAAGCATATCGCTTCGATGAACGAAGCGCAGGAGGAGGACGCAGCCGTCCTGGGCGAGCTGCTGCTTACGGCCAAGCAGGTAGCCGGCGATCTGGGCATCGCCGAATCGGGGTACCGGCTCGTAAACAATGTCGGGCCCGACAGCGGTCAGCTCGTGTATCATATCCATGTGCACGTGCTCGGCGGCGAGCAGCTTGGCGGCTTAAACGTCAAGGCTTGAGGCGGCTGCCGAAGGGGTTCAGGGCGGTAGGTTGACACCCCCTTTCCGTTTCAATTATAATGTAGTTTGATAAACAGTGTTTTCGTCTTGGACGGTCTGTTCGGAGGGAGGGAAAACTAGTGTCCGAAACTCGAGTTCGCAAAAATGAAACCATAGATGCTGCACTTCGTCGCTTTAAGCGTTCCATTGCGAAAGACGGTGTCTTGGCGGAAGTCAAAAAGCGCAAACACTATGAGAAGCCTAGCGTTAAGCGCAAGAAGAAGTCGGAGGCTGCTCGTAAGAGAAAGTTCTAGGAGGATCTCATGAGCTTAAGCGAACAGTTGAACGAAGATATGAAGCGAGCCATGAAGAATCAGGACAAGTTCTCACTATCCGTCATCCGAATGATTCGATCGGCGATTAAAAACGTTGAGATAGATCAAAAGAAGACGTTGGACGACAACGAAGTACTTGATATTCTGAATCGCGAGATCAAACAACGCAAAGACTCCCTCCAGGAATTCGAAAAGGCGGGCCGGGACGATCTCGCCGAGACTTTGAAGAAAGAACTTGAAGTCATTGCCGTATATATGCCGGAGCAATTAACCGAGGAAGAGATTAAAACTGTCGTATCGCAGACGATCCAGGAAACTGGAGTCTCTTCCAAAGCGGAATTAGGCAAATTGATGAGCGCGCTGATGCCTAAGGTGAAGGGTCGTGCCGACGGCCGACTCGTTAACCAGATCGTTCAGCAGCTTCTTTCTCAGTGAAGGCCGATATGTTCCGACACCGTACTACCGACAAAAACAACACTCCATGCGGGGTGTTTTTTTGTTGGGTGCAAGATCGTCTGGATCATTATGAACATTTATTGAAACATTCTTTCTCCGCTTACGTAGAACATACTTAAAGTGCGTGTTCAAAAAGTCCAGTTTTCAGCACCGAGAAGATTGGATGAAGCTGGGAAATGAGGAGCGGAGCGTAGTGGGCACTACGTGAGCACCGGAAGTTCCGGCTGAATTCCATATTCGATGTCGAGCAGGCTTCCTGATCTGCTTCGTGATCAAAAGTGGACTTTATGAACAACCTCTTAAAGAGGAAATAGGATGGATGGCGGCGCTCCGGTTCCCCCCGGTTGAGGTCCGTCATGAAGGAGGAGCTATGAGAAATGTTGTTCATGGACCTCGGTTGAAGTTGTTGACGTATGTGCTGCTCGCCGTCGTCCTGGCCGGTGCGGTGATGCTTGGGGTAGGGGTACAGCTCGCCAGCAAGACCGCCCAGGCGGCTCAAGCGGACGAAGTATCGCCGGGGAAGCTCGTGTATGTCGTACCTGTTCAGCAGACGGTTGAAAGCGGCTTGTACAGCTTCCTGGAGCGGGCGTTCGAGGATGCCCGGGAGGCTCGCGCCGAGTTGATCGTGCTCGATATCGACACGCTTGGAGGACGCCTCGATTCGGCCGAGCAAATCGGCATGCTGATCCGGGAAAGCCCGGTTCCGACTACCGCGTTCGTACACGGCCGTGCCGTATCCGCCGGCAGCTATATCGCCTTGAACGACGGCAGCATCCTGATGAGTCCCGGCAGCACGATCGGCTCAGCCGCTGTCGTAGATCTTGGAGGCAACGAGATCGAGAGCGCCAAGATCGTATCGCACTGGTCCAGCGAGATGCGGGCGGCGGCCGAGCTGAGAGGGCGCAATCCGGAGATCGCCGAAGGCATGGTCGACAAAAACGGGATCACCGAAATGCCGCAAATCGGCCGGACGGTCGGCAAAGGCGAGATCGTATCGTTGACTGCGGACGAAGCGCTCAAAGTCGGGTATGCGGATCAAATCGTATCGTCCGTGGAGGAAGCGATTGCGAGTAAAGGGCTGACGGGCGCTACGGTCATAACGTTCGAGCCGAGCTTCGCCGAGAAGCTGGCGCGGATTCTCGTTCATCCGGTCGTGATGACCGTGCTTCTGATCGTCGGCATTGCCGGTGTGGTGATCGAGCTGCTGATTCCGGGCTTCGGCATTCCGGGGATACTCGGCATCAGCGGATTCGGGCTTTATTTTTTCGGTCACTATGTGGCCGGATTTGCGGGAGGGGAAGATATCGTGCTGTTCATCGCGGGCGTCTTGCTGCTTCTTATCGAAATCTTTGTTCCCAGCTTTGGCATTCTCGGTATATTGGGCATCCTATCGATCATCAGCGGTGTCGTGCTGGCGGCCTTCGATACCGGCAACGCCCTGCTGTCTCTCGGCATCGCTTCCGCGCTCTCCGCGATCGTGATTTTCATCGTGGTGAAAATATTCAAGCGGTACGGCATCTGGAACAAGTTCATTTTGCGCGACGAGATGAAGACAGAGCAGGGCTACGTCTCGCACACCTCGAAAGACCATCTGTTCGGGGCGGTCGGCACGTCGCTGACCCCGCTTCGCCCGGCTGGTACGGCGGAATTTTTTAATGAGAGAATTGACGTCGTCACGGCAGGCGAGTTTATCGAAGCGAACCGTCCGGTCAAGGTAGTCAAGGTTGAAGGCGGCGTCGTAACCGTCCAGCAAATGTAACAGCGTGCTAATCTGGCACGTCCAACTATTATCAGGGAGGTAGTCCGATACATGGAGCCGTCTTACATTTTCATTTTGCTTATCGTTGCCCTATCGATTATCGTACTGTCCGTATTTTTCAGCTTTTTCCCGGTCATGCTGTGGATTTCGGCGCTGGCGTCCGGCGTTCGTATCGGGATATTTACCCTGGTGGCGATGCGTCTCCGCCGGGTTATCCCGAGCCGGATCGTCAACCCGCTGATCAAGGCTCATAAGGCGGGATTGCCGATTTCGAATAACCAGTTGGAGAGCCACTACTTGGCTGGAGGTAACGTAGACCGCGTAGTTAACGCGCTGATCGCCGCCCAGCGGGCACAAATTCCGCTGTCGTTCGAACGGGCGGCCGCGATCGACCTGGCCGGCCGGGATGTGCTGCAGGCGGTACAGATGAGCGTTAACCCGAAAGTAATCGAAACCCCGATGGTATCTGCGGTAGCGAAGGACGGGATCGAGGTCAAAGTGCGGGCGCGGGTAACGGTGCGTGCCGACATCGACCGGCTCGTGGGCGGCGCCGGCGAAGAAACGGTCATCGCCCGGATCGGCGAAGGCATCGTTACATCCGTCGGTTCGAGCGATACGCACAAGCAGGTGCTGGAAAACCCGGACATGATCTCCCGTACCGTTCTCGGCAAAGGACTCGACGCCGGTACTGCCTTCCAAATCTTGTCGATCGATATTGCGGATGTGGATATCGGTAAAAACATCGGCGCGCATCTTCAGACCGAGCAGGCGGAAGCGGATAAGCGGATCGCCCAGGCGAAAGCCGAGGAGCGCCGCGCTATGGCCGTCGCCCAGGAGCAGGAGATGAAAGCACGCGTCGTAGAGATGCGCGCCCGCGTGGTCGAATCCGAGTCGCAGGTGCCGCTGGCGATGTCCGAAGCGCTCCGGGAAGGCAAGATGGGCGTGATGGACTACATGAACTTGCGCAATATCGAGTCGGATACGCAGATGCGATCTTCGTTCGGCAAGATGGGACAGCCGGACAAAAACGATAAGGATCACGTGTGATGGAACGGCTGCTGGAGTTCATATCCGCCAATTTGGGACTGGTAATCTTCGTCGCAGGTATTGCGCTGACGTTTCTGGCCAGGCTTCGCAAAGAGGGCGGGAACGGGCAGAACGGCCGCAGACGGCCCAAGTCCAACCCGATGATGCCTTCGTTCGGAGGAGACTCGAGCCGCACGGACCGCCGCTGGCCGGCGCCGTCCTACCCGCAGCCGGAGACATCCGCTCCGGCCGAACGCCCGCAGGCGCGTCCGGCGGAGCGGGCAGACGGACGTACCGACTTGACGGCCCCGCTCTCCGTCGCAGCGTCCGGAATGGGAGATTCTCCGGTATCCGGAACGGGACGGGGGCCGTCCGCCGCTCCCGGTGAGGGGATAGAGCCGGAGCTGTCCCCGAGTGAGGCGATGCGGGGCATGATGTGGGCGGAAATTTTAGGACCTCCGCGTGCCAAGAAACCGTTCGGCGCGAAAAACCGCTAAAGGGAGGAAACCAAATAAAGATGAAACGATACGGATGGATTCGTAGCAGCATCGCGGCGGTGGCGGTGCTGCTTTTTTTCACCGGCTGTCAGCGGGAAGAGGCCGGCACGAACCGCGATGCAGGGAATCCGGTTCAAGCCGGACAGGACGGCTCCGGCCACCGGGGCGCTGCGGAGGCAGTTCCTTACGGAGAGCCGGAAATCGTCGCCGACAAGCTGAATGTGCCGTGGGATCTCGCTTTTGCCCCGGACGGCCGGATGTTCTTCACCGAGCGGCCGGGGACGATCCGGGTTATCGAGGACGGCAAGCTTCTTGCGGAACCGGTATTCGCCTTTAGCGGGCAGCCGTTCGTCAGCACAGGCGAAAGCGGACTGCTCGGCCTGACGCTGGACCCGGACTTTGCCGCAAACGGTTACATATACACCTACCATTCTTACGAAATGAACGGAATCAAAAACCGGGTGCTCCGTCTCGTGCTGGAAGGGAACAAGGCGAAGCTCGACCGCGTCCTGCTCGCCGACATTCCCGGGCAGCGCAACCATGACGGCGGGCGAATCCGTTTCGGACCGGACGGGCTGCTGTACGTGACGACCGGAGACGCCGAGGAGCGGGAGTTGTCGCAGACTCCGGGCAGTCTGGCAGGCAAAATACTCCGCATCCGCTCCGACGGCACGATTCCGGCGGACAATCCCGATCCGAAATCGCCGGTGTACAGCTATGGCCATCGCAATCCGCAAGGATTGGCATGGCAGCCGGGGAGCAGGCGGCTGTTCAGCTCGGAGCACGGGCAGACGTCCAAGGACGAGATCAACATCATCGAGAAGGGCGCCAACTACGGCTGGCCGCTTATCGAGGGTGATGCGAAGGAGGCGAAGCAGCCGCTGCCGGCAGGAACCGTCCTGAGAACGCCTCTGCTCCATTCTGGGGCGTCCGTGACCTGGGCCCCGTCCGGAATGACCTTTATTGCCAACGGACCGTGGAAGGGCCGGCTGCTGGTCGCCGGGCTGCGGGGCGAGCAAGTGCTGAAGCTGACGCTCGAAGGCGCGGACCCGGTTCGCGTCACCGGGCAAGAGTCGCTGTGGAAGGGGCAGTTCGGGAGAATCCGGAACGTGACCGAAGGGCCGGACGGGTCGCTGTACCTGCTGACCAACAACCGGGACGGACGCGGAACGCCGGCTGCAAGCGACGATCGGATTATACGCTTCAAGCCGAAATGATTCGGCTTGCAGGAAGAGCTTCATCGCGGCTTTACTGTCGCGGTGAGGCTTTTTTTTGAATTTCGCAGCCATCACCTAGCGGAAGCATGACTTCCGTAATTCCTGCATCATACATTACTTTCACGCTATAGCGGAAGGTTGGTTTCCTTTATTTTGGACTATTAAAGGGGTAAAGACGATTACGCTGAAAATAACGGAACAAAATGTTCCGCTAAAAGTCAATTTCCTGCTGCGAACAACAGATAGCGGAAGGTAAACTTCCGATTAATTCACGGGCTGTATGGAAGCGGGCAGGCATGCACTCAAAAACCATAAAACAAAAGCACTTCTCATTGTATCGATCAACTGTAGGTGGAAATTTGCCTATACGACGACCGAAGACATGGAGAAGTGCTTTTTATTGCGGCAAAGTGACGGCAGGGGCCGTCAAACGGTCTTTTTTGCCCTTTTCCCGCATATGGTGGTAGAAGCTACGGTTATAAGGCAAGGAGGACCGCGCGACATGCTGCCATGGAACCGGCGACTGAGCAAACTAACAGCCAAACTGCTCGACCTCCCTCAGGACGTCGTGCTGGATATTCCCCGATTCACGATGATCGGCAACCGACAGCTGTATATCGAGAACCATCGTGGCGTTCTCCATTTTTCCAGCGAAGTGCTTAAGCTTGGCTTGACCCAGGGGCAACTGGAAATACGCGGCAAGCAGCTGGTGATCAGAGCGATCTTACCGGAAGAAGTGTTCATAGAAGGGGTCATCACCGACATCCGGTATTCGGAATAGCCCCTTGCGGGCGTATCGTGTACAAGCCGTTGTGAAGGAGGAGCAGAACGTGAAAACTACGTTATTCAACCGGGTGCGGGGATATGTATGTGTCGAGCTGCGGGGTCCCCGGATGGAGAAAGTGCTGAACACGCTGATCGACAGCCGGTTCGCTATCTGGGATATCCGTTACACGGATCAGGAGACGGCGGAGCTGTATATCGTCATCCGCGATTTTTTCAGGCTTCGCCCGATTTTGAAGGAATCGGGCATGAAGCTGCACGTGAAAGGCCGGCACGGGTTTCCTTTCGTGCTGGACAAGCTCGGGCGGCGAAAAATGTTTCTTGTCGGCATTGTCTGCTTTTTCCTCGCGATCTACACGCTGTCCATGCTTGTCTGGCAAGTGGAGGTGGAAGGCAACGAGAAGCTGAGCAGGGCTGAGATCGTCCAGGCGGCGAAAGAGCACGGCATATACCGGTTTCAATGGAAGTTCCGGCTCGAAGACCCGGACATGCTGTCCCACAGGCTGCAAAACCGGCTGCCCGGCACCGCTTGGGTAGGCGTGGAGGTGCAGGGGACGCATATTCGGATCAAGGTGGTGGAATCGTCGCGTCCCGATCCGCGCGAGCTGATGAGTCCGCGCCATCTCGTTGCGTCCAAAAACGCGCTGGTCACTCAAATATTGGCCGAAAAAGGAAAGCCGTTGGTGAAGCCCAACACAAACGTAAGCAAGGGCGATATTCTGATCTCGGGCATTATCGGAGACGAGTCCAATCAGCAAACCGTCGTCGCCCAAGGGACGGTTCGAGGGATCGTCTGGACCGAGGCGTCCGTAGAAATCCCTCTGGTGCTGACCCGCAAAGTATATACCGGGGAGACGAAGACGCGCTCCTATCTGGTGATCGGCAGCAGGGCGCTGCAGGTGAGCGGTTACGGCGATTTGCCGTTCGCCCAGTTCGAATCGATACCGGACCGTCGGACGGTGCAATGGCGCAATTGGAAGCTGCCGTTCGGCTGGCTGAAGGAGACGCTGCTGGAATCGCACGTCGAGGAAGTTCAGCTGGAGCCCGAGGAGGCGAAAGCGATCGCGCTCGAGCGGGCTCGGACCGAGGTTGTATCAGCGGCCGGAGAAGGCGCCGTATACAAGAGCGAAAAGATTATTTTGCATGAAAAGTCGGACAATGGTAAAGTTTATATGAAAGTGCTTTTCGAGATCGAACAGCCGATCACCGTCGAGCAGCCGATCGTTCCATGACCGGCCGGCGGCAGCGGCGCAGAGGAACCCGCATTCGACTACGACGACAAAGGGACTGAGGCTTTTTTGAATCAAGCGACACATTTGAAAATCACACTCAAAAATGCAGCGGAAGGGCTTGCATTGCTGGGACCGCAGGACAAGTTCATCCAGCTGATCGAACGTGAAACGGAAGCGAAAATCAATACTCGCGAAGCGGAGCTCGTCATCCAGGGGGCGCCAGCCGAACTGAAGTGGCTGGAGCAGCTGTTCGACGTGCTGCTTCAATTAATCCGCAACAATTATCCGCTTACCGAGAGGGACATTCTGTACGCAATCGAGCTCGCCAAAGAGTTGAAGGCCGACCAGCTGCTCGATCTGTTCAAAGGGGAAATCGCTTCGACCTACCGCGGCAAGCCGATCCGGGTCAAGACGATCGGCCAGCGCCACTATGTCTCGACGATCCGCAAGCGGGACATCGTGTTCGGCATCGGACCTGCGGGTACGGGCAAGACGTATTTGGCCGTCGTGCTCGCCGTCGTCGCGCTGAAGGAAGCTCAGGTCAAGCGTATCGTGCTGACCCGCCCGGCGGTGGAAGCGGGAGAGAGCCTCGGCTTTTTGCCTGGAGACCTCCAGGAAAAGGTTGACCCCTATTTGCGACCGTTGTATGATGCACTTAACGACGTGCTAGGACCCGAGCAGGTGGCCAAGTCGCTGGAGCGCGGGCTGATCGAGATCGCGCCGCTCGCCTATATGCGCGGGAGAACTCTGGACGATTCATTCATCATTTTGGATGAGGCGCAGAACACGACGCCGGAGCAGATGAAGATGTTTTTGACCCGCCTCGGATTCGGTTCTAAAATGGTGATCACCGGCGACAAGACGCAGATCGATTTGCCGAGAGGCAAAAATTCCGGCCTTGTCGAGGCGGAACGTATCCTGAAGTCGATCGAGGAGATCGGAATCGTCTATTTCGCCGACCAGGACGTAGTCCGCCATTCGCTCGTACAGAAAATTATCGTCGCGTATCAGCAGGAAGATATGAACATAAAGGGCTGACCCTGATTTTAGTCCTGACCATAAAGAAAGGACTGAACGAGAGTGGTTCAAAACCAGCGGAATTCCAACGACGGACAACCATCGATCCGGCCTGGCGGCTGGAAGACCAGCTTCGGGATCCGTCTTCTGCTGTTCGTATTGCTGGGATTGTTGTTTTACATAGCGGTTGATTCGAGAGTGATCCCGCAGACGTTTAATGTCCAGCTTGGAGCAGTCAGCGAGAAGACGATCTACGCCACGGAACAGTACCAGAACGCAATCGAAACCGAAAAGGTCAAGGAAGAAGCAGCAAGACGGGTGCAGCCCGTCTATTCCATTTTGTCGATGAAAAACGAACAGCTGGTCGAGGCGATCATCGCCAAGCTGCGGCAAATCAACGCCGACGATCAGTTGGCGGCGGCAGACAAGGTTAATGTGTTCCGTTCGGTGTTTCCGACGATGTACAACGACCATGCCGAGATGCTGTACGGCTCGATCAAGTCCAGCGACCCGGCCAACGAACCGCTGCTTAACGAAGTGAAGGCCGCGCTGCGCGACCAGCAGTACCGGATTCCCGAGGAAGTGTACTTCAAGCTGCCGAGGTTGTCCAAGGAAGATCTCGACGCGATGGAGCCGGTAGCGATCGACGTAGTCGGCAGACTGATGAGCGACCAGCTGCTCAACGCGCAGACGGCGCGCGCCCGGGTCGCGGAACTGGTTAACACGTCTACGCTTACCAAAAATACGACCCGCGAGATGGTTCAGGAAATCGCCAGATTCGTCATCACTCCGAACAAATTCGCCAACCAGAAGGGGACCGAAGAGGAGCGGGCGAAGGCGCGGGAAAATACGAAGCCGGTCTACATCAACAAGGGCGACGTGCTGATTCACAAAGGCGAGCTGGTGACGGAGGAAACGTACGAACGGCTGAAAGCGATGGATCTGCTTAAGGAAAAGGTCAGCTATTTGCCTCAGCTGGGGCTGATTGTGCTGAGCGGGCTGCTCGTGCTGTCCTTGTTCATGTTTATCCGCCAAAGCGAACAGCCGATTCGGACAGGCAACGTCCAGCTGCTGATGCTCGTCCTTATTTATGTCTTGAACGTAGCCGGGATGAAGATTGTCGCGCTCGGGCAAAACCTCGAATATTCGAATATCGGTTATTTGGCGCCGGTCGCTTTGGGCGCCATGCTGATCACGATTTTGATCGGGATGCCGATCGCTTTGATTTCATCGGTCATTTTCGCTATCCTGGCGAGCATTATATACAACCAGGGAAGCGTATCGCTGTTCGATTTCCGATACGGGCTGCCGGCGCTGGTCGTATGTCTGACTTCGATTTTCGCGATCCAGCGGGCGCACCAGCGGGCGTCGATACTCAAGGCAGGCATTATGGTGTCGCTGTTCGGATCGATCACGATCGTGGCTCTTATTTTTCTCGACAATATTTATTCGCGCACCGAGATTATACTGGCCTTTGCTTTCTCCGTTTCGTCCGGGCTGCTGACGGCGGTGCTTGTCATCGGTCTGATGCCGTTCTTCGAGGTGGCGTTCAGCATCTTGTCGCCGCTGAAGCTCGTCGAGCTGTCGAACCCGAATCATCCGCTGCTGCGCAAGCTGCTGACGGAGACGCCGGGCACGTACCACCACAGCGTAATGGTCGGCAATCTGTCGGAGGCGGCGGCCGAGTCGGTCGGAGCGAACGGTTTGCTTTGCCGGGTAGGCTCGTATTACCATGATATAGGCAAAACGAAAAGACCCAGCTATTTTATCGAAAACCAGACGAACATTGAAAACCCTCACGATTCTATCGAGCCTTCCTTGAGCAAATCGATCATCGTCGCTCACGCCCGCGACGGAGTCGAGATGCTGAAGGAGCATAACATGCCGAAGCCGATCCGCGATATTGCCGAGCAGCATCACGGAACGACGCTGCTGAAGTTTTTTTACTTCAAGGCCAAGAAGCTGCAGCAGGAAGGCGAAGAGCCGATTCCCGAGGAGGAATACCGCTACCCGGGTCCGAAGGCGCAGTCGAAGGAAGCGGCGATCATCGGCATCGCCGACGGCGTGGAAGCGGCCGTACGGTCGTTGCGCAATCCTTCGATCGAACAGATCGATACGATGGTGCGTAAAATTATAAAGGAACGTCTGGACGACGGCCAATTCAACGAGTGCGACTTGACGCTCAAAGATTTGGAGACGATCGCGAAGACGTTGAACGAAACGCTGCTGGGCATCTTTCACTCCCGGATCGAATATCCGGCGGACACCCCGGCGGCAAGCACAGATGCCAAGGAAGCGAAACAAGCGTAAGGAGACGGTGACGGATGAGTTTAAGCTTAAACTGGAACAGCGAGCAGGATGCGATACAGATCGGTGAGCCGCTCATCGCCCGGCTGGAGGAACTGCTGAAAATTGCCGCCGAAGCGGAAGGGATCGAGGACGGCGAAGTGGTCGTAAGCTTCGTCGACGACGAGACGATCCGGCAATTGAACCGGGAGTACCGCAATATCGATAAAGCGACCGATGTGTTATCGTTTTCGATGCTGGAGAGCACCGAAGACGAACCGGGCATCGTATACGGGACGGATGACGAGGAGGAAGCCGACCCGGCCGGCGATGAGATCGGGGGCGTTCTGGAAGACGAGTCCTACCCCGATCCGATCGGCGACATCGTGATCTCCGTCCAGAGGGCGATCGCGCAGGCCGAAGAGTACGGACATTCGCTCGAGCGCGAGCTCGGTTTCCTGTTCGTACACGGTTTCCTGCACCTGGTCGGCTACGATCATGAGGACGAGGAATCGGAGCGCGCGATGTTCGGCAAGCAGGAGGCGGTTTTGCAAAAAGCCGGGCTGCATAGATGAGAGACGTCAAGAAGTTCCGCAGGAGCTTCCGGTACGCTTATGAAGGGCTGAGGTACGCCTTAGCTTCCCAGCAGAACATGCAGTTTCATTTTTCGGCGGCGATACTAACGCTCATTCTGGCGATCGTATTCAAGCTTCCGAAGACGGAAATCTTATTCGTGTTGTTGTCGGTTACGCTCGTGATCGTCTGCGAGCTTATCAATACCGCAGTGGAGAAGGCGGTCGATCTGGCGATGCCGGACCGCCATCCGCTGGCGAAAATCGCTAAAGACGTAGCTGCGGCCGCCGTTCTCGTATCGGCGGTTTTTGCCGCTATAGTCGGTATGGTCGTATTCTACGAACCGATCGAGAGATTGATCCGGGAGGCTGGCACCGCTAAGAGCGGCCTTACGCCGGGACTGATCTGGACGCTGGTCGCATTGGTTGCGATGACGGTCATCGTCGCCCAGACGCGGTTTTCCAACCAGCGGATTCCGCTCCGGCCGAGCTTGTTGACCGCGGTATCGTTTGCGATCGCCACATGGATCGCTTTATTGACGGCAAATACTTTAGTCGCCTTGCTGGGCTACAGCTTGTCGATCCAGCTTATGTTCGTCCTGTACGACAAGCGGAGCCGGCAGCTGCCGCAATTGGCGGCCGGAGCCCTCATCGGGTCAGTCATGACCGCCCTTGCCTTTTACTTGATCAATTATATGTGACGAAGAAGGGAGCCGCCTATGAGCAGCAACGGGATCGACGAGCAGCAGCTTATCCGCCATGCGCTGGCCGCCCGCGAGCGCGCCTATGCGCCCTATTCCGCTTTTCGCGTCGGCAGCGCTTTGCTGGACGGACAAGGTGGCATTCATTACGGCTGTAATGTGGAAAATGCGGCTTACGGCCCCACGAATTGCGCGGAGCGGACAGCGCTCTTCCGGGCGATCGCCGACGGTCACCAGCCCGGTACGTTCGCTGCGATTGCGGTTGCCGGCGATACGGAAGGGCCGATCTCGCCTTGCGGCGTTTGCCGCCAAGTACTGCTGGAGCTGTGCGCTCCGGACATGCCGGTTATTATGGCCAACCTGAAGGGCGACATCGCCCGGATGACCGTTTCCGGGCTGCTCCCGGGGGCCTTTGGCCCTAACGATTTGTTGGAAAAATGAGGTTAATAAGTTAACAGCGAGGAGTGCTCCATTTAGATAGAGAGCAAAAGGTATTCGCATGACCGTAAATAGGTTAACATAAGGAACAAGATGCCCGTCATTTTCAACGCTTAGGTTTTTTCACTTCTTTTCTGACCTCAAGAACCACGACTGAAAGCGTGCATCCCTAGCCGTTGCCGGCAGGCGAAGGCTAGGGATGCGAAAGCGGTCCAAACTCGAAGCTGCGGTAGTTCACTCATCTTATCTCTCTCGAAAACTTGGCTGGGTCCAGGGGCGCGAGCGCCCTGGTCCTCCCCCTTGTCGAAGGGGGAAAGAGGGGGTTGGATAATCCATAGAGGCAGATATTTATAAAGGGGAAACTATAAAGAAACAGGGGATTGCCCCCAACCAACTGGAGGAAACTATGAAGGACCAACATAAATCGGGCTTTGTTGCCATTATCGGCCGGCCGAACGTCGGCAAGTCGACCTTGCTGAATCAGGTGATCGGCCAAAAAATCGCCATCATGTCCGACAAAGCCCAGACGACGAGAAATAAGATTCAGGGCGTATACACGACGGAAGGGATGCAAATCGTCTTCCTCGATACGCCGGGCATTCACAAACCGAAGTCCAAACTTGGCAGCTATATGATGAAGGTAGCGGAAAATACGCTTGACGAGGTCGATGCCGTATTATTCCTTGTCGACGTCGTAGACGGTCTCGGAGGCGGCGACCGGTTCATTATCGAACGGCTCAAAAACGTGCAGACTCCGGTATTCCTGGTGCTGAACAAAATCGATCAAGTTCATCCGGAAGCGCTGCTTCCGATCATTACCGCTTACAAGGATCTATATCCGTTTGCCGAGATCGTCCCGATCTCCGCGCTGCAAGGCAACAATGTGAACACGCTGCTGGAGCAGATCGGCAAATATTTGCAACCCGGACCGCAGTATTATCCTTCCGATCAAGTGACGGATTACCCCGAGCAGTTCATCTGCGCCGAGCTGATTCGCGAGAAAATTCTTCACCTGACGCGGGAAGAAATCCCGCACTCGATCGCGGTCGCCATCGAAAATATGAAGGTGGAAGACAACGGGATCGTGACGATCGGCGCGGTGATCTATGTGGAGCGCGATTCGCAGAAAGGGATCGTGATCGGCAAGCAAGGGGCGCTGCTGAAAGAAATCGGCAAGCAGGCGAGACGGGATATCGAAGCGCTGCTCGGCTCCAAAATTTTTCTGGAGATGTGGGTAAAGGTCAAAAAAGACTGGCGCAACCGCGAGCATGTGCTTAAAGATTTGGGCTTCCGTCACGACTGAGGCAATAGGCTATTTTTACATTGGATACTCGATACGCTGACCGCTCATCCTATGACAGAACAAGCAGAATATTTCCTCTGTGAAAGGATGGGCCGCATGCGTGACTTTTCGTGGAAGTATTTTACGATGACCGGAGACGTTGAGTCGTATCTGCTGTATAAGGAGTTTGATTATCAGACATCTGTCCGCCCCGAGGAGGAGGAAGATATCGTTTCGGACGACGCTGACGAGTTGAATTAACCGGGACGAGCGATAGAGGAAAGAGCAAGTTCGATCTCTCATGGGAAGAGGGAATGGTTGTGCTGGTTCGGGTCGAGGGCATCGTAATTCGCAGCGTCGATTACGGGGAAGGCAACAAAATTTTATCGATTTTCTCGAAAGAGGCAGGGAAGCTTAGTGTGATGGCGCGTGGCGCCAAAAAGCTGAAAAGCCGCCATACGGCCATCGCACAGCCCTTTACATACGGCGAATTCGTCATTTACAAAGCAGGACAGATGGGTACGCTGAACAGCGGGGAGATCGGGAACGCTTATCAGGGACTCCGGGAAGACATCCATAAGGCGGCTTACGCTTCTTATCTGATGGAGCTGACGGAACGGACGATGGGGGAAAACGAGCGCAACGCCCCCTTGTTCGACCAACTGAAAGCGGCGCTGGACGCGATCGACGAAGACAAAGATCCGCAAATCGTCGTGCACATCTACGAATTAAAAATATTGGCGATCGCAGGCTACATGCCGGAGCTTGGCAAATGCGTCTCCTGCGGCTCCACCGACGGCGCTATGTCGCTAAGCATCCCGATGGGAGGAACGTTATGCCCACGCTGCCGGCATAACGACCCCGGTGCCCTTGCCGTAACGGAAGGTATGCTCAAGCTGCTGCGGCTGTTTTTGAACATGGATATCCGGCGGCTCGGCAGAACGGATGTCAAAGCCGGGACGAAAAGCCAGCTTAAGCTGTTCATCCGCAAATTTCTGGACGAGCATATCGATGTGAAATGGAAATCGCGCAATTTTATCGACCAGATGGATAAATACGGGCTCTAACGGAGCTGCTTGCTTTCCTCTTCCGAATCTGGTATTATTTCTCGAACCCGTCACCGAGGCTAAGCGTCCCGGGAGTCGGGATTTTTTAACGATCTCATCCATGGGCGGTGAAGCCATGAATCGCAATCATCCGAAACCTATCGTCTATGTCGTCTCCGATTCCGCCGGCGAGACGGCCGAGTCTGTGCTCAAGGCGGCGGCTATCCAGTTTCATCCGAACCATGTGGAAATTCGCAGGGCGCCTTATGTGAACGGCAGGGAGGGCGTCGATTTTGTCGTGGCCGAAGCGGCCAAGGCGCACGGAATCGTCGTGTTCACCCTGGTCGTTCCGGAGCTGCGCGATTATTTGATCGCCCAGGCGCGCAAGCGCAAAGTGATCTCCATCGACCTGCTCGGTCCGATTATCTCGACGCTGGAGAAAGCATTCGATCAGGAGCCGCGGCATCAGCCCGGACTTATTCATCAGCTCGACGAGGATTATTTCAAAAAGGTCGAGGCCGTGGAGTTTGCGGTCAAATACGACGACGGACGCGATGCGACCGGCGTACTGCTGGCCGATATCGTGCTGGTAGGCGTATCCCGCACGTCCAAGACGCCGCTGTCGATGTATTTGGCGCATCGGGGGTTAAAGGTAGCGAACGTTCCCCTCGTGCCGGAGCTTCAGCCTCCCGAACAGCTGTACACGGTTTCACCCCAGAAAGTAATCGGACTCGTCATTGATCCGGACAAGCTGAATATGATCCGCCGCGAGCGTCTCAAAAGCCTGGGTCTCGCCGACAACGCCCTCTACGCCCAGTTCGAGCGAATCCACAAGGAGCTCGATCATGCAAGGACGGTCATGTCCCGCGTCGGATGCAAAGTGATCGACGTATCCAACAAAGCGGTGGAGGAAACGGCGGGCATTATCCTAAGCCTGATTCGCGCTTAAAGGCATGTTGAACCAATTTCAACTACGGAAGCAGGATTTTTTGTTTCTTCATCGTATATAATATTACGGTAACAATCGGGAAGGAAATTGGTGGTAGCCATCGCGGTCAAAATTATTGTCGATGCGGACGCATGTCCGGTCAAAAGCGAAATCGCAAGTGCCGCTTCACAGTTCGGCATTCCCGTTATGATGGTCGCTTCCTACGATCACCGGCTGCAGCCGGGGGAAGGCGTCACGGTCATTCAGGTGGATCGCTCGGATCAGTCCGTCGATCTGTATATCGCAAACCGGGTATCTGCAGGCGATATTCTCGTCACTCAGGATTTCGGGTTAGCTACGATCGGGCTGGCTAAAAGAGCGGTAGTGCTTTCGAACCGCGGGCAGATCTACACGGACCGGACGATCGATTTTTTGCTGGAAAAAAGGCATGAGTCCGCCAAACAGCGGCGGGCCGGCAAATTCGGAAAAGGCCCGAAGCCGTTTACCGAGCTGGATCGACAGTCATTTCTACAAACTTTGACAAAAGTTTTGACCCGTTTGCAGGAGAATGGGACGATTTAGCGAATACGTATACGTGTACTTTGCAAAGGGTGATTAGGATGAGTAGCGGACTTATTCCGGACGACATCATCGAAGCAGTCCTAAAGCACCACGATATCGTCGACGTGATCGGCAAATACGTGCACTTGTCCAAGCATGGCCGTAATATGAAGGGACTCTGCCCGTTTCATTCGGAGAAATCGCCTTCTTTCAATGTCAATCCGGAGAAGCAGATTTACAAATGTTTCGGTTGCGGCGTCGGCGGACATGTGATCCGGTTTATCCAGGAGATCGAAGGATATACGTTCGGCGAAGCGGTTCGGCATTTGGCCGAAGAAGCGAACATTGCTTTCGAATGGGAGCAGCGGACGCCGGAGCAGGCAGAGCGGCAGCAGGAGAAGGAACAGATTATCAAAGGTCATGAATTCGCAGCCAAGCTGTACCATTACTTCATGGGCAATACGGCTGAAGGAAAGCACGCTCTGGACTATTTGCGCTCGAGAGGCTTCACGGATTCGTTGATCGACACGTTCCAGATCGGATACGCTCCGGCCAGATGGGATTTCCTCGCCTCTTATTTGGAAAAACGGGAATTTCCTATGCCTTTAATGGAAAAGGGCGCGCTTGTTGCAGCTAAGTCATCCGGGGGGTATGTCGATAAATTCCGTGATCGTATCATGTTTCCGATCCGCGATGCGAAGGGGCAAGTGATTGCCTTTGCAGGCCGGACGATGGGAAACGAGCAGCCGAAATATTTAAACAGTCCGGAGACGGCGCTGTTCCGCAAAAGTAAAGTGCTGTACAACTTTCATGCGGCACGGGCAGAAATCAAGAGAACGTCACGAATCGTATTGTTCGAAGGGTACGCGGACGTTATTAAAGCGTGGTCGGCCGGCGTTCACAACGCCGTAGGAGGGATGGGTACCGCTCTCACCGAGGATCACGCCTTATTAATGAGGCGTAACGCCGAACAAGTCGTGCTATGCTACGACGGTGATGATGCCGGACAATCGGCGGCTTTCAAAAATCTGGGCATGCTGCTTAAGGCGGGCCTGGATGTGAAGATCGCCATGCTGCCAAACCGGCTGGACCCGGACGATTATATTGAGAAGTATGGACCGGACCGTTTCAGAACGGAGATTGTAGAAGGTGCGGTTCCGCCGGAGAAGTTCAAGCTCCTTCACTTGAGACGGAACTTCAATCTGCAGGATAATGAAGCGAAGCTTCGGTATGTACGAACCGCGATTCGCGAGGTTATCGCAACCATCGAATCGCCTACCGGGCGGGAGCATTATTTGAAGGAGCTTGCCTCGGAATTCAGTGCGATTTCCTCGTTCGAATCGATGAAGCAGGAGATGCATGAAATCCGCGAACAGCAGCAAAAAAAGCAGCGTTATGGGGATAATAACGACATTTCGTGGAATAATGTTAGGAATGACGGGACCGATTCCGCCCCTCTGCCCAAGCTGAGGCCGGCATACGACAAGGCGGAGCGCCACCTGCTGTACGTGATGATGCACGACCGCGACGTAGCGGAGCTCGTTCAGCAGCGGCTGGGAGAGACTTTTAACGAAGAAGCTCATGCAGCGTTGGCTGCTTATTTATATGCCTATTACGCGCAAGGATTCGAACCGGACGCGAGCCGATATATGGCCACGTTGCAGGACGACCGGCTGGAGCGACTGGCCAGTTCGATTCTGATGACGGAGTCCGATCAGGGGATAAATCCCCAAGTTCTCGAAGACTATATGAGACAAATCGATAAGCATCGGCAGCAGCAGGCGATTGAGCGGTTGGAAGAAGAACGGATACGCGTGGAGAAATCGGGGGATGCAATTGGCGCCGCGCGAATCGCAATAGAGATAATAGCCCTAAAGAATCAACTGAAAGCGATGTAACCAACCAATCGTGGCGAGAGTTGGAGCCGTTGATCATTTTAGGGAGGAGGGAGCTTGGATATGGCGAAC
Source organism: Paenibacillus sp. MAH-35 (assembly GCF_058135425.1). Taxonomy (NCBI): domain Bacteria; kingdom Bacillati; phylum Bacillota; class Bacilli; order Caryophanales; family Paenibacillaceae; genus Paenibacillus; species Paenibacillus sp. MAH-35. Next base: position 29,168 of record NZ_JBYUPU010000006.1, read on the forward strand.
GATCAACATACCGAACTGGAAACGGAACTGACGCTCGAACAAGTCAAAGACCAGCTGATTGAACTAGGCAAAAAGCGGTCTTCTCTGACTTATAAGGATATCATGGAAAAACTGGCTCCGTTCGATCAGGATCCCGAGCAAATGGATGAGTTTTTTGAGCATTTATCCGAGCTCGGCATCGATGTAGGAAACGAAGCGGAAGACGACATGGTGATGGGTCAGGACGAGGAGCATGACGAATTTCATCTGGACGACGATTTGTCGCTTCCTCCCGGCATTAAGATTAATGATCCGGTTCGTATGTACTTGAAAGAAATCGGCCGCGTTCCGCTTCTTTCGGCCGACGACGAGGTTGATCTGGCCAAGCGGATCGAGAAAGGCGATGAGGAAGCGAAGCGCCGGTTGGCTGAAGCGAATCTTCGTCTTGTCGTCAGCATTGCCAAGCGTTATGTCGGACGGGGCATGCTGTTCCTCGATCTGATTCAAGAAGGGAACATGGGCCTGATCAAGGCGGTCGAGAAATTCGATCATACGAAAGGCTACAAGTTCAGCACCTATGCGACATGGTGGATTCGTCAAGCGATTACCCGCGCAATCGCCGACCAGGCGAGAACGATCCGGATTCCGGTCCATATGGTGGAGACGATCAACAAGCTCATTCGTGTATCGAGACAGCTGCTGCAAGAGCTGGGACGAGAGCCGTCGCCGGAAGAAATCGCGAAGGAAATGGATTTGAGCACCGAAAAAGTACGGGAAATTATGAAGATCGCTCAGGAGCCGGTATCGCTGGAAACGCCGATCGGGGAAGAGGACGATTCGCATCTGGGGGATTTCATCGAAGATCAGGAGGCGCTTGCGCCGGCTGATGCCGCTGCTTACGAGCTTCTGAAGGAGCAGCTCGAGGACGTGCTGGACACGTTAACCGAGAGGGAAGAGAACGTACTTCGGCTGCGCTTCGGACTGGATGACGGCCGTACGCGGACGCTGGAGGAAGTAGGCAAAGTATTCGGTGTAACCCGGGAACGAATTCGCCAGATCGAGGCGAAGGCGCTGCGCAAGCTGCGTCATCCGAGCCGGAGCAAGCGGCTGAAAGATTTCTTAGAATAAGCCGTTCGGGCTGTTATTCGCTTTGATGCTAAGGCAGCGCTCAACGACTCTTGACGAATAACCGCCGATGGGGAACGAATAAACGGATACCGGAGACCTTTCTGTCGACAAACAGTGAGGTCTTCCTGACTTTATAGCGGCTATTGCGATCCGAGTGCGGCGCAAGGTGCTCTCTGAATAAAAGGAATCGAGCAGTGAATCGATAACCATACAGCCGCGTGGGAGGTTGCAGTACCCAAAATGGAACACGACAAACGAACGATTATAGTGCGTGAAATCGAACATTGGCGGAGAAGCAAGCTGCTGCCCGAGCATTACTGCGACTTCCTGCTGAATCTGTACGATGCGAGTCCGGTCGAGCGGGATACCCGGGTTATGGGAATTTCCAAGCAAGCTCTAAAAAACAGCAATTGGAAAAATTGGTTTTTCGGATTCGGTCTTGCGGCGCTTATTGCCTTTATCGTCCTTCATTTTAACTCTTTTCGATTTCCAATGCAAATTGCCGTCGCCGCCATTCTTGTGGCCGGTTGTTATACGGCAGGCATCCTGCAATCGCGAAAATCGCCGCTGGCCGGATACGCCCTGGTCGGCGTCGGATCGCTTATGCTGCTTGGGGCGGGCGTGTATCTGCTTCGCGCGTATGAGATGGACGAAGCGCCGATTATGCTCGCCTACGTGACGTTTTGCAGTTTCGTCTGGATCATCGTCGGGTTATCCGCGAGGCTGGGGTTGTTTCATTATTGCGGGTGGGCGGGTCTGCTGCTTGTATACGCGATGGTGTTGAATGCCAGGGTGGATCTGGATTGGATCGGGGCGCAAGTAAGCTGGCTGCCGCTGTGTGTCGTGTTCGGATGGGTAGGGTGGCTGCTGCACCGGGCGAGCAAATCGACCGGAGCCGTGTTGCTTCTTGTTTGCTTCACGATATGGTGGATGCCGGAGCTGCATTTGCTTTTCTCGGGCGAGGCTGATCTGTCGCTGCTTCAGCTCGTATTTCTGGTTAAGCTGATCGTCGCGGGTTCCGTCTTGTTCGGATTACGAAAAAAATGGATAGAGTGGGTTTTCTGACATGGTAAAATTATCGAAACGACTGCAAACGATCGCCTCCTTCGTCCCTCCAGGGAGCGCAGTGGCGGATATCGGATCGGACCACGCGCTGCTGCCGGTGTATCTTGCCGAGCGGGGGCGCGTTTCCTTCGCCGTAGCGGGAGAAATTAACGCAGGACCTTTCGAGGCTGCGGACAAACAGGTCAAGATGGCGGGTTTGTCGAATATCGTTCAAGTCAAGTTGGGCGACGGTCTTGCCGTCGTGGAGCCCGGCGAGGTTGATGTGGTGACGATTGCCGGGATGGGGGGCAGTCTTATCGCGCATATATTGGAGGAAGGGCAGCAGAAACTCGGCTCGGTCCGAAAGCTGATCCTCCAGCCGAACGTCGGAGAAGATCAAGTCCGTCTCTGGCTAATGGCGCATGGCTGGGTATTGGAGAACGAAGTGCTGCTGGAAGAGGACGGCAAGTATTACGAGGTGTTGTGCGCCGTTCGCAGTGCGAACGCGGATCAGGACAATCTTGACTTGTACCGGCCGCGTCCGCTGGATGGCGGAGTGATGCTGGAGACGCCCGAGCTGATCCGGTTTGGGCCGATCTTGAGCACGCGGCCGGATGAATCGTTTTATGACAGGTGGTCGTCGGAGATCGAGAAGCTGGACAAAATTATGCACGGCCTGGAGAAGGGCGGCACGGAAGCGGCGCGGAAGCGCTGGCAGGAAATGAACGACGAACGTAACCGGATAGAGGAGGTCATCCAATGTTTGCGAAAGGTCAAACCGTAATTCAGCTGGTTGAACGGCTGGCGCCGAAGCATATCGCGATGGAGGGTGACAAAATCGGACTGCAGCTCGGCTCTCTTCGCAAAGAAATTCGCACTGTACTGGTCACGCTGGATGTGACGGAAGAGGTCGTAGAGGAGGCAATCCGGCTACAGGCGGAGCTGATTGTGGCGCATCATGCGATCATTTTCCGTCCGCTTGCTCATCTGCAGACGGATACCCCGGCGGGTAAGCTGTACGAGAAACTGATCAAGCACGATATTGCCGTCTATATCGCCCATACGAATCTGGATGTGGCGGACGGGGGCATTAACGATATGATGGCGGAAGCGCTGGAATTGAAAGTAACCGGCCATCTGGAGGACGTTCATACCGACAAGCTGAAAAAGCTGGTTGTGTTCGTACCGGAACCGCATCAAAATGAAGTGCGCGACGCCATGTTCTCCGCCGGGGCGGGCTGGATCGGACATTACAGCCATTGCAGCTTTAATATTCCGGGCACCGGCACGTTTTTGCCGCGGGAAGGTGCGGAACCGTTTATCGGAACGAAGGGCAAGCTGGAGCAAGCGTCCGAGGTGAGAATCGAGACGGTAGTGCCGGAAAGCGTGGAGAAGCAGGTAATCCAGGCGATGCTGAAGGCTCATCCGTACGAAGAAGTCGCTTACGATATCTATACGATGGATCTGAACGGCCGGACGTTCGGTCTGGGACGGGTCGGCCGCCTGGAAGCTCCGGTGACGCTGGACGCTTTCGCCCAGAAGGTCAAGCAGGCTCTGGACGTGCCGTTCGTTCGCGTTGTCGGGGAACCGGACCGGGAGATTAAAAAGGTAGCGGTACTCGGCGGCTCTGGAAGCCGTTATGTCAAACAGGCGTTATTCGCGGGAGCGGATGTGCTCGTTACGGGAGATATCGATTATCATACGGCACAGGACGCCATAGCCGCCGGCATCGCGATTGTCGATCCGGGACACAATGCCGAGAAAATTATGAAGAAACGCGTTGCCGAATGGCTGCAAGCCCGGCTGGACGAGCAGAAGGTGTCCACGCGCGCCGTTGCTTCACAGGTCGATACGGAGACGTTTAAGCTGATGTAACGGTGCGTGCGGCAGCCGTCCAACAAGCGCAGTTTCCAGCGGAAGCAGCATTCTCCTGATCTGACAATGAATTCGGGGTTGCAGCGACTGCCGCCGTTCGGTTATACTAGAAAACAGTTTCGGAAAGTTTGACAGACAATCGCCGGTGCGCTAGCGCACGGGAGGAAAGTCCGGGCTCCATAGGGCAGGGTGCTGGATAACGTCCAGTCAGCGCGAGTTGAAGGATAGTGCCACAGAAATGGACCGCCGATGACGTCGCAAGGCGAACAGGCAAGGGTGGAACCGTGGTGTAAGAGACCACGAGGGGATAGGGTGACTTATTCCCTGGTAAACCCCACTTGGAGCAAGACCGAAGAGAACGCAGCGGACGGCTTGCCGATCCGCAGTCCTTGCCCGGGGCGCGTTCGGGTTGGTCGCTGGAGTTCGTCAGCAATGGCGGGCCTAGATAGATGATTGTCACTTCGATGGTGGGAGGGTTGTGGTGCCCGTTACGACCACCGGAAGTACAGAACCCGGCTTACGGCAAGCTTTCCGGCATGCCACACTTGTTTGCTTATCCGTGCATAGCAGTACCGCTAATCGCGGTCGCCATCTGCGAAAGAGGTCTGGAGATCCGTTCTCCTCATAAGCATACGAACAAAGGCGGCCCCTTCCAGGGCCGCCTTTCTGTGTCCAGACTTATTCGGATGACATTCGGGCTTCGCAGGTACATAAGCAGGTACGGAACGGGCAATAAACAGGTACATAGGAGAAACAGTTACTGCTGCTTGTATTTACGGGCAAGCTGCTCCAATTCACGCTCGAACCTTTGCGGCCAGAAGGTGAGCGAATCCCGGTTTTGCGCCGCCTGCGACAAAGCTTTGACGATGTCGATCTGGCCGTAGCCGAAATATTTGTCTTTGCCGCTTGTCCCCAGATCGACGGCCGTCTGGCGCATCAGCTCCATTACTTCGGTATTGGCCAGCTGCGGATTGACCGAGCGGATCAGTGCGGCCAGAGCGGTAACGTGCGGACTGGCCATCGAGGTGCCGGACAGCGCGGCGTAATGGTTGTCCGGATAGGTGCTGGCGATATTAACGCCGGGAGCCGCGACATCGATGTAATCGCCGTAATTGGAGAAAGTCGCTTTCTTTTGATCCGGATCGGTTGCCGCTACGGCGAACACTTCGGGATAAGCAGCCGGGTAACCGGGGCGTTCTGTGTTGTCGTTGCCGCTCGCTGCGATCAGCACGATATCCCGGTCGAAAGCGTAGCGGATCGCATCGTGCAAAAATTGTGAGTCGGCATAGTTGCCGAGACTCATATTAATCACTTTGGCTCCGTGATCGGCTGCCCATATGATGCCCTGAGCAACCGAATAAGTGCTGCCCGCTCCGGTCTCATCGAGCACTTTCACCGGCATAATCCGGTTGAACCAGGAGATGCCGGCGACGCCTTCCCGGTTGTTCACGAGCGCCGAGATGATGCCGGCGACGTGGGTGCCGTGGCCGACATCGTCGCTCGGCTCGCTGTTTTTGCTAACAATGTTAATGCCCGGTACGGTCCGCCCGCTCAAGTCGGGATGCTCCAGATCGACCCCGGTATCGATGACTGCGACGACCACGTCTTCGCTCCCTCTGGACACGTCCCAGCCGGGCACGGTTTCGATGGCCGGTAAGTTCCATTGATACCGGGCGTACAGCAGATCGTTAGGTTCGGTCGTTTCATTGGTCAAATACAAAAAGTGCGGCTCGGCGTAATCGACATCCCATTTGCGGAAATATTCGATCAGCTGCTTCGCTTCCATGCCGGACGATTCGAACACGTATGTGTAGCCCATCTTCTCCATGGAGGAGGCGCCGATTTCCGTGCGGATCTGTTTTAATTGCTCCTCGGTGGGCTCTTGACGAAATTTCACTACGATCTGATTGACGTGGTAATGGCTCGTTCCTTCGTTATCTTCCGGGTGATCGACCTTGACGTCACGGAGCGTTTTGGAATCGACGGATTCGATCTTCCATCGCTTATCGCTGGGATAAGGTACGAGGCGCAAGTTTTTACGCTGATGGATCGCCACTTTGTGTAAAATATCCTGATGAATGATGCCGACGAGCGACGATTGACCGTCTTCCGAAGGCTCGCCGATCACGATGTACTGTTGTTCGCCTTCGCCGATTTTGGCGGACTGGTAAGGCTGCCCGGAGCGGACGCTGCTGCGCGCTTGCTCGAGCAGCGGCTCGGCCTTACCTCTCACGGATTCGGGAATATGGCCGGATTCGGCAGCCGTTTCGCCCGCTCCATGCCCGCTCCATGCCACATAATCCATCTGCTCGTGACGGTGGCGCAGGTCGTCCAGAGCGGACTTGACATCGTCCGTTGTTCCGGGTTTTAATTGATGAAGTGCTTGTTTGAAATCCAGGGAACATTGAGCGCGGCACAACTGTTCCGTCATATCGACGTCGCGCCCCAGCATCATTTGCTTCAGCTGCATTTCCTTCTCCGGGGTGGGATTCGCCGGGTCCGGAACTTTGTTGCAGCTCGCCAAGATCAAAGCGAACGCGCAAAGGATACTAAAAGAAGCGGAAGCTGTCTTATTCCACATGTTCGATCGTCCTCCTTGCCTGATAGCGGCGGTAACGGGCGCGTATAACTGACGCGGTCCGAGAGCTGCGGGCTTCTATGCCTTAAGGTGGGGAAGTCGCAACCGAATTATGCATGCGTGTCCTTGGCGGTAATTTGGATGCAGGATTGGCTTACTTTTCAATACGAATTATGATACGATGAATGAAAAGGGCGGGGACATTCCTGCTTAGCAGGTCCGACATTATGAGGAGGTCAACGATATGGCAACGGGCCAAGTGAAAAATTTATGCGAAACGACCCGGACGAAGTTAAAAGAAGTCATCGCCAAGATGGAGCTCTTCTTGAATCATTACAGCTTGCCGCAGCTGCTTACCGAGAACGATCCCGCGATGGACGAATTTTACCGCGGCTATTTGTCGGATACCCGGCATCTGCTCGTATTTTGCGAGGTAGCGTACGAGAAGCTCGGCGTCAGCTTGCGCCGCCCGAACTTCAATGAAGATTTTGCGGAAAGAACGTTGTACGATGTATATCATAATTGCGTAAACGGATTTTATTATCCGAAAAACGAATGTTATTCGGAAGACGGCCGTTATGCCTACACCGGACAGGACGCAATCCGCTTCCGCAAAAAGCCGAGCCGCGAGGCGCGCAACCTGACGATCGAGCTTTCCAAAATTTTCGAAGAAATGCGCGAAGATCTGGCTTATTACGAAACCGATTATATGACTCAGCGCCGGATGCAGGGCGAGCGGGTTTAATAGAAGCGATCGAAGGTGCGGGCCGAAGCCCGCGTCTTTTTTTGTTGCGCAAATTAGAAGTTTGCTATGGGGGAAGCTTCAAAGTGCCCTTTGCGGGTCTGCGAATTGTGGAATTGCTGTATTCAACTTAAGCCGCTCGGGTAATGCCTGGCTTTTGCGTAGAAGGGTAACCAGGTATAAAGAGGTATATCGTTTAAGAGCGGTTTGTACCCTTTATTTGGCCCGAATCCTCCTTGTACGGGGAAATAAGAGCGGTTCGAGACTGCTAAAATCGGCGAAAGGGTGCAGATCCGATCAAATGGTGGATATAGGAGGTACAAACCGCCATTATTTGTTGTGATCTTTAGAAAAGGCCGAGAATAGCGGGTGGCAAAGACTCTTATTGGTTTAGAACCCGCAGACTCCATCTTCATCTCCAACCCATCTCAAACAAAGTCAAGGACCGCCCGGACGTTTTTGTCGACGGTTCTTTTGCTTTTTTTTCATTGAATTTAGCTTTTCAACATGGCTGCAAGTACATTTATAGAGCTTGTTCGTCTTAAACCCGTTTCCTTTCTATTTTTGTCATAGCTCTCCTCGGATAGGGTCCTCCAAATGCGGGAACATTGTGAATGGAGGTGAGGGTCGATGGCAAAGCCATTGGTGAAATGCAGCGTATCTAACTGTGCTTTTTGGGGCGAAAACAACAACTGCAAAGCCGACGCGATCATGATCGATATCGACAGCCACGCGGGAGCGAAATTCAACGAAGAATTTGCAGGAGAAAGCTTCGATTCCGAGCATCAAGATTCCGCACCAACATCTTCCGCAACATGCTGCCATACGTTTAAGCCCAAATCCTAATTTTATTCGATTGGCGGTATCGCCAAGGAGGGCATTTTGATGGGTGATCGTTTTGATGAGCTGGAAAGGGACATGGAGGCAACGAAAAGCAACGAATATTACGAAAAGCCGGATGGCCAATTCGACGAGGAGTACGGCGCCGAGCTGACACCTCCCGCCGCACCGCTATTCGTCAACAATCGGGTGCGGACCGATCAGGGAGACGTGCCGGATCATCCGGAGCCGAACCGCGAGCTGCATGCAGAGGAAGGCGCAGGTGTGGAAACGGGCGGGGCGACAATCGGCTGGATCGGGCTTGTGCTGGCCATCGCTTCGCTGTTCATCTATCCGGCCATACTCGGTACAGGCGGCATCGTTCTCGGCATTATCGCGTATGTTCAGGGAAGCCGTGCGCTTGGCGCTTGGTCGGTCATTATCGGCGGAATTGCATTATTGTCGTTTGTAGTGCTCGTTCCGTATTACACTTAGCGGCACGAAAAAACCGTCCCGGCGATCTAAAGCCCGGACGGTTTTTTCTCTAAACAGATAAGCAAGCTTAAGTTTTCAACGAAGCTGGATAGTTTCTGTTCGCAAGAAAGAATCCGCTTACGCTTCCTTATCTTGGTAAGGGCTTCGTTTAGTCGTATAGAAGCTTGCATCCAAATTTTTTAACTTTACTAATAGCGTTTAAAGAGTATAGCAGGCTGTGCTTGCTAATCGTTTGATTTGCGCGTCATTCTGCCAAAAACTTGGATCGCCGCGATGAAGCCGGTTTCGACCAAAGCGGCCAAAAGCGCCAGCATAAACCAGCTTCCGTTGCCAAGCGAGTAGTACAGGAGCGCATGAAGCGCGAACAGGATAACGAACGCCCATAGCAAACTGATCCGGTAAATCCACTCCAGCATGATCGTCCCACCTTTATATCCATTCTAAAAACGTTGCATGCAACCATTATGCTCCAAATCCGCGGCCGTTATTCGTGCCGCACGGGCAAGCGGGAAGCGGGGGAAATGAAAGGAAACCGGTAAAATCGGGAGCTGTTTCAACAACGGACTGTTCGTCCGGCAAAAAACGTTGTACAATAAGCAGGAAACCAATTGCTGAAACGGGGCTTAAGGATGAGTATAGATCCGAGGATTATGAAGCAGCTGCTGCAGCTGCAATTTGAGCCGGGTGATCCGCTATCGGTGCGCAGTACGTCAGCCGACGATTCAGGAGACTTCACCGCGCTGCTCCAATCTCTGCTCGGGCAAGCGTCCGCGGAAGGGGAGAGCGGCATGACGGCAGCCGCTTCCAGGCTGGGAACCGCGTCGATGCCGGCATCGGTATATAACGCACATGCGGCTTTGCAGAGCATGCAGCGTTCGGCGTTTGCCCCGTCCAAGCCGAGCGCCTACCAGTTGCTTGTCGAGGAGGCGGCCGGCCGGCACGGAGTCGAACCGAGCCTGATCACGGCGGTGATTCATGCCGAGTCTTCCTTTAATCCGTATGCGGTATCGTCCGCCGGTGCGAAAGGCCTTATGCAGCTGATGGATAAGACGGGCCAAGGTTTGGGTGTCACCGACCCGTTCGACCCTGCCCAGAACATAGAAGGCGGTACCCGCTACTTGGCGGAGCTGATTCGAAAGTATGACGGCAATGAAGCCGTCGCCTTGGCCGCCTACAATGCCGGTCCCGGCCGTATAGACCGTCTCGGGGTCCGCACCGATTCCGAACTGCGGGAGAAGCAGCACCTGCTTCCTCAGGAAACGAGAAACTATGTGGAGAACGTCTTGGAGCGCAAAAGGCAGTACGGCGCCTAACCGTGCTATAGCGGGATGTGAACTTGCAGGCCGTTTGAGCAGACAAACGGCAGCTTGTGTCAACCCTGCAGTAAGGTAAGTTTAAGTTCGCCACAGTGTTAAATCTTCAAAGCGTCGCTTCGAAAAGCGAACCGAGTTTCTGAACCCAGAAAAGCTGCCTTTACGCAGGGGCATTTATCGTGGAAAAGGCTTCGTTTAAGCTTTTCGAATAAGCACCGATACGATCAATGCGGATAGCTTGATATCCGGCATTGATCGTCTTTTTTGAGCCAAGAAGGTTAAGTTTTCAGGGAATAAGGGGGGGTTGTACCCTCTATTTTGTCCGAAAACCGGCTTGGGCACGGAATAAGAGTCGTTTGAAGCTGTTAAAATCCGCGAAAAGGGCGCTTCCCCCACCAGATGGTAGAAATAAGGGGTACAACCCGAAAATAGAGGGTGCCAGAGACTCTTATTTTGTTGGTTAGCGTTAGTTAGTTAGTTAGGTAGTTAGGTAGTTAGTCAGTTAGTCGTCAGTCAGCCTGCTCGCAAGAAACTCAAACTTTGAAGTGCAAAGGAGTCATCCGTTATGCTGTATTTCGACCATTGCGCGACGACGCCTCCGTACGAGGAGGTCGTTGAAGCGGTTGGAGAGGTGATGGCCCGTCACTACGGCAATCCTTCCTCGATCCACAGGGTCGGCATCGACGCGGAGCGGATGCTGACGAAGGCCAGGGAGGTTGCGGCGAGGCAGCTTCGCGCCGCTACCGAAGAAATCGTATTTACGTCCGGCGGGACGGAAAGCAACAACACGGCCGTGCTTGGAGCGGCTCTGCAATATGCCGGCCGCGGCAAACACCTGATCACAACCGCACTCGAGCATGCCTCGGTGTATGAATGCTTCGAGTATTTGAGACAGCGGCTGGGTTACGAGGTTACGGTTATTCAGCCGGACGGAGACGGCCGAATCCGTTCGCAAGATGTGCTGGATGCGGTTCGCGACGATACGATTCTTGTGAGCGTCATGCATGTGAACAACGAGATCGGCACGATTCAGCCGGTCCGGGAGATCGGGCAGGCTTTGCGTCAACACCGCAAGGTGCTGTTTCATGTCGATGCGGTCCAAAGCGTCGGTAAAATTCCGGTATGGCCGGGCGAATGGGGCATCGATCTGCTGTCCGTATCGGCTCATAAAATCCGCGGCCCGAAAGGCGCCGGCTTGTTGTACCGGCGCAAAGGCATCGCCCTGCAGCCGCTGCTGCACGGCGGCGGGCAAGAAGCCGGGCAACGCTCGGGAACGGAGAATGTGCCGGGCATCGTCGGCTTCGCCAAGGCACTGCGCATGACGATGGAACGGCAGGAGGGGGCGTTTGCCCGGTTATCCGGACTGCGTTCGCGGCTTTTGAACGCTCTTCGGACCGTTCCGGGTCTGGTCTACAACGGCTCCGAATCGGCTGCGGATATGGCGCCCCATATTGTTCACGTATCGGTTCCGGGATTGAAATCGGAAGTTTTTGTCCACGCTCTGGAAGAGCATGGCATGATGATCTCCACGCGGTCGGCCTGCTCTTCGGGGGAAGATCGGCCAAGCCGCGTGCTGCAGGCGATCGGAGCGGACCTCGATCGTGCGGTCAGCGGTCTTAGAATCAGCTTGTCCCCCGACCACACCGAAGAAGATATAGACCGTCTTGCGGATGTTGTAGCCCGTACGATGGAACAGCTAAGGAGGTACCGGTGAATACGGAAGTGATCCTGCTTCGCTTCGGCGAGCTTATGTTAAAGGGAAGAAACCGGAATCGGTTTGAAAATCAGATCGTTCAACAAATCAAGCGGGTGTTGAAGCCGCTTGGCCGTGCGGTCGTACGTACCGAATCGTACGGAAGAATGTATGTCGAGCTCAACGGCGAATCGCATGCCGACGTCGAGAGGGAGCTCTCCAAAGTATTCGGCCTGCATTCCTTCAGCCGCGCGATCAAAACGGCGCCGGATCTGATGGAAATCCGCGCGGCCGCACGGATCGTAATGGACCGTCTGGAGCGGGTCCCGGAGACGTTTCGGGTAACCGTAAGACGCGTCAACAAGCAGTTTCCGCACGATACGTTCGAGATGCATCAATTGCTGGGCGGATATTTGCTGGAGTCATACGAGGGACTGAAAGTGGATGTGCATGAGCCACAGGTGAATGTGCATGTCGAGATCCGCCACCAGGAGGCGTTCGTCTATATCGGCACGCTCCCCGGTCCGGGCGGCTTCCCTCTGGGAAGCAACGGAAAAGCGATGCTGATGTTGTCCGGCGGGATCGACAGCCCGGTCGCCGGATGGTTTGCGATGAAGCGCGGTCTGCGCATCGAAGCGGTACATTTTCACAGCTACCCGTATACGAGCGAACGCGCCAAACAAAAGGTGATCGACCTGACGAGTGTGTTGGCTGAATACGCCGGCTCGATTATGATCCATATGGTTCCTTTTACGGAGATCCAGACCCGGCTAAAGGAATCGTGCCGTGAAAACTTGCTGATCACGATGATGAGACGGGTAATGTTCCGCATTACCGAACAGCTGGCCGAGCAGAGGGAAGCGCTGGCGATCGTTACGGGCGAGAGCCTCGGTCAGGTGGCGAGTCAGACGTTGTCCAGCATGAATGTGATCGGCCGGGCTGCGACGCTGCCGGTGCTGCGTCCACTGATCACGATGGACAAGCTTGAGATTATCGCCATCTCCGAGAAGATCGAGACGTATCCGATCTCGATTCTCCCGTACGAAGATTGCTGCACGTTGTTTATGCCGAAGTCGCCTTCGACGAATCCGAGCCTGAAGGTGGTCGAGTACTCCGAGAAAGCGATGGATTGGCTGCCGGAACTGATCCGCGAGGCGGTGGAGAAAACGGAGACGATGTGGGTGAAACCGGAGCAAAATTCGGAGGAAGACCACTTGTTCTAGCCTCAGGAAAATATAGAAATGCCACTACACGCGCCATATGCAGGGCTCCCGGGCACGGGGCCCTTTTCCCGTTCTTTCGCTCCGTTTGCTGCGCGGAGCTGTACTAGAAAGGGCAACAGGACGCATACGTTAACGAATAAGGGACGGGTTTCGTAAGAGACTATGGTCGGGAGGGTGTACGATGCTGGAATGGCTGTTGTTATTTTTGCAAATTTTGCTGATCAATATCGTGCTGAGCGGAGATAACGCCGTCGTCATCGCGCTGGCGAGCAAAAACTTGCCGCTGCATCAGCGGAAGCAGGCGATATGGTGGGGAGCGTTCGGGGCGATCGGGCTTCGGCTCGTTCTGACGGTTGCGGCGGTGTTCCTGCTGTCCATTCCCTTTATCCAGGCGGCCGGTTCCTTGCTCCTGTTATGGATTGCGATCAAGCTGCTGGCGGACGACGAAAGCCATGCTACGGTAAAAGAAGCGTCTTCGCTCGGCAAAGCCATATGGACCATTATCGTGGCCGACTTCGTCATGAGTTTGGACAACGTGCTGGCGATTGCGGCTAAAGCGCAAGGAAACTTGTCGGTTATTATCCTCGGGATCGGACTGAGTATCCCGATTATCGTATGGGGCAGCAACCTGGTCGTCGTGCTGTTGCAGCGTTATCCGATCTTCATCTACGCGGGGGCCGGCATTCTCGGTTTTACATCCGGGGAGATGTTTATTAGCGACGGCAAGATGCAGCAATATTTGCTTCATCATAACCCCACGGCTCACTGGGCGATTCCAGTTGCCACGACACTGATCGTTCTGCTGATCGGAGCGCTGTGGAAAAGACACAGTCCGGGCAAGCCGGCGTAATGTGAAGATGAACGTTTGCATGCCTGTGGCAGCCAGCCTCGCTCCCGAGCTTCTCGGGAGCTTTTTGGTATGCGGAAATGCCCGAATAACGGGGGGAATGTCCGATTTCCGCACCTGTAACCTTTTGACGCAAGGTTCGTCTATAATGAAGAAAGTAAGGAGTAGAATCGGAACATGGAGAGGGGTTCGAATGTGAGTATTCGGAGCAACCTGCGGACGAAGCTGACCGGATGGGTATTTTACCTGCTGGTCTTGACGCTGATCGCAGCCAATCTCGCCCTGTGGGGAAGCGGGAAGGCTAATGCGGAGCGATTGCCGCTCGATATCGTGATCGAGCACGGCTTTGACGGGAAAATGAAGGACGGAAAATGGTTTCCGGTCAAGATGACCGTAACGAATCCGGGTGACGACGTCTCCGGCGATCTGACGGTTCGGATGACGGGCGACGTGAATGGCGGCAAAGGGATCGTGTATGCCGAACATGTCGATCTCCCCAAACAAAGCACGAAGATCGTCTGGTTTGCTCTGCCCGGCAAACAACTGAACGAACGGAACAACGTCATCGCCTTTTATGAGAAAGGAGCCGACAAGGGCAAGGTGATCCCGTTCTCCCAGGACGACGTATCGATCATCACGAAGCCTTTATCGCCGGAAACGCTTATGGCGGGCGTGATGGCCCGTGATCCGGATACGCTTAACTTTTTGTCCCTGCTGAACCAGAAGGGGTATCAAGTGCAGACGACGCTGCTTACGACGGGCGATTTTCCTTGGGAAGCCACGATGCTTGACGGTCTCGATGTAATTGCCTTCAACGATGCGGAAACGGACAGGCTGAAGCCCGAGCAGGTGAAGGACATTGAAGCATGGGTCGAGCGCGGCGGCAAGCTCATACTCGCGGGCGGCGCCGGCTATGCGAAGACGGCCGCTCCTTTCGGCGCGATTGCGCCGGTCACGGTTTCCGGTACCGCCTCGGTTGCGGAGCTCAGCTCGTTCGTTCAGGCGACCGGCCGGGAGCTGGACCTGAAAGGTCCGGTTACGGTATCGGCTGCAGCGGTAAAATCGGGCGAGACGCTGTACGCCGAGAAGGGGATTCCGCTTGTCGTGGAAGCCCCTGTCGGACAAGGCTCGGTCACTTATATCGCTTACGACTTGTCGATGGAGCCGCTGGCGTCCTGGAACGGCAATCCGGCGATCTGGGAACGGATCTTGTCGGATGTTCTGGTTATGAATAACAGCGGCAAATCGGTGCGTATGGACGGAATGTGGGAGCTGAACAACGCCCTGGAAGTATTCCCGCAACTGATTCCTCCCGCTTACGCAATTCTTGCGCTGCTATTTTTGGTATATGCCATAGTCGTCGGGCCGGCGCTGTATATGATTTTAAAACGAATGGACCGCCGCGAGTGGGCCTGGTTCGCGATCCCGATCGTAGCGATCGTAACCAGCGTCTCGATCTATGCGATCGGCGCTTCCGGCCGCGGCTCGACGCTGGCTCAAACGCTCGGAATGAACATCCTCTCCGGGAAAGGGGAGGCAACCCGGACCGCAGCTTCGTCGGTATTCGTGCCGAGCGGCGGCAGCTACGAGCTGGAGTGGGCCGGCAAGCGCAGTATATCTCCGTTTATGGTGAACGACGGAAACTCCCTGCAGTCCGGAAATGCGGATATGATCATTCGATCCGAGCCCGAAAAAACAGTGGCGGCGTTCAAAAACGTTCCGTTCTGGTCGGTGCGCAAAGTGTTCGGCTCGCCGGAAACGGTAGCGGATGCGGGACAGTTCGAATACACGATCCGGCTCGACGCCTCCGGCGCCAAAGGCGAGATCGTCAACAATACGAAATCCGAGATGTACGAAGCCGGCATCTTCATCGGAGGGCAGTGGATCCGGATCGGCGACATGAAGCCGGGCGAGAAGAAGCCGTTTCAGGTCGGAACGACCAACATATCGTCCATGATGTACTCCGACTGGGGACATATCGTATTCCCGTACGCCGGCAATCAGGACGTATGGGAGCGGGAACGCTCGCTTCTGAACAGCTTCTCGCGCAGCTATGCGAGCGGTATGCAGAGCGCCCTGTCTTCGGAGCCTATGATCGTCGCGTTCTCCAAATCGGCCAGCGCGTTGTTCAAGATCGACGGCAAAGATGTGCAGTCGGAGCGGATCGATCTGTACGCCCAGCCGCTCAAGCTGGACTACGTCCAAGGCGACCGGATTTTCATCCCCCGCGGCGTTGTCGTTCCTTTTGTTGAGTCCAGCAACGTTGCACATATGAGCACTTACAATAACGGCGGTATCGATGTAGGCAAGGGCGACTTTAAGCTTGTCTACCGCATACCTTCCCGTTCCAACTGGAAGTTCGAGAAAATAACGCTGGCGATGCAGGTTCAGCAGCAGTTTACCGTGGAACTGTGGAACGAAAGCAAACAGTCGTGGGAAGCGTTAAACAGCAATCCGAGCGAGCTGGACGCCGCCCGTGTGAAGCAAGTGTTGACCGCTACTAACGAGCTGCGCCTGCAAGTAACGAACAGTCAAAACGGCGGCCGGTTCACGTATCCGACGATCGGTGTGGAAGGGGTAGTGTTGCCATGATCGAAATTCGCGAGCTCACGAAAATATACGGACAATTCACGGCGCTTAACCGGCTCGATATGACGATTGACAAAGGAACGGTATTCGGATTCGTCGGTCCGAACGGAGCCGGAAAGTCGACGACGATGTCCATCCTGGCTACGCTGCTCATTCCGACGTCGGGATCGGCCAAAGTGGGCGGGTACGAGGTAACCGAATATCCGAAAGAAGTCCGGAAGCTGATCGGGTATATGCCCGACTTTTTCGGAGTGTACGATAATTTCAAAACGACCGAGTATTTGGATTTTTACGGGGCCAGTTACGGCATTCCCCGCACGGAACGGCTTAAGCTGATCCCCCAGTTGCTGGAACTGGTCAATTTGAGCGAAAAGGCGGACTTTTACGTCGATTCCTTATCCCGCGGTATGAAACAGCGGCTTTGTCTGGCGCGCTGCCTCGTGCACGATCCGGAGCTGCTGATACTCGACGAGCCGGCATCGGGCCTCGACCCGAGGGCGCGGATCGAAATGCGGGAAATTTTGAAAGAGCTCAAATCGATGGGCAAAACGATTATTATTTCGTCGCATATTTTGCCGGAGCTGGCGGAGATGGTGGACGAGATCGGCGTCATCGAAAACGGCACGCTGCTGGCCAAAGGGAAAGTGAACGACATTCAGCAGCGCATGCGCGCCAACCGGGTGCTGCATCTCCGGATATTGGAGAAGGAAGCGGAAGCCGTGGCTTTCCTGAAAGATTTGCCGCTCGTGACGCTCGTCCTGCAAGACGAACTGGGCATCCGGGTCCACTTCGGCGGGCGCGACGAAGAACAGTGGGAACTGCTAAAACTGCTCGTCGCAGGCGGATATAAGGTATTGTCGTTCCATGAAGCGCAGACGGATCTGGAAGACGTCTTCCTGGAGATTACGAAAGGGGTGCGGGCATGACCTGGAAACAAAAGTGGATCAACCCGGTGCTGGAGAAGGAATTCCGCCTTCGGATGCGGACGATCCGATCGCCTCTTGCGCTTCTCGCCTATCTGGTCGTGATCGGCCTGCTGGCGCTCGGATATATTTATCTCGAGATGCACAGCCGCGGCTCGCGCGGTTTCAGCCCGGAATCGAGCCGGATGCTGTTTTACTTTTTGAGCGGCGCACAGCTTGTGCTGGTCTGTTTTATGGCACCAGGCTTGACGGCCGGCGTCATTAGCGGCGAGCGGGAAAAGCAGACGCTGAATATTTTGCTGACGACGCAGCAAAGCTCGGCGACGATTATTTTAAGCAAGCTGTTTTCTTCGCTCAGCTTTATGTTTTTGATCGTTTTCGCTACATTGCCGGTGTACAGTATCGTGTTTTTGTTCGGCGGCATTTCCCCTACGCAACTGCTTGCCGTGTTCGGTTTTTATATCCTCGTCATGGTGGCGCTGGGCTCCATCGGTGTATTGTTCTCGACGGTGCTGAAGAAAACGGTCGTTTCGCTGATCGTCACATACGGGGTCGGATTGTTTCTGTACGTATTTACCGGCTTGGCGGCGATTTTTATTATGGGCGTCACAAATAATCAGGCGAGAGAGGTTTCCGGATTATTAATCGGCATTAACCCGCTGGCGGCGATGATCAGCATATTCGAACCCGGATTTTCGGATGAGTTTTTCAGAGGCGGCTGGAAAGGGATCGAACTTTGGCATATCTTCGTTCCGATTCATATCGTGATTTCTATTGTAGCGGTACTGCTCGCGATCCGTTTCTTGCGGCCGAAAATGAAAAAGCAGACGGTGTAACGCCGGGAGCCGAATTTGAGAGGAGGCCTCATCATGCCGACGGAAACTTTGCGGCGCCACATAGCGGCAATACGAAGACGTCTGATCGCCCTACGGATGGTCCGGCTCATCCAGCTCGGACTGATCGGAGGAGCGGCGGCGGCAGTAGCGTTAGCGGTAGCGGGCCGATGGTTTCCGATCGGGCATTACCGGCTGCTCGCGCTGATACTGGTTGCGGCCGGGGCATTAGCCGGAGTCGTTGCGGGGATGTTCCGGAAGCCGGATGAGCGGGACGCCGCCCGGGAGATGGACCGCAGCGGAGGCTTGGAAGAACGCGTCGGCACGGCGCTCGCCCATCTGGAAGCCGATTCCCCGATTGCGAAGATGCAGCGGGACGAGGCGATCCGGTATGCGGAGTCGTTTCGGAGGGAAGCGCCGAAGCGGCTGCCGGTCCGGCTCGATCCGAAAAAGCTGGGCATGCTCTCCGGGATGGCTGCCGCACTCGTCTTCCTGCTCCTATGGCCCAATGCGATGGACGAGAAAGTGAAACAAAGGCAGGAGGCCAAGCAGTGGATCGAAGAACAGGCAGACCAAATGGAGGAAAAGCGGGAAGAACTGAAATCGCAGAAGCTGCCTCCGCTCGAATTGCAGAAGCTTGATAAAGAGCTGCAGGCGTTGGAGCAAGGTCTGAAGAACAGCGAGACGCCCGTTCAGGCGCTTAACGAAATGGAAAAAGCGATGAAAAAGCTCAAGGAGCAAGAGGAGCAGTGGGTCAAGGAGCAGAAGCAAGCCGAGCTGTGGGCCAAGCAGTGGGAAGCGAATCCGGCGTTGAAGGAGCTCGGCCGCAACTTGTCGGGGCTGAATCGCGAAGGAGTGAACTCGGCGCTGGAAGGGCTTCGTCAGGAAGCGGCCCGGATGACCCCGGAGCAAAAACAGGAGCTCGCCAAAGCGCTTGAGAAGCTGGCCGAATCGGCCGTGTCTGCGGACAAGGAAGCGGAGCAGCAGTTGAAAGATGCGCTGAACCGGCTTGCAAGCGAAGCAAGCGGACCGGCGTCGGCCCAGCCAAACGGAGGGCTTAGCGAGCAAACGCTCCAGGCGCTTCAGGAGGCGCTCGCCCAATCGATCGCGGGCCAGCTTGCCCAGCTCCAGCTCGCTGCGCAGGCCGGGCAGCTGAGCGGCCAACTCGCGCAGGCCGGCCTGCAAGCCGCCGGCCAGTTGGCGGCGCAAGGCGTGGCACTGCCGGCGGCTTGGGGCGCGAACGGGTTGGCGTCCGGGCTGGCTTCGGCCGCTTCGCCCGGAGCGGTCCCGCCGGGAGCCGGCAGCCAGCCGGGCAGCGGCGCAGGCAGCGGCATCGGAACCGGGACCGGACAAACACCCGGTCAAGGCTCGGGAAGCTGGGCAGGCTCGGGCTCCGGTTCCGGGAGCGGCTCCGGGTCCGGTTCTGGTAGCGGAAGCGGCTCGGGTTCAGGCAGCGGAAGCGGAAGCGGCTCCGGATCGGGAGGCGGCGCGGGCGGCCTTGCCGGTGGTGTCGGCAACGGCTCGCGCGGCTTGGTCAATACGCCCCGGACCTCTACGGGCGGCGGTACGACCGAGACGGACAGCGGACCGGTTAACGGCAGAGGGGAAGTGTCCCTGGACGGATCGGCCCCAGCTATGGACGGCGCATCCCGGCCGTATGAGGAAGTGTACTCCGAATACGAAGCCGAAGCGACGCGTTCGCTGAACCGGTCGGAGCTGCCGCAGACGGTTCAGCAGCTGGTCCGCGACTATTTTACCGAAATACAACCGAATCGATAACGATAGGAGGAATTCCTGTGATCGAAACTAAGGAACAGCTGGAGCGGCAGCTGGCGACCGTCGCCGCGATCCGCGAGCAGATCGGACGTGTCATCGTCGGCCAGAAGGAGATTGTCGAGCAACTGCTGTGGTGTCTGCTCGCAGGCGGGCATGCGCTTCTGGAGGGGATTCCCGGACTCGGTAAAACGATGCTCGTGCGGACGATCGCGGATACGGTCGACCTCAGCTTCTCGCGCATTCAATTTACGCCGGATCTGATGCCGGCCGACATTACCGGAACAACGGTGATCCAGTTTGGAGGCCAAGGAGACACGACGTACCGGTTCCAGAAGGGGCCGATATTCGGACACCTCGTGCTCGCGGACGAAATCAACCGGGCTACGCCCAAGACGCAAAGCGCGCTGCTGGAGGCGATGCAGGAGAAGACGGTAACGGTCGGCTCCGAAACTCACGCTTTGCCGAAACCGTTTTTTGTGCTCGCGACGCAAAATCCGCTCGAGAACGAAGGGACTTACCCGCTGCCGGAAGCGCAGCTGGACCGGTTTCTGGTCAAAATCGTCGTCAGTTATCCGACGAAGGAAGAGTTGAAGGAGATCGTGCTCCGCACCACTTCGACTACGGCGATCCAACCGGAGAAGGCGGCGGACGGAGAAGCGATTGTGCACATTCAACAAACCGCCAAGCAGATTCTGGTTGCGGACAACATTCTGGATTATGCGGTCAACCTGCTGATGTGCACGCATCCGGCGGAGGCGGACGCTCCCGAATCGGTAAAGCGTTACGTTCAGTTCGGCTCAGGTCCGCGCGGCATTCAGTCGATCGTATCGCTGGCCAAAGTCCGCGCGTTCTGTGCAGGGCGGATGAACGTGTCGTTTCACGATATCGAGCAAGTGGCGATTCCGGCTTTGAGGCACCGCGTGTTTCTTAACTTCGAAGGCCAGGCGATGGGAATAACGACCGACCGGATATTGCAGGACGTGCTGACCGCGATGGAGAGCCGCCGATGAGCGGGGATATGGCGCTGGATTCGGAGACGCTGCTGCGGCTCGAGCGGATGTCGATTGCCGCCAAGACGAGAGTCCGGGGCACGATGCAGGGCAAGCGCAGGTCCAGACAGACCGGCGCTTCGCTGGATTTCGCCGATTACCGGCTGTACGCTCCCGGGGACGATATCCGGCAGATCGACTGGAATGTGTACGGGCGCAGCGGCAAGCCGTTCGTCAAGCTGTTTCTAGACGAGCAGGAGCTGATCGTCCGGTTGTGGGTCGATGTGTCGGCTTCGATGAATACGGGAGGCGAGCGAAGCGAAGGAACGAACAAGCTGGACTATGCCAAAAGACTGGCTGCCAGTATCGGGTATATGGCGCTCGCCGGATACGACCGGGTAGGCGCCGGACTGTTCGGCGAGCAGGTGTCGTCGACGCTTCCCGTAATGCGCGGCAAAGCGTCCGCACGCAGGCTGTTTCAATATTTGTCGGAGGCGGAAGCGGAGCAGACGGGCGATCTGTTCAAGGCGCTCGGACAGCCCGGAACGCTGCCCCGCCAGCCTGGAATGACCTGGCTGTTCTCGGATTTTCTGTACGAATCGGGCGTCTACGAGACTTTGAACATGCTCGCTGCCGCCAGGCAGGAGGTCGTTGTCGTCCAAGTGCTGTCGCCGGAGGAGTTGCATCCGGAGTTGACCGGCGATTTGCGGCTGGTCGATATCGAGTCGGGAACCGGCAAAGAGGTGGCGATGTCCGGTAAAGTGCTGAAAGCTTATAAGGAAGCACTGGATTCGTATACGGGAGCGCTTCGCGGCTATTGCCACGAGCGAGGCATTACGTATGCGCTGGCTCCGACGAACGTTCCGGTATTGGAATGGATTGCGGGAACGATGCGCTCAAGCGGCGTCCTGCAATGAAGGATTTGACTCAATTACGGCGGCTGACGGGAGGCCCGTGCGAGGAGGTGCTTGGCTATGTTTTTCGATTCCGTCCCGAGCTTATGGTTCGGCTTGTCTTTACCCGCCATTGTGCTGCTGTACTTGTTCAAGCGCAAATATGTGGATACGCCCGTTTCCAGCCACCTGTTATGGAACCGCGTATTGAAAGATATGGAGGCCAACCGGCCGTGGCAGAAGCTGCGCAACCGGCTGCTGATGTTCGTCCAGTTGCTGATGGCGGCGCTGCTGGTGCTGGCGCTGATGCAGCCCTGGATCGCGGCAGGAGGGTCGGCGAAGGAACACGCCGTCATCGTGCTGGACCGGTCGGCAAGCATGACGTCGACGATCCTCACGGCGGACGGCAAGAAGGAGAGCCGGCTCGACCGGGCAAAGACGGCGGTCATGGAATGGGCAGCCGGGGACGCTTCGGGAAGCGCTATCACCCTAATCGCCATGGGGGAACAGGCCGAAGTGCTGTTGTCGCGTGAAACGGACCGGAATCAGGTGAGAGCGGCACTGGATGCGGTCACCCCCGCCTACGGCAAGACGGCGTACAAAGAAGCGATGTCGCTCGCATCCGCCTTGACGCGGGACGGCAAGGATGCGGAAATCCGCCTTTTTACGGACGGGTTGTTCGCCGAACCGGTAACCGGGCTGACGTTCGAGGTGCCCGTTACCGTAATGAAGCCGGAGGATGAGGCTTCAGCCGCCGGAGGCAATGTGAGCGTTACGCAGTTCGGAGTCAAAAGCAGCCGGGAATCCGGCGGACTGGCGACGGCGGTCGCTTCCGTCAAAAACTGGGGGCAGGCCCCCGCCCAGATCGATATAACGGTGTATGCGGGCAAAGAAATGGCCGATATGCGCCGGGTGACGGTGGAGCCGGGGAAACAAACGTCCGTGTACTTTGAAGGTCTTGCTCCGGCGGACTGGTACAAGCTCGATATCGGACAAAACGACACCCTTGCGGCGGATAACGTGTCCTACGCTTTTCTGGCCGGCGAACGGCCCAAGCGGGTGCTGGCGATCGGGAGCGGCAATCTGTTTCTGGAAAAAGCGCTGCAGCTTGCCGGGGCCGAAGTGACGAAGCTGCAGCCGGAAGGGGCGGACGCGTGGATTGCGACGTTAAAGCTGGAATCCGCTCCCGACGTCATCGTGTTGGAGTCGGTTCCGGAAGGCGCATTGGCCTCGGACGCCTGGAAAAAGCTGCTGGCCGGCAAACCCGTCCTGTATGCAGGGTCCGGCTATGAGGGCAAGCCGGCCTCCGTACCGGCGGGGTCTTACACGATTGCCGAGCACCCGGTCACCCGCTATTTGAAATTCCAGGACACTCACGTGGCTTCCGTCCGGCAGCCTTCGAACGCATTATGGGGCAAGCCGGTCTTATCGGCCGGCGAGGTGCCGCTTGTGTACGCCGGTACGGACAATGGCGTGCCGCGGCTATTGATCGCATTTTCCCTGCAGCAGTCCGATTTGCCGCTGAGAACCGAGTTCCCGGTGTTCGTCCAGAATGCGCTGGAGTGGTTAACCGCTTCGCAGGGCGGAAGCTTGGGCCGGGCGGTAGCCGCAGACCGCAAGGAAATCGCGATGTCTCCCCGCTCGTCCTCGGCGGTATGGATCGATGCGGAAGACGGCAGGACGGCCGGCGAGGCAGAACTGACGTCAGGGCGTCTGGCGGCGTTGCAAACGGTGCCGGATCAGCCCGGGCTGTACCGCCTGGAGGAGAAGGACGAAGCCGGGCAGACGGTGCAAATGCGCTGGCTCGGGGTTACGATGGATTCGCGCGAATCCGGTACGGCTGCAGCGGAGCTTGAATTCAAGCCATCGTCCGGTACGGCCGGGGAAGCCGGAGAGGACAACACGGAAGCGGGGGCGCCTTCGAAGTCGCCGTATTGGCTGTGGCGCTGGATTATAGCTTTGGCACTGGTTGTCGTCGTATGGGAATGGGGGGTGTACCGGCGTGGGACTTCAGTTTGATTCAGCTTTGTATATGCTGCTTCTCATTCCGGCGGCCGCCTATCTCGTATGGATGTGGAGGACGACGTCCAGGCTGGCCGGCTGGCGCAAACGGATCGCTTTCGGCCTGCGCAGCCTCGTGCTGCTGCTGCTGATTTTGTCGCTTTCCGGCCTGCAAAGCTTTGCCGTGATCGAGCGAAAGGCGGTCGTATTCGTAGCCGACCGTTCGGACAGCATGACCGATTCCGCGTCCCTGGAGTCGTGGATTCGCCAATCCGCCGCAGCCAAAGCGGACGACGATTCGGCCGGAGTCGTCTCAGCGGGGCTGGAGGCGGTCATCGAGAAAAGTCCGGACCCGGAAGGGGCCGAGCGGTTTACGTTTACCAGCAAAGTGAACTCGCAGTTTACGCGGCTTGACGCGGCGCTCCAGTTGGCGGAGACGCTGATGCCGGCGGATGCGTCGCCGAGAATCGTGCTGATGTCCGACGGCAGAGAAAATGTCGGGGACTTGCTCAGGCAAGGGAAGCTGCTCAGGGACAAAGGGATTCCGGTCGACGTCCTGCCGCTTCCGTCCAAGGAACGCCGCGATGCGGCCGTCGATTCCTTGACGCTGCCGGAGAAGCTGTATCAGGCCGAACAGTACGCGCTCGAGGTCGCCGTATCGAGCTCGTTCGCCACGACCGGAGAGCTGCGCATTTATGAAGACAACCGGGAAATCTCGAGCCAGCAGGTGGCGCTGGAGAAAGGCCAGAACCGGTTCGCGCTGCGCGGGCTTGCGAAAGAACAGGGACTGCACCGGTACCGGGCGGAACTGTACGCCGCCGGCGACGAAGTGTCGGCGAACAATGCCGCATACGCGTTCAGCCGCGTGTCGGGGCCTCCCAAAGTGCTGCTGGTGGAAGGAACCGCCGGCGCGGCGTCTAATATGACGGGCGTGCTAAACTCCGGACTGATTCCGTACGACCTGATCACGCCGGAGATGCTGTCCCGCGAGCTGGCCGACTATACCGGCTACGACTCGATCGTGCTCGCCAACGTAGCGGCCACCCGGATGTCGGACAGCCAGATGAGCATGATCGAACAGGCGGTGCGCGATTACGGCGTCGGGCTTGTGATGACCGGGGGAGACGAAAGCTTCGGACTCGGCGGTTACTTCAAGACGCCTGTCGAGCGTGCGCTTCCCGTATATATGGATTTGCGGGGGAAAAGGGAAGTCCCGTCGCTGGCGCTGATGCTCGTCATCGATAAGTCGGGCAGCATGTCCGGCGGCAAGATGGAGCTGGCCCAGGAAGCCGCGACCCGGACGATTCAGCTCATGCGCGAGAAGGATACGATCGGCGTCCTCGCCTTCGATTCCACTCCCTGGTGGGTCGTCGAGCCGCAGCTGCTGACAGATCCGAAGAAAGTGTCGGAGCAGGTCAACTCGATTACGGCCGACGGCGGGACGGAAATCTATACCGCCGTGGAGCAGGCGTATCAGAAGCTGGTGGACGTAAAGGCCCAGCGCAAGCATATCATCCTGCTTACCGACGGTCAGTCGGCCACGAACCAAAGCTATGAAGCGCTTGCCGATCATATGGTGAAAAACGACATTACCTTGTCGTCGGTCGCAATCGGGGACGGAGCGGATACGCAGCTGCTCGAGCGGCTCGCTCAGCTTGCCAAAGGGCGTTATTATTTCACGAACGACCAAACGACGGTCCCCGCGATCTTCAGCAGGGAAGCGGTGCTGATGTCCCGCACGTATATCGTTGACCAGCCGTTCGTTCCCGCGGTCGGCCAGGCGGCGGAATGGAACCCGATGTTTGCGGGAGGGCTGCCGCAGGTGAACGCTTATATCGCCACGACGCCGAAGGAGACGGCGGAAGTGGCGCTGATGAGCCCCGAGCCGGACCCGCTGCTTGCGCGGTGGCAGTACGGAGCGGGCAAAACCGTCGCTTGGACGAGCGACCTGACCGGCAAATGGTCGGGAGACTGGACCCGGTGGAACCGGTTCGCCGATGTATTCAGCCGGATCGTCAAGTGGACGTTCCCGCAGTTCGACGCGTCTCCGCTGGAGCTTGCGAGCCGGATGAACGGAAATGAAGTGACGCTTGACGTCCGCAGCGGCGGAGGCGACGGGACCGGGTACCCCGGCGAGCTGAAGGCGGTCGTTACCGATGAGGAGCTGAACCGTACAGAGGTTGCCCTTGAGCCTACCGTGCCGGGGGAGTACAGCGGGCTGCTGGATGTCGCCAAGCCCGGCGTTTATTTGACCAAAATCGAGGCTGCCGGGGAGGAAGCGGGCACGGCCGGCGCTGCGACCGGCATGACGACCGGGTTCGTAATTCCCTATTCGCCGGAATACCGGATCAGCCAGGAGGACGGGGCGGAGAAGCTGAGACGTCTGGCGGAGCTGACCGGCGGGCGGGTGCTGTCGCCGGACAATCCGGAAGAGGCGTTCGCTTCCGCCACGGTGCCGAAAAAGCGCGTCCACGACCTGACGCGGCCGCTGCTGATCGCGGCGCTGCTCGTCTGGCTCGCGGACATCGCGGTCCGCCGCCTCCACGTGCCGTGGGAGCGGCTTGTCCGCCCGCTCGCGGCCTCGACTCGCGGCCGCCGTCCGCAATCGGCCGCAGCCGGCTCCGCCGCCGCGGTCGGCCGATTGCGCACCCGCGTCGCGGAGCGCGGCCAGCCTCGGCCGCCGGCCTCGGCGCCGTCTACCGCCGCGCCGCTGCAGGCTTCGCCGCATGCGCCGCCTGCGGCGTCCGGAGCCCCGGCTCCGCGTCCGGCCCCCGGTCCGGGGCCGGGGACAACGTCCGGCCAGCCTGCGCCGTCCGCCGCGGTCCGGGCGGCGTCCGCACCTGCGCCTGCGGCAAGCGCGGATGCGCCTGACAACGGCACGGAACGGCTGAACCGGCTGCTCGCCGCCAAGAAGCGGCGGGACCGGTAAGCCGTTTCTGTTCACGAAACATGCGCCCGCCGATAGCGGGCGTATGCTCGTGAAAAGAGGCGATAAGCTTCGAATTCACACGGAAGCTAGCATTTTTTGTCCGTTTTCGTTACAATACAAGGAAGAACGGTGCGTCTGGACACCGTTTTGAACTGTAATCGGGAGGGAAAGCCTTTTGTCCAACAATCGCTACTCCGTTGGCCTGATCATCGTTGCGGTCGGCATCGTCCTGCTGCTCGGGAAGCTGGGTGTATTCGGATTTTTTTGGGAAGTGTTTTGGCCGATTTTCATCTTGGCTCCCGGTCTCTTATTCCACGCCTTGTATTTTAGCCGCGTGCTGCCTTCGGGCGTGCTCATTCCGGGCGGCATTCTGACGACGATTTCGATTATCTTTTTCCTGTGCACGATCATTAGCTGGGAACTGATTGCTTATTTATGGCCTGCGTTCATTTTGGCTCCGGCGGTCGGATTGTATGAGTTTTATTTGTTCGACAAGCGGAGTCCGCGCGGCGTGCTGCTGGCCGCAGCCATTCTGGCTGTCATAGCCGGTCTGTTGTTCAGCATGACGATTTTGTTTACGGTCGGCATATATTTTATCGCCATCATCCTGATCGCCGTCGGCGGTTATCTGATTTTCTCCAACAACAAGCGCCGCTCCTGGTAGGCGGAGCTTTGGAAGCTGGGGCGTATTCATAGAAACTTAATGCCCCGCAGCCTTGCTTTTTGCACCATAAATATATATAATTCTATTGTGTCAAGCGTCGGCGCGTGAGTCCGACGCTTATTTCGTGATTAGTAATCCGCACGATTTCCGCACGGTTGCCCTATATAGAAAGGATGAACACCGACTTTATGCACGCAAGAGACAAAATTCGCAACATCGCCATCATAGCCCACGTCGACCACGGCAAAACGACGCTCGTAGACAAACTGCTTCAGCAATCCGGCACGTACCGCGACAACGAGACGATTCAGGAGCGAGTGATGGACTCCAACGATATCGAACGTGAGCGCGGCATTACCATCCTTGCCAAAAACACCGCCATCACCTACAAAGACTTCTTTATTAATATTGTCGATACGCCGGGACACGCCGACTTCGGCGGCGAAGTGGAACGGATCATGAAGATGGTAGACGGCGTACTGCTAGTCGTCGACGCCTTCGAAGGCTGTATGCCGCAGACGAAGTTCGTGCTGCGCAAGGCGCTCGAGCAGAATCTGACGCCGATCGTCGTCGTGAACAAGATCGACCGCCCGAACGCGCGTCCAATGGAAGTGGTCGACGAAGTGCTCGATCTGTTCATCGAGCTCGGCGCGAACGACGACCAGCTTGAATTCCCGGTCGTGTACGCTTCCGCGCTGCAAGGAACGTCCAGCATGAATCCGGAGCAGCAGGATGCCAACATGCAATCGCTGTACGAGACGATTATCGAGCATATTCCGCATCCGACGGAAAATCCGGATCAGCCTCTGCAGTTTCTCGTCACGCTTATGGATTATAACGAATATTTGGGCCGGATCGCGATCGGGCGCCTTAACCGGGGGATCATCCGCCAAGGCCAGATCGTAGCGGTCATGACCCGCGAAGGCGGCACGAAGCAGGCGCGCATCGAGAAACTGTTCGGCTTCCAGGGCTTGAAGCGGATCGAGATCGAACAAGCCGGCGCCGGAGACATCGTAGCGTTGTCCGGGATCAAAGATATCAATATTGGGGAAACGATTGCCGATCCGACGAATCCGGAGGCGCTGCCGGTGCTCCAGATCGACGAGCCGACGCTGCAGATGACGTTTGTCGTCAACAACAGCCCGTTTGCCGGAAGAGAAGGCAAATGGATTACGTCCCGGAAGCTGCGCGAACGGCTGTTCAAGGAACTCGAAACCGACGTATCGCTGCGGGTAGATGAAACCGACAGCCCGGACGCCTTCGTCGTATCCGGACGCGGCGAGCTGCATCTCGGCATCCTGATCGAGAATATGCGCCGCGAAGGATTCGAGCTGCAAGTATCGAAGCCTGAAGTTATCGTTAAAGAAATCGACGGCGTCAAGTCGGAGCCGATCGAGCGGCTGATCATCGACGTGCCGGAAGACAGCATGGGAGCGGTTATGGAGAGCCTGGGCACGCGCAAGGCCGATATGGTCAATATGACCAATACCGGCAGCGGCACGGTCCGTCTCGAGTTCCTCATCCCGGCGCGCGGACTCATCGGCTACCGGACCCATTTCCTGACGCTCACCCGCGGCTACGGTGTAATGAACCACGCCTTCGACAGCTACGGGCCGTATGCGGGCGCTGGAGTCGGCGGACGTCATCAGGGCGTGCTGATCGCCTTCGAATCCGGCGTAGCGACGAATTACGGCATTCTGTCGATCGAAGACCGCGGCATTTTGTTCCTTCATGCGGGCACCGAAGTTTACGAGGGGATGATCGTGGGAGAGCATACGCGGGACAACGATCTCGCCGTCAACATTTGCAAAGAGAAACAATTGACCAATATGCGCGCTTCGAGTAAAGACGAGACGGTGAAGGTGAAGACGCCTCGCGTTTACTCGCTGGAGCAGGCGCTTGAATATTTGAACGATGACGAGTACTGTGAAGTCACTCCAAAATCGATTCGACTTCGCAAAAAGATATTAAATAAAAGCGAGCGGGAGAAAGCGGAAAAGCTCCGCAAGATGGCCGAAGCGAACGTTTAACGTTCGCTCGGCCTTTCTTCCCATCCGAACCGAGGGAGGCGTTCGCCGGTGCAGCAGTGGTTGTACGATCATCCGTGGATTACTTATATTCTTATTTTTGCGTTTCTCGTATACATTTATAATAAGGTGTTCCGCATGCGTAAGCTTCCGCCGCTGAAGGATGCCGTCATTTATTTGACGATCGCGGTAGGCGCAGGTATTCTGACGTTGTTCCAGCTCGATCTGGAGCTGCCGATCGTGATCAGTTTGGGCGTGGCTGTAGCGCTTATGCTGACCGTCAGAATCCGGTATTGGATGATCGAGCGGGAAAACCGCAAAAATGGCGTCAGTGCGCCTGCGGCCCAGGAAGCCCGGCAGCCGTTGCCCGACGCCGCTGCTCCATCCGTCGGTTCGGATCTCCCGAGCAAGGGTGTCAGGGCGGTTAAGAAGGACAAGCCGCAGGCATAATGTCAGGGAGGTAGCGGCCGTACGCGCTTTCGCAAAGGAGAGATGAGGCATGGCCCAGCTATGGCTTACTCCGATTGTATGCCGGAGCCCGTTAATTTTAGGAGGGGAGCGCATCCGTTGCGATCCGCCGGACGAGCTTGCCAGCTTCCGGGGGATGCTGGATCGCGTTCACCCTCGTTTTTTGCTTTCGTTCAAAGCTCGGCTGTTATTGTCCGACGAAAGTACACAAGCTTGCGGTTCGGAGGACGGAACGTTTTCCTTGTCCGCACCCGGCGATATTGCGTTCGACGGGACTACGCTTGAGCTGTCCGACTGCGGTTCCGCCCTGTTAAGCAGGCTTGCCGAACCGCAGCAAACCGCATTGTGGCTGGCCGAGCTGGAAGCCGGGATCGATTGGGCTTTGCTGCCGGACGTTCAGCGCGGCTGGATCGGCCGGATGCGCCGTTGGACCGGATTGGGCTGGACTACCATCATCGTCAGAGAGGATGCTTGACTCAATGAAGCTGCAGGATGCTTTGTTCAATTGGCTTCAAATCCGGTTAGTCGCCGACGCCAGACCAGATGATCACGCCGCGGGCGAAACCGAATCGTTTTTCGCTGAAATATTGCGGGACGATCATAAGCTGGACAACGTGCGTATTACGCTTACGGACGACACGATGTTGCATATTCAATACGAACAGGACGGAAAGAATCATACGCAATTATTCGATAAGGAACATGCGGAGCAGTTGCTCCGGGATATTATCGCAAACCCGAAATATAACGAATAAAAGAGGGGGAACTCCAGATGCCGTCAGCCGCTACACCGCCCCTTCCGCCTCGGCGTCCTCAGAGCTCGTCCAGACGGGTTTGGAAGACGCTGGTCTTTATTGTCATCCTGATCCTTCTGGCTGTCGCCGCTTACGCCGGATACTTGTATTATAAGATCAATTCGGCGATCGACAGCGCGGGCAGTGACAATACGGCTCCCGTAACGAAGCCGGTGAACGCGAATCCCGTAACCGTGCTGCTGCTGGGCGTTGACTCGAGACCCAAAGGAGGAAGCCTGAATACCGACGTCATTATGGTTGCTTCCCTGAATCCGGAAAGGAAAACCGCTACAATCGTGTCTATCCCGCGGGATACGTATATCAAAATGAACGGCTACAGCTCCGGGAAGGCCAACTCGTTTTACGCCGCTTTTCATAACGCCAAGTCATCGACGGCGGATACGAAAACGAAACAATTTTTCGGCAAATATTTAAACGTGCCGATCGATTACATCGCCAAAATCGACTTCAAAGGCTTCGAGGAAATCGTAGACAAGCTGGGCGGACTCACCTTAAACGTAGATATGAACATGTGTTACACCGACAAGTTCGACGGCACCTCGATCAAGCTGGCCAAAGGGACGCAGTCGCTGAACGGCAAGCAAACGCTGGATTTCGTCCGCTACCGGAAAGGCAACTGCCAAAATGCGGCCGATTCGAACGATATCGAGCGCAACGAACGCCAACAGCAGGTGATCGGGGAGATGGTCGGCAAGCTGAAATCGCTGGAAGGGCTGCTGAAGCTCGGTCCGGTCATCGAAGCGGGCGGGAAAAACGTCGATACGGACATCCCTTCCTCGCAAATCAAAAGCTTTATCCGGACATATATGGGAATCGACCGCGATAAAATAAACTATGTTCATCTGGAAGGCGAATGGCACAGCCCGTATATTACGATCGGGCAAACCGAGCTGAAGTCCGCTCAGACCGCCTTGCAGGAACAGCTCAAATAAGTTTGCTTCGAAGGACTATACAAGCGGGCGGACCCAATCGGCTATGGCTGACTGTCCGCTCGTTATGGTATACTGGAAGCAAGCTGCACATCAGGAGGATGAATGAATGGCGGAAACGATTACGGCTTTGACGGAGCAACAACTATCGGAGCTGCAGCAAGAAAGGCTCGTTATGCTTTCCACCATCGATGCGGAAACGGGTGCGCCAAGCCTAAGCGCCATTTCCTGGGTGAGACCGATGAGTCCGACGGTGGTCCGCTTCGCAATCGATCAGCGCTCCCGGCTTGTGGCGAATATGAAAGCGAATCCGCTCGTAACGCTGACTTTTTTCGGCGGCGGAACGCTGAATGCGCTGTACGGGAAAGCGTCGTTCGTAACGGATGCGCTCGAAGGCGTGCCGTTCAAGCTGACTTGTATCGACGTGCAATTGGAGGCGGTCCGGGATGCGATGTTTTACGGCTCCCGCATTACTGTCGAGCCCGCATACGAGAAAACGTATGACAAACGTGCGGCTGAGAAGCTGGACGGACAAGTTTTTGCTGCCATCCAAAAAGCCTAGTTCCAAGGGAACCAGGCTTTTTGCGTCTTCATCGAAGCTTGTCCTTTAGAGCGGGCCTACAGCTGTTTATCCATCTGCTGTCCGTCGTCCGTACGGGCCGGCGGATTCCCTTGAGGCGTTATATCTTTCGGAATTTGCGGCACGATCCTGCCGATCATATCGGCCAGTTCTTCGGCGAAGCCGGCTATCGGGCGCCCTTGCCGGATATCCTCGCGAATTTCCGCGATGCGTCCCGCCATATCGAGATCCGCCGTAACGAAGGCGTGCACGCCGTAAGGATCTTTGCGGAGCGCTTCTGCGACCGAATATTTGATCACATCGACGCGGCTCCGGTCGAGCTGGGGATCGACGTTGATGCCGACAATTGCCGTATTGCCGAGAATGACGCAGCGTGCGCTGTGGACTTGCGGAATATCCGACGCCAGCTTCTCGAGCCTTTGCGTCACTTCCTGCTTATTATGGATTTCCGGTTTCGCCGGAACCGATTGCTGGACTTTCACTCCATTTTGCCCATCCGGCGCAGGCGAAGCCTGATTCTGCGGATGGCGGGCACAGCCGGAAAGCACAGCTATCGCCAAAACGAGGACAACGACATATCTCATATAAATCGCTCCTATTCTAATCCTGAATTGCCATGGTTAGTTTGTCCGATTCGACTGTGATTATGTACAGGCGACAGCCATACGCCAAGCGGGAGGGGACGTACGATGAAAAAAGTATATGTGTTGGATACGAATGTCCTGTTGCAGGATCCGAATGCCGTCTTCGCCTTCGAGGACAACGAAGTGATCATTCCTGCGGTCGTTCTGGAGGAAATCGATTCCAAAAAACGAAACGCGGACGAATTGGGTCGCAACGCGAGAACGGTATCGAGACTGCTCGACGCCTTGCGTACGAAAGGGCGTTTGCATGACGGCGTGGAACTGGATAATGGCGGCAGCCTCAAGGTGGAGCTGAATCATAAAAGCTTTCAAAAACTGCAGGATGTATTTGGGGAGATTACGAACGACAACCGGATTCTCGCGGTCGCTCTGAACTATTATTTGGAGGAGCAGCAACTGGAGCAGCCGAGACCTGTCATCCTGGTCAGCAAAGATACGCTGGTGCGGATCAAGGCGGACGTGCTGGGGCTCTCCGCCGAAGATTATTTGACCGACCGGGTCGTCACTTCAAACGAATTGTATCCCGGCTATTTAACGATGCACGTGCATCCGGGAGTTATAGACAATTTCTACAATGCACGCTACTTGCCCGTTACCGACTTGAATACCAATTATATGTTCCAGCCGCATGAGTTCGTCATTTTGAAAGATGAGCTGGGCACTTCCAAATCGGCGCTGCTGAAGGCGAGCGCGGACGGCAAACGGCTCGATCCGCTGTTCTTGAGCAACGAGCCGATCTGGGGCATCGGAGCGCGGAACGTCCAGCAGCGGATGGCGCTGGAGCTGCTGCTGAACGACGATATTCCGCTCGTTACGCTGACCGGCAAGGCGGGGACGGGCAAGACGCTGCTGGCGCTGGCGGCCGGACTGATGAAAATCGAGGACGAACGCAAGTACAAAAAGCTGCTGATCGCTCGGCCGGTCGTGCCGATGGGCAAGGATATCGGATATTTGCCCGGCGAGAAGGACGAGAAGCTGCGTCCGTGGATGCAGCCCGTATACGACAACCTGGAGTTTCTATTTAATACGAAAAAGCCGGGGGATATCGATAAAATATTGGCCGGGATGGGTAGCATTCAGGTCGAGGCGCTTACGTATATTCGCGGGCGCTCGATCCCCGGACAATTCATTATTATCGACGAAGCGCAGAACTTATCCAAGCATGAAGTGAAAACGATTGTCTCCCGCGTCGGGGAAGGAAGCAAAATCGTACTAATGGGCGATCCCGGACAGATCGACCACCCGTATCTGGACGCTTACAGCAACGGGCTGACGTACGTGGTCGAACGATTCAAAAACCAGTCGATCAGCGGCCATATCAATCTCGAGCGGGGCGAGAGGTCCCAACTGGCTCAATTGGCGGCGGATCTGCTGTAGCGCGCCTTGCAACCGAAAGCAGTGGGGTTCCGGTAAACGGCGCCCTGCTGCTTTTTCTATAAGGATGAAGAGTTCGAATGGTTGTAATTTGTTGGTAAATGTCGAAAATAGTCGAAACGATTCAAGAGAAAGAGGTGAGTCGTTCGGGCTAGTCCGGTTCGTTCTTCCCTCCCTTGTCGATTTAGGTCGTTTGCCTGTGTTCAATTCCTTCGGTTTCCCGATATGATTGTTTATTGGATCGTACATAACAACCGGGGGAGTATTGTACATGAGACGAATGAGAACGTTACTGCTAGCGCTTGCCCTAACGACCGGGGTTTGCCAACTGGCCGAAGGAGTCCGGGTCGTGGCGGCATCTTCGATCGAGACGCCGAGCCGTTTTACGGATACGGCCGGACACTGGGCGGAACCGACGATCAACCGGCTTGTAGCCGAGGGTATTCTGGACGGATATCCGGACGGTACGTTTCGGCCGAACGAGCCGGTCTCGGCAGATCAATTTTTGAAAATTTTGCTGTTATCGTTTACAGACCGTCATCAAAACGGGGAGCGCAGCTGGAAAGAATCGTTTATTCAGTCGCTTAGCGCGGCCAACCGGAACATCCTGCGCCAGGATTACCGCGACTTTTCGTTTGCGCCAAGCTCTGTCGGATATTGGGCCAAGCCTTACATCGACCTGGCGGGAGACCTCCATCTGATGAACCCGAGCGTATTTCCCGACTTCAAGCAGAAGTTGAACCGGGAGCAAGTGGCGGAACTGCTCTATTATACGCTGAAAGAAACCGAGTATTTGGAGGACGCGGACTACAGCCGCAAGCTGTCGAACGGCATCGGCGATCTCCGAAGCGCCAACGAGCGGCAGCAGAAATTCATTGCCGAATCGTTCGCCAAAGGCATTATGGAAGGGTACCCGAATGGGTATTTTGGCGTAGGCGTAACGGTAACGCGGGCGGAGTCGCTCACGATCGTCGAGCGGTTGATCGACAAGAGCAAGCGGATCGAGCCGTCCGCCTCCCACACCGGCCTGCATACGCTCGTCGTGCCGACGAAGGACGGAAGCTACAAGCGGATCGTGTTCCCGAACGAAGCGATGAAGCGGGCGTACGGCGTGATGGAGGAAGCCGGCAAGCTTAGGGGAACGAACTACGACCTCGAAGAAACGACGCTCCGGCTGTTCGAGGACGCGGAAGCGAAGTCGAAGGCGTTGTCGCCGAACAAAAATCCGGGCGACGTCTGGGACGAGGCCTCCTTGTGGATAGAGCCCAAGTACGATACATACGGCATTACGATTCGTCTGCAGGAAGGGGCGCTGGCCCGCAACCGCGAGCCGATTAAACGGTTCGTCAACGAAATTTTCGGCTACGATGCCGCCAAGTTCGACAGCTGGTTCGACGCCATGTACGTCCAGAAAGAAAGCGGAGGCGCCTTCGAGACACAAAGCGTCGCGATCGGTGCTTATACGATCGAAGCTTCTTCGCCGGACGACGTGTCGCTTGTCTTCTCGATTGTGCCGCAAGCTACGAAAGTCCAGAAGTAGGTTTGCCGTACATACGCGCGCGAATAATCTCGCGGGCAGGTAATACCGGTGTCGGCTATAAAGATTAGGCCGGCCAAACAAGCAAACGGCGGTCCCCTGAGGCATGGGGGCCGCCGTTCCTTTTCCTCAACAAACGACCTCCCTCTTCGAAATCAAACGTTGGGACAAAAACTTTCTTCCGATGACGGATGGCAGGCTCTGTTGTACAATGGGCCTATGGCAAACGAAGACCTATTAAAGCCGGACAAATCCGCCGCGCTCCGCGATCTGCACAGCAATCGGGGGAGTTTGCGGAAGCTATTGTTTATCCGGTACTAAAATTGATTATTTACGGATGAGCTCCGATCCTGTACATGTTAAAGCAGGAAGTTCCGCTTAGCGGCTAACTCAACATTTGAATGACTCCGGAGGGTCTTATGCGGAAAAACTGGTTTAACCGGCTGCTGCTGTCCTACTTGCCCGTCTTGTTCGTCGTCAGCCTGAGCCTGCTGCTTATGACTTATTTGACGCTGAACGAAATGGCCAAACGATCGGCCGTCCGCGCGAACGAACTGCTCTCGCAAAGCATCAAGCAGAAAATCGACGATGTGCTGACAAGTATAGACGAGGCGATGTTTAAGGAAATTTTGGGGAATGACAAGTTGAAAGCGTTTTTTCAGGGCGATCGCACGGGGGATAACCGGTATGACGATTACCAGACGGTAGCGGCGCTAAGAAGCATGATGGAAAACAACCGGTTCATCGATTCGGTCTATTTGTACCGGGTAACCGGCCGAACGGTGCTCACCCCGACGACGTATACCGGAATCGATCAGTTCGGGGACAAGGAGTTCGTGGGGAGGCAGCTGAGCAGTTTGAAGCCTTACCGGTGGGTGGGGACGCGAATGTACCGGGAACAGCCGAACAGCAAACCCGTTTCGGTCGTCAGCCTCGTGAAAATTACCAACCTTGGCGATAAAAGCATGATGATCGTCAACGTCAGGACGGACCGCCTAAGCGAGCTGATTCGTCAAATGTCGGATTCGAATTTGAGTTTCGTCGAGCTGGTCAACGAGCAAGGAGCTCTGATCGCTTCGAAGGAGACGCAGGGGGACGTTCCCGATTCGAACGACCGGCTGCGGAGCGGCGGCAAGCCGCTGTCTTCCGTTCAGTCGTCCTATACGGGATGGACGGTACGCAGCGGGATGTACCGGGCCAGTATCGTAGATTGGGTGTCTTCCCTCTTCTACGTCTGGATGGCGTTCGGCTTCCTCGTCATCGTTCTCGGCATCGTCTGGCTGGTTTATGTGACGAGACGCAACTACAAGCCGATCCGCAGCATTGCCGCCCGGATCGAGGAATACGCCAAGCTGAAGCAGCAAAGCTTGAACCGGGAAGAGAAGGCGGACGAGTTCAAATATATCGAGACGGCGATCGAAGATTTGCTCGACCGGTCGAGCCTGCTGCAGGAGGAAAACAAGGAAAATATGGCCTACCGCAAGCGGCATGTCTTCCTGACGATGCTCGAAGGCGGGGCTTCCGCTTCCGCTCAGGGGGAGCCGTGGAAAAGCGAATTGGACAAGCTTGGACAATACGGCCCGCTTCGCGGACTCGTTGTCGTGCTGATCGAAATGGACCGGTACGCCGAGTTTGCCGGCCGATACGGCAGGCGGGATCAATTTCTGCTTAAACATGTGCTGAGCACCGGGCATCAGGAGCTTGCAGACGGCGAGCCCGTCCAGGTCTGGTCGGAGTGGGTCGCCCGGCATCGTCTGGCGGTGATGTACATGTTGGATGACGGCACGGCCGGCTGGGAGCCGGTACAGGTTTGCGAGCGGCTGCGCGCCTGGGTCGAGCAGCATCTGCCCTTTACGGTGACGATCGGGATCGGCTCCTTCCAGACAGAGATCGAGCTTGCGGCGGAGTCGTACCGGCACGCGGCGGACACGCTGAACTACAAGTCATCGCTTGGAACGAACCGCCTGATCGGTCCGGAGGATCTGCACTCGATGCCGCAAGGGGAAATGTTCAAGCAGTTCCACCCGATCAGAGCGGTCTGCCAGCTGTTCCGTTCCGGCGATCCGGAGTGGGAAAAGCTCTTTGACGATCTGCACGTTTTGGTACGAGGCCAGCTGTTTGCGCACGAC
This sequence comes from Paenibacillus sp. MAH-35, assembly GCF_058135425.1. NCBI lineage: Bacteria > Bacillati > Bacillota > Bacilli > Caryophanales > Paenibacillaceae > Paenibacillus > Paenibacillus sp. MAH-35. The sequence continues at coordinate 67,004 of NZ_JBYUPU010000006.1, forward strand.
GAGCTGGTCAGTCTGGTCACTTATTTGATCCACCATCTTCATAAAGAGGTAATGGAACTGCCTGCCGAGCTGCAGGAGTTGTGGAACGGCTTCCACGACCGGCTGCTGAAGATCGCCGAACAGAAAGAAAACGTAGACGAAATGTTTGCCGAATTGCGCCGGGTATTGACTGAAGCTTCGGAGCAAATGCGGGATGTGCGGGAGCACCGCCATCATCACCAATTGATGCATGAAGTGAAGCGGTACATCGGCGAACATTACGCCAATCCCGACTTATCGCTCGCTCATCTCAGTGAAGCGTTCGGCGTGAACGCCAGTTATTTGAGCCGGTTGTTCAAGGAGCAGTTCGGAGAGAAGTTTAACGACTTCGTCGCGCAGGTCCGCGTGGAGAAGGCGGTCGAGCTGCTGAAGGGGACGGAGGAGACGGTTAACGAGATTGCGGCCGCTGTCGGCTACACGCATACGCTGACCTTTATCCGGGTGTTCAAAAAGGTGATGGGCAATACGCCGGGAAATTACCGCAAGGATATGGCCTAGGGAGCGGCGCCCAGGCTCCGCCGCGGGTAACGCAGCGCCAAACGAATATCGGATATCGCGTAAAAAATCGTCTACAGACGACAGAGGCCTTGAACCGGCCGTTCCGTGCCTGCGGGCACAAACGGTCGGTTCAGGCTTTTTGCCATGCATCGCCAAAAAAAAGAATTGTATATGCCGTGATAAAATCGTCGATATTCAGAAGGCTGCCGCCCATGGTACTTTACTTAGCGAGACGGCAGCTTGCCGCAGACATAACGAGGAGGGTTTAAAGTTGACATTCAGATTGAAATCGATTTCAGCAGTATCCGCCTGCCTGATTCTTTCCTTAACGGCTCTCGGATGCTCGAAGGAAGGCGGGAAAAGTCCCGCGCCGTCCGCAAATCCCGCAGGCAGCTCGGCCGCAGACGTGTATCCGGAGAACGGGCTGCCGAAGGATGAAAAGGTGAATTTAAAGATCGGGTTCCACGAAGCGGGCATGGGCCGGGAATGGTTCGACTTTGCGATGGACAGCTTCAAGAAGAAGTTTCCCAACGTAAGCTTCGAGGTCGTGTATTCGCCTAAAATCGCGGACATCATCGGAACGAAAATATCCGCGAACAACGATAACGACATGTTCGATCTGTTCTCGCCCGTGCTCCCCGGAGGGAATGCGGCGCAAATCCCGCTGGTAGAGAGCGGAAAAGTAGAGTCGCAGGAGGATCTCTGGGACTACAAAGTGTACGACGGTAAAGGCAAAACGGTCAAAGAACTGGCCATTGCGGGCGAGTTTGAAGGAACGGCGAGAATACTCGGCAAAACGTATTTGCTGCCCACGGCGGGAACGACGACGGGTCTGTTCTTCAATAAAAAGCTGTTCGAGAAAAACGGCTGGAACCAAAACCCGAAAACATGGGACGAGTTTTTGAAGCTGGGAGAGACGATCAAAGCGGCTGGCATCATCCCGATCACGAGCCCGGGGATGTATCCGGATTATCTCCAGTACGCTTTCGGCCCGTGGAAGCTGTTCGAGCTGGCGGATATGAAAGGGAAGCTGAAAACGTTTGAGGATGATTTCCGTAATTTCCGTAACGAGTACACGAGTCCGGAAAGCGTGGAGCGCTGGAACCGCGTCTATGAGCTCGGCAAAAAAGGATTTTTCCCGGAGGGCATGGCCGCATTAAACCATACGCAATCCCAAATGCAGGTGCTGCAAGGCAAAGCGGCGATGGTTTCCACTGGCGCCTGGGTTCAGAACGAGATGAAGGATTCCACGCCAACGGATTTCAAATGGGGCTTTATGGCGGTGCCGATGGGCGACAAGCCGGACAGTGTGAAATATATCCGCGGCTCCTTCAGTAACGGCATGTTCATCTGGTCGGCCAAGCCGGAGCTGAACAAGAAGTGGGCGAAACAATTTATCGTATGGATGTGGAATCTGGACGTGCAGACGGTAATCGCGGATAAAGGCGGACAGCTGTCGGTGCGCAGCGATTTCGCCGACGATCCGGCCCGGGCCGACAAAATTCAGGATTCTTCGAAGGCGGTGGCCGAGTACATCAAAAACAATAAGGTGGTCATGGAGAGCGCCTTCCGCGACGTTACGCTGACCGATCCGGCTTACGCCCAGTCCGTCAAAGTAATCTCCGAAGCGGCGAGCCAGATCGCAACCGGCAAGCAGGATCCGCTTCCGAAGCTGCAAGAGGCGCAGCAATTAATCGATAAAGCGATAGCCGCGCAGAAAAAATGACGAACCCTTCGACGAACCAAGCCCTCCCGGCGCAGAAGGGGTGGATGCAGAAGTCTCGAAACCAGAAGCGGATTTTCCTGGCTCTTGCGATTACACCGGCATTCGGAGGTTATCTGCTGTTTACGTTATACCCGAATCTGATGTCCGTGTACTACTCCTTTCTGAACTGGAACGGCATTACCGAGCCCCAATTCGTCGGGCTGCAAAATTACATTACCCTGTTCCAGGACAAATACGTCTGGCGGGCGCTTGGTCATAACTTGATCTATATGATTTTCGTTCCGACGCTTGTCATTTTGATTTCTTTGCTGCTGGCCTATTTGCTCACGAACAAAAGCTATAAGGGAACCCCGGTTTATAAGGTGATCTTCTTTTTCCCGAACGTACTGTCGAGCGTCGTAGTCGCGCTATTGTGGGCGTTCGTCTACGACGGCAGCTTCGGCCTGCTCAACTCGCTGCTGCGCCTGGCCGGGATCGACATCGGGGAGTTTTACTGGCTCGGCGATACCAAAACGGCGCTGTGGTCGATTATTCCCCCGTACGTATGGGCGGGAGTGGGCTTTTATGTCGTCATTTTCATGAATGCGATGATCACGATACCGAAATCGCTGTACGAGTCGGCGATTCTGGACGGAGCCAAGCCGATGACCCGGCTGTTTCAAATTACGATTCCGCTCATCATGCCGATTATCCGGGTAGGCGCGTTATTCCTCGTCCTCGGTTCCTTGAAAGGCTTCGAGCATGTGCTGATTTTGACCAACGGGGGGCCGGCGGGCTCCACGGACGTGATCGGTCTGTATATGTTCAATCTGGCGTTCGGCTCCGAGTACCACAACTACGGGTACGCCTCCGCGGTGGGCATGTTCCTGTTCGTCGTGCTCGTCCTTGCCAAGCTGCTGACGGACAAATATATGGCGAATCGGTCGGTGGAGTATTGATGGAGAGGATGAAACGCTTGTGACGGAAAAACGTTCGATCGTCGATGTCTTTTGGTGGCTGGTGCTGGCGCTTTTCGCTTTGGCGGTTCTTTTCCCGCTCGTGTGGATCGTGTACCAGTCGTTAAAGACGAACCGGGAGTTTTTCCAAGACGTCTGGATGCTGCCGGAGCAGTTGAAGTGGATCAATTACAAAAACGCCTGGGTGAAATACAATATCGGCTCGGCGCTGCTGAACACCTTGTATTACGTCGGCGCCAGTCTGATCATCGGCACGTTCCTGACTACCGTGAATGCTTACGCGCTCACGCGGCTGGAATTTAAGGGCCGGAAGCTGATATGGGGCACGATCATGCTTTCCTTGTTCCTGCCGGGGATCAACGCCCTGATTCCGCAATATGTGCTGATGCGGGATCTGCATTTAACGAACAGCATTACGGGACTGATCATCCTGGACAGCTTCGGGGAGAGCGTCTTCTTCCTGTTGCTGCTCGGCGGATTCATGCAGTCGCTGCCGAAGGAGCTGGAGGAGAGCGCCTTTATGGACGGAGCTTCCCTGTTCCAAGTGTTTATGCGGATTATCGTGCCGCTTTCGGCGCCGGGTATTGTCACTGTGGCGATCTTTAAGTTTCTTAGCTTGTACAACAATTTCCTGGGACCGTTCATCTATCTCAGCGATCAGACCAAGTACACGATCGGCGTCAATATGTACCAAGCCAATCAGATGATGCAGTATACCTCGGATTGGGTTACGATGTTCGCCGGCGTCATGATCGCGATGGTGCCGTCCGTATTTATGTTCATGTTTTTCCAGAGATGGATTATGGAAGGCGCCACGCTGGGGGCGGTCAAAGGCTAGGAGTGAGCGGCCGATCGTCTGCGGCTATCGGACCGGATTCGCGGCGGTTCGGGCCCGTAAGAAAGGCAGGCAGGACCATCATACTGCAGGAGGCATTCGTCTGCATAGACGATGCCGGCGGGGAGTAAAGGCCGCTAACGCTCCCCGCATCATTTGAAGGAGGAACGGATGATGAGGCTTACAGGCAAAGGGAAGGTAACAAAGTACTGGGTCACGCTGCTGTTGATGGTCTGTCTGCTGATTTCCGTTGGATTCCCTACAATTGAAACCGCTTACGGACAAGCGGCGTCTCCGGGCAGCGGGCCGCCGGGCGGCAAAAGCGAGAATAAGAAGCCGTCGAAACCGCCAAAGCCGCCAAAGCCGCTGGGCATGGAGACGAACCCCCCGCTGAATATCGTCCTGAACGGTCAGGCGCAAGCTGCGATTATTCTGCCAGCGAATGCGGACGCTCCTCTCCGCGCCTCCGCCGATACGTTAGCGGCATACGTGCAGAAATCGACGGGAGCGGTTTTGCCCGTATGGGATGAAGACGAAGTGCCGGCCGGCAACGGCCAGCTTCAGGACCCTGTATGGATTCATGTCGGCGTGAGCGGTTTGTATCCGGACCCTCATCTGGACGACCTGCTGGAGGGCGTGGAGGGGGACGGGTTCGTTATTCATTTTCACGGCAATCGAATCGTCATTGCGGGAGCGACATCCTGGGGAACGCAATTCGGCGTTTACGATTTTTTGGAACGGTATATCGGCGTGCGCTGGCTGATGCCGGGACCGGACGGCGAAGACGTGCCGCAGCATCTTAATGTATCCATTCCGCAGCAAGATGTGATCGAGGAACCTGTCTTTATGTCGCGGGCGATCAGTCCGCTGATGGGAGCGGCGTTACCCGTGCAGGCCGAATGGGCGAAGCGGAACCGGCTGCATGGCCGGATCGAGTTTCATCACAATGTGCATTCGCTCTTCCCGCCGCAGAAATACGGCCAGAGCCATCCCGAGTTTTATCCGGTCCGAAACGGAACTCCCTATACTCCGCCCGTCGGGACTACCACGTACTGGCAGCCTTGTTATTCCGAACCGGCCACCGTCCAAGCCGCGGTTTACGGAATTATCGAGTATTTTACGAACCATCCGGATGCGGACTCGTTCTCGCTGGGGGTTAACGACGGCCGCGGCTATTGCGAGACGGAACCGAATCATCCGAATTACCCGGGGCAGCTCAACTCGGTCGGTCTGCCGGATATGTCCGATATTTACTACGGGTGGGTCAATGCCGTTGTGGAAGACGTCCTGGCCGTATTTCCCGACAAATGGTTCGGTCTGCTTGCGTACGATAATGTCATGGACCCGCCGTCCTTTCCGTTGAATCCTCGCGTGATTCCGTTTATTACGCAGGACCGCATGAGCTGGATCGATCCGGCCGTCGAAAGTGTGGCGAAGCAAAAGCTGGAGGAGTGGGGCGAGACGGCGGGCAACGTCGGGTGGTACGACTACATCTACGGCAACCCGTACCTGGTTCCGCGCATGTATACGAATCAGATGGCCGAAAACTACGTTTATGCTGCGAACGAGGGCGTTCAGGCGCATTACGCCGAGTTGTACCCGAACTGGGGAGAAGGCCCGAAGCCGTGGATCGCGGCCAAGCTGCAATGGAATCCGAACCAGAATGTCGAAGCGCTGCTGGATGAATGGTATGTCCGCGCCGTCGGGGAAGCCGCTGCAGACGACCTCCGCGCCTACTACGAGTATTGGGAAAACTTCTGGACGCAGCGGGTTCCGAATTCGGAGTGGTTCGAGTCCTGGAAAAACGCTACTTATCTGGACTTCGCCGATCCCGGTTACATGAATCTGGTCACCCCGCAGGATATGGCTTACAGCAGAAGCCTGCTCGAAACGGTATGGGCGCAAGCCGACACGGCAGGCCGAAAATCCAGGGCAAACCTGCTGCTGCGAGCGTTCGAGTATTACGAGGCGTCGGCGCTCAGCTATCCGAAAAACGTGGACCCGATTGCCGATACACAAGCGGCCTTGTTGCTGCTCGATAGCATCGATCTCGAGGAAACGACGGAGATGGCTCAGAAGCGAATCGATTTGGTGAACCAGTTCAAACAGGACGCCGTCCTCGTCCACACGATCGATCCCAAGCCGTACCCGCTTCTGAATTGGTCGGGGCTGAATGCTAACGAGTTTTGGGAGCTGGTCCGGTATATGCAGCTGCACGAGCCGAACGGCGGGACGGCTACCCAGAGCGTATACAACCTCTCAACCGCAGCGGAACCGACCAAGATGCGCGAATATGCGCGATTGCTGCAAGAGGCCAGTTTAAACCAATTCCCGCTGAACGGTAATCCTTCCTTCGAGGAAGCCGGCGGGATAAGCCCTTGGGGAACCTGGATCGATAAGCCGCCGGCTGTCATCTCGCGTTCGCAGGACATTGCCCGGCCTGGAGGCTCGTCCAGTTTGCTGGTCAGCAATCTGACCAAGGGCGGTCCGATTCAGACGTTCGAGGTGAAACCGGGCCTCTATGCGTCGCAGGTGTACTATTACACGCCTCCGGGTACACAGACGAAAGCGATCATCCGATTATCGTTTAACTATTTGGACAAAGACAACAAGGTGCTGAAAAATACGATCACCCCCGCGAGATTCGTCTCGACAACGGCAGGACAATGGGCTTCCGTCCGAGTGCTGGACGATGTCCCCGCCTCGGTGAACGGCACCGAAGTGAAAAAGGTTCAGATGATTGTGTATATCAACGACGTTGAGTCTACGACCCAGCTATACTTGGACGATGTGACCTTTTTCCAAAGCAACGAAAATTTCATTAACACGCTGTCGTTTTGGAAGGTTTACGATTATATAACAGCCAATCGGACGGGCAGCGGTACGATGCGGACCAAGCTGGAGATTGTGGCTCAAAAGGACGAAGCGTCTGACAGCCGCGATCTGGCGCGGCTTCTCCTGAACATGCTGGACGGGGCGCAGCCGGTGAATCCCGATCCGTCGTTCGCGCTGGGGACTGGATCGGGACCGGGATCGACGTTGACGTATTGGTCACAGTTCGGTTCCATGCAGCGTGTTACGGATAATACGTATATTCGTTCGGGCAGCGCCAGCATTCTTCTGGCCGGACCGGCCGCACAGAGAATCACGGCCCAATATTTTACATTCCAACCCGGTGCGGCGGCTGTAAGAGTCTACTATAAGCTCCCGGCAGGAACGACTTCGGCGGGCACGATTCAGCTTAGGCTGAATTTGAACACCGCAGGCGGGGCGCCGATCGCCGTCTTGCCTTCGAAGACCGTTCCGGTATCCGCTCCGTCGGGCGGCTGGGCTTCAATCGATTTCGCGGTTTTGATTCCCGCGTCGTATAACAATCTGGCTGTAGGAAAAGTACAATTCGTTATCGTGACGAACGGCTTGGAGAGCGCGACCCCAATCTATCTGGACGATGCGTCTATTTATCAGTAAAGGATGAAGGAGATTTTCGCGATGACATACGAACAAAGTCAAGCAACCTGGATCTGGTTTCCCGGCGATTTCGAAATATGGCTTCACCGCGAGGTGTCCATCCGCCGGGAAGAGAGGGGAAGCGTTTATCCTCCGTTTTACCGGTTGGATTCGCCTTACGCCTCGGTCAAGTTTCGCTGTCTTTATACGATACCGCAGGAAGAGGAAGTGACGATCACGGCGCAGGGCCGGTATAATGTCATGCTCGACGGACGGATGGTTCCGTCCGATACCGGCAAGCTGCTCCTGCCCGCGGGGACGCATACGTTCATCGTGTCGGTAGTTCACGAGGCCGGTCTCCCGGCCTTATTCGTGGAAGGAACCGCGATCGCGAGCAACCGCAGCTGGAGCGTCACGCACGGCAACTGGAACTGGACGACGCCGGGAGCGTGGAATTTCCGCACGGCGGAGGAGCGGCCTTCGTTATACCGGCTGCCAACGACGCGGGAAGAGCCTGCCGAAGTGAAGCAGAATGCGGACGGCTCGCTGCTGGCCGATTTCGGGAAGGAAACGTTCGGCTACATGCAGCTTCATGGACTGGTGGGAGAAGGGACCGTCACGCTATACTACGGGGAATCGCTGGAGGAAGCGTGCTCCGAGACGTTTTGCGAAACGTTCGACCGGATTGCGATCGAAGCCGGAGATTTGCCCGACTATACGCACGACAAATCCAAAGCGTTCCGCTATGTAAACGTCGTTCCCGGGTCTGGCGTTAAGGTTGGCGATGTCTCGATGCTGTATGAATACTTGCCCGTCGAATACCGCGGCCAATTCCGCTGCTCGAACGAACGGATCAACCGGATCTATGAGGTGGCCGCCTACACGATGCATTTGACGACGCGGGAGCTGTTTCTGGACGGCATCAAGCGGGACCGCTGGGTATGGTCGGGGGATGCCTCGCAAAGCTATCTGATCAATTATTACCTGTTCTTCGACGAGGCCGTCAATCGCCGGACAATGATCGCGCTGCGCGGCAAAGATCCGGTCGAATCGCATCTCAATACGATCCTCGATTATTCGTTCTACTGGATCATCAGTCTGCATGACCATTACTGGTACACCGGGGACGTGGAGTTCGTCCGGTTTCTCTACCCGAAAATGCTGAGCCTGCTCGATTTTTGCCGCGACCGGACGAACCGCAGCGGTATGGTGGAAGGTTTGCCGGGAGATTGGGTGTTCGTCGACTGGGCGGAGATTAGCAAGGAGGGCGAGCTGAGCTTCCAGCAGGTGCTGTTTTGCCGCAGTCTGGAAGTGGCGGCCGGTTTTGCCCGACTATTCGGGGACGGAGAGCTCGCCGGGCGGCTGGGTGCAGAGGCTGCGGCCCTGCGGGGCCAGCTGTTCGATGTATTCTGGGATGAAGAGCGGGGAGGACTGCTGCATCATCGGGTCGACGGGCAAGTTCGGCCGGTTATGACCCGGTATGCCAACATGTTTGCGCTGCTGCTCGGCATGCTGGACGAAGGGCGGCAGCGGGCAGTGGCGCAGCAGGTGCTGAAAAACGACCGCGTCCCTCCGATCACTACGCCTTACATGCGATTTTACGAGCTGGCCGCGCTTTGCGAGATCGGCGAGCAGGCGCATGTGTTGACCGAAATGGAGCGCTATTGGGGCGGCATGCTGGATTTGGGCGCAACCAGCTTCTGGGAAGTATATGATCCGGAGGTGAAAGGGATCGCGCAGTATGCGATGTCCGGGCGGCCGTTCGCCAAAAGCTTGTGTCATGCCTGGGGAGCGGGTCCGGTTTTCCTGCTCGGGAAATATTACATGGGCGTCCAGCCGCTGGAAGCCGGGTATGCGCGGTTTGTCATCGAACCGCGTCTGGGCGGGCTGGACTGGTTCGAAGGGGTGGTGCCGGCTCACCGGGACAACATCCGCGTCTATATGGATGCAACGACTCTTACCATCCGAACCGGCGGCTTTCCGGGCCTCCTCCGGTTGACGAGCCGAAGCGAGCCTTCCTGTCCGGACGCACTGTTCCGGCACCTCGGCGAGAACCGCTACGAGCTGCCGCTGGAGAAGCCCGATACGGATTATGTCATCGCGTACATCAATGCGGAGAGTCTGATCCGCTAATAAACAACCCGACCCCGGTATAAAAGCCGGAGTCGGGTCTTTTTGCGCAGTTGCGGCTTACCGATTTTTGCGGGCGGCGCGAATTTTCTCTTCATACTGCTGGAAGATGCTCTCTCCCTCATAAGAGCTCATCAGTTGCCTGCGATATTCAGGCCAGTGCTTCCCGGATTTGTCCTGGAACAACATTTTCAATTGGAGCTCGTTTTGGCGGGTGCGCATCTTTTCCACATTAATGCCCAGCGGGGGGGTTAGGATCGTCCCCAGTCCTTCATATACCGGGATAGTAGTGATCGTCCGGATCACGGTCCGGTCCCGTGCAGTAATGCGCGGGTCCACAATCGCAAGTCCGAGGATTTCGGGCGTATTCGGCGTAAAGAAGCTCCAGATATTCAGGAGATTCTGAATGGTATTGGTTTCATTCCGCAGCATGCCGGGTAACAGCGTAATGGTGTTTCCGTCCCGTTTGTAATGCTGATCCCGAATCCCGTAGTGCGTAAGCAGGAAGCCTTCCTCGCCGGCCAGCCAGTCCAGGATTTGGGCGGTAACTTTGAGCTTCTCCTGATTCAGGCCTGCGGCGTTATTGGAGAAGACGAACGGATAACCCGGAGCCGCCGCCGTGCGGAGCGGCTGACTGCCGAACGGATTAAACGGCACCCAATCGGCGTTCGGGTCAATCGCGCGGCTCCGCGTCTGCAGGCTCTCCGGATTGGAATCGAGGGCGAATTCCAGCGAATCGCCGAGGACGATTCCCGCCTTGCCTTGCACGGCTTTGTCCACATGCTGATTGTCCTTGTACAGAAACCAGTCGGGGTCGACCAGGCCGGCGTCCTGGATCTTCAGAATATCCTCGACGACTTGCCCGACCCGCAAATCCATCTGCATGTCGATCAGCTTGTCGTTCTCGAAATATGCCGGGAAGAGGAGCCCGTTCTTGACGTATTCCGGCCAATCCAAGGAAATGCCCGTTCCGGCGCCGGCCGTCGTGAACCCGTACGTATCGTTGACCCCGTTCCCGTCCGGATCTTTATAGGTAAACGCGTGAAGAACGTTGACATATTGATCGTAGGTTTGCGGAACGTCCAAGCCGAGGCGCGACAACCAGTCGCGGCGGATGTAATAGGCGCGGTACGTTTTTTTGTCATACGGAATCGGGGCCCTCGCAAATTTGTTATGCACCTGATATTCACGAAGTTCCTGCTCGTTCATCCAGTATTTGAAATAGTTCGGCATCGTCGCCGGCGTCACGAAATAAGTCATGTCCGCCAGAACATTGTCCAGCGTATATTTGGCTCCGCCGTCCGGACTGATATTCAGCCACATATCGGGAGGATTGTTGGCGGCCAGCAGAGAAGCCAAGGTCGCATTGTATTCGTCGCCCGGGGGCATGGCCGTTACGGTAAGATCGATGTTGAATTTGGCTTCGATCGCTTGCCGGATAAAATCGTCTTCGGGCGGAGGCAGGTGCGAACCTGGAGCGCCGCTTATAAAAAAGTGCAGAGACAGCTTCTCCTCCGGGTTGTCCGGGCCCGATACCGGCCGGCCGGTATCGGCCATTCCCGGCTTTAGCCAGACCAGGATTCCGAGCAGGACGAGAAGCGCCAATCCCGCGATCCCCCATTTGGCAGCTTTCACTTGGTTTTCTCCCCTTCTTGCATCACGTTTCTTCCTCTAATACTACTTGTTCAAGCCAAGTAAATAAAGAGTTTCTTCAAGGGCGGGCCGCTTCGGGGAGGGGGGAGCGGCCGGGCTGAATCCGGGCGTGGAGGCTGGTCGGCGGGATGCCCCAAAAAAAGGCCGCCCACCGGGAAGGAACCCGGGAGACAGCCTTATCCGCCAACGCTTATTTAAATTTCGGCAGCCAGTCGCCGTGAGCTTCAATCATCGCGTCACACATCGCGACGATATCGTCGATCGACAATTCCGCGGAAGTGTGCGGGTCCAGCAGCGCCGCATGGTAAATATGCTCTTTCTTCAGCGTACGGGCCGCTTCGATCGTCAGCAGCTGGGTGTTGATGTTGGTCCGGTTGAGCGCCGCCAGCTGCGGAGGCAGATCGCCCACATACGTAGGCGTGATGCCGTTGCGGTCGACGAGACAGGTAACCTCGACGCAAGCTTCCTTCGGCAGGTTGGTGATCAGACCGGTGTTCATTACGTTGCCGCCGATGCGGAACGGGTTGTTCGTCTCCATCGCTTCCATCATATACGAAGCGTATTCGTGGGAACGCGTATGCTCGATGTTTTTGTTATTGACGAGTTCTTCGCGCATCGTCTTCCAGCGTTCGATCTGACGGACGCAGCGGCGCGGATATTCGTCGAGCGGGATGTTGAATCGTTCGATCAGCTCCGGATAGTTGCGCTTGATGAAGTACGGATGATATTCCGCGTTATGCTCGGAAGATTCGGTGACATAATAGCCGAACCGGAACATCAGTTCGTAGCGAACCATATCGCCATGTTTTTCCTTTTGTTTCTCGGCGGCGCGACGTTTGATCTCCGGATACAGATCGACGCCGTCCTTCGTTACTTCCAGCAGCCATGCCATATGGTTGATGCCGGCGATTTTCGCCTGCACGCCTTCCATATCGATTCCGAGCGGCTTGAACAGATGAGGAATGCAGGCTTGGACGCTGTGGCACAAACCTACCGTTTTGACGCCGCCGTCCGTATTCATCACGTTCGTCAGAACGGCCATCGGGTTCGTATAGTTGAAGAACCAGGCGTCGGGGCACACTTCGCGAATATCTTTAGCGAAATCCAGCATCACCGGGATCGTGCGCAGATTGCGGAAAATGCCGCCTATTCCGAGCGTGTCGGCGATCGTTTGCCGGAGACCGAACTTTTTCGGAATTTCGAAGTCGGTAATCGTACAAGGGTCGTAACCTCCGACCTGAATCGCATTAACGACGTAGGTGGCGCCGCGCAAAGCTTCCCGGCGGTCGGCGTACGAGATGATGCGGCACGTGCTGCCGGACGTCGTCTTCAAGTTGTTCAGCATGTTCTCCGAATCTTTCAACCGCACCGGGTCGATATCGTGAAGCGCGATCTCAAAATCTTGCAGAGCGGGAGTCTTCATGACGTCGCCCAGTACGTTTTTGGCGAATACGCTGCTGCCTGCTCCGATGAAAGTAATTTTCGGCATTTTGCAATTCCTCCTTGTTTGTTCTATAAATGCGAGTTCAAAAAGTCCGGTTTTCAGCACCGAGAAGATGGGATGAAGCTAGGAAATGAGGAGCGGAGCGTAGTGAAGCTACGTGAGCACCGGAAGTTCCGGCTGAATTCCATATTCGATGCCGAGCAGGCTTCCTGATCTGCTTCGTGATCAAAAGCGGACTTTTTGAACAACCTCTATAAGCAACTATAAAGTCAGGAGGTCAAAAAAAATATGGAGAAAAGCGTGTTGCTTATGGAACAATGCGGCTTCCTTCGAACGTGCCCCGGCAGCCTCTTGATTTGTGGCGGCGCTTCGTTTTCAATAGAAGAGAGGTTCACCGATTCAGAAAACGAACAAGGAGCGCACGGCCATGAACATGGAGGAACGTCATTCGACGTCAGTGAATCCCCTGCCGGGCAAAGGCGAATTGACCGTCCTTTTCGGCGGAAGAGAGCAGACGGCGCCTGCCCATAATGTCGGTCCGCAGGTGCGCGATTATTTCCTCGTCCACCATGTGATGTCGGGAAAAGGCACGTTTCAATGCATGGGGCGCACATACGAGCTCGAGGAAGGAGACAGCTTCTTCATTTTCCCCGGCGAGCTCATCCGGTACACGGCCGACGACGCCGATCCGTGGACGTACCGGTGGGTCGGCTTTCGCGGGAATATCGCCGAGGAGCTGCTGAATGCGGCGGATATCTCCCAGCATCGTCCGGTAGCACGACCTTCGCGCCATCGGCGCGTTGCGGTGCTGTTTCATCAGATCGAGCGGTCGCTGGAGCTGGCGGACCCCGGCGTCGACCTGCGAAGCGGCGGTCTGCTGCGGATGCTGCTGGCTGAGTACAGGAAGGACGAGGCGTACCGGTCCGAAGGTGCGGACGGGAAGAGGACGCCGATCGAGCAGCAGGTCGAGCGTACGATCCGCTGGCTGACCGTGCAATATGCCGAGCCGATCTCGATCGAGAAAATGTCGCAGTCGCTCGGATACAACCGGACGCATTTATCCAAAATGTTCAAGCAGTACACCGGGATGACCCCGATGCATTTTCTGCTGAAAATTCGCATGGAGCGGGCGAAGCTGCTGCTTCGCGAGAAGCTGACGGTGGAGCAGGTGGCGGCATCGGTCGGCTTTACCGACCCGCTTTATTTCTCCAAGCAGTTCAAGAAATGGTTCGACCGGTCTCCGACGGAATACCGGCAGGAAGCGGACGGAAAGTCTTTTTACGATTGCAAGGACTGATCGGGCCGAAGACGCGCCAAAAAAAGCGGGGGAACGTAGTGCTCCTCCGCTTTCCGGCTGCAAGGGCCGAATCGCCGTGCCGGTTACTCCCGGACGAATTGCAAGCGGCAGCCGTACGCCTTGGCGATGCCGTGCATCAGTTCGTTAAGCGATCGGTCGACTGCATAATGCGCGCTTCCTTCATAAGGAAAACGGGCGATCAGATGCTCCTCCATCTGCGCCGCCGCCTGAGCGGGTTCGGCAAGTCCGTCCGATTCGGCAAAACGGTATACGGCGCACAGATGCCCGTACAAATAGCAGCCTCCGGACAGCGATACGAAGCCGTAATCCTCAAAGAGCGGAGTCACCTCGGCCTTCTCCGGCAGCTTCAGCAGCTCGAAGGGCTCGTACTCGAATTCGTATTCCTCGATCAGCTCCGTCAATAACGCGCACTCCCGCTGCTCATCCACAATCAGCAGTTCCTTATCCCGGTCCGACAATCGTACGTGATTCGCCAATGCTTGGACGAACCCGGCGTATTCGTCCGGCTTTGTGCCTTCGGGAAGCTGGACTTCCACACCGTATTTCCGCATCGTATCCCCCCTCCGTCTGAATCTGGCTTTTTCCCATTGTAGCAATCCGCCATTTCCGTGTCGAATGCGAGGAAGAAATTGTATCGTTTTTTTGAAACGCATGAAAAAGAGTTCACGAAAGCGCTTTTTTGATATAGTATAGATAAAAATAAGGCTTTTGAACTAGCAACCTTTTCGCTGTCTGCATATCCGAAGGAGGGATGTCCTCTTGTTCCGCCATAAAAAGTGGCTGCTGCTCGGCTCCGCGGTATGTTTCGCCGTCGTACTCGTCTCCGTGCTGTTCGGCGGATCGGTCGACCGGTCCAAACCGAGCGCAGGGGAAGGCAATCCGGTCGATCATACGCCCCCGTCGGCGAGCGATGCGGAGAAACAGCTGAAAGTAGCCGTCTCCATGCCGCCTAAAGAGTTCCAGCTGCTGCAGCAGCTGAAGGAGCAGTATCAAAAAGCGCATCCGGGCATCGTGATCCAGTTGGAGAACGTGCCGGACGATACGGTTTACGCCAAACTGAAAAAAGCGGCACAGCTCGGGGAAGCGCCCGACGTTATGCTGCTTGATAATAGCTGGGTGAGCGAATTCGCCGCTCTCGGTTATTTGCTGCCCGTCGATTCGATGCTTGCCCAGGATTTGCAGTCCCAGCAAATGGAACAGGCGCTGGCGCAAGTGAAATGGAACGGATACGTATGGGGGGTTCCCAAAGATTTGGATGCCCCCGTATTGGTTTATCATACGAAAAGACTGGCTGATGCGGGAACGGAGAAACCTCCGGCAACGTCCGAGGAGCTCGTCTCGCTCCACAAGCAGCTGCATAAACCGGAGGAAGGCAAGTACGGAATCTACATTCCCGCGTCCGACGGACATCTGTTTGCGACGATGGTGCGCATTCTGGGCGGCGGCAAAACCGCTTCCAAGCAATACCCGGTGAAGCTGAACGACCCGGCTGTGCTGAAATCGCTGGAAGCTTTTCTGCTGACGGCGCCGGACGGGGCTAAAGAAGACGCGAAAGCGCTATTAAAATCGTTTCCTTACGAAAGCGCGACGTGGAAACCGTGGGAGCTGCTCGCGCAGGGCAAGATCGCCGGTTATTTGACCACCTTCTCCGACTGGAAGCAAAACGGTTCTCCGGCCGTTCAGACGATGGCGAAAATCCCGTTTCCCAAAGGGGAAGAGACGTGGCTGACGCCTTGGCTATCCGGCAGAAGCTTCGCGATTTCCGCCCGGTCTGAGGCTGCCAAGGAGTCGTTCGAGCTGATCCGTGACTGGATCTCCCAGCCGTCCGCGCTTCATTTCTGGCGAACCGCCGGTGTGCTGCCGGCGCAGCGTAACGCCTATTTAACGGGAATCCGGGATGACGCCGGCTTTCAGAGCATCGCCGCGCTTATCGACAATAATGAACCGACGCCGGCTTTTCCGCAGCGGGTGAAGCAGTTGACGGCGCTTGAAACCCAGCTGGATCTGCTTTGGAAGGGCGAGCAGCCGCTCCGGACGTTCGCGGAACGGACCGAAGCCGAATGGGAGACGATTCGTCCCGCTTCCAAGTAAAGCTTACCTTCAGAGGCTGAGCTTCAAGGAAATCGTCATTTCGCCAGTTTTGATCGTTACGTCGGTCGCTTGAATAAACGGGGCGATCTTGCCTGGATAAAAAGCGAGATCGAATTGCCGCTCCAGCGACTTTGCGGTAGATTCGGGCATCGCGTACCCGTTAAACGATAAGCTGTCAATGAAAAAACGAATGGCGTTTACAGGTTTATTCTCGGCTACATACCGTCCTTTGAGCGAGATCTTGATTTCGTCGGCTGTACCTCCGGCTGCGATCGCCCCGTCTTCGAACAGAAACGAAAAACCGTGCAGCGCCTTGCTCTTCGCCTGCATAAACCGGTTTAACTCGCCGTCGCCGATGACGATAGTCGGGTTCAGTCCTTTCATCGAGACCATTTTGCCGTTTTGTCCGATCAGCTCCGGCAGCTTTGTCATCACTTCGGCCAAGGCGGCGAAATACGAGCGGAACAAAGGAAGCCCGCGTTGTTCCCACTGCAAGCGGATATCGGCCAGTTCGGTTTCGAGCCGCGATCTGTCGGGGTGGCCTGCCAGCAGATGGTCGACTTCCTTTTGCGCTTCTGTCCGCTTCGCCTTTTCCGCTTCGTAGGCGTTCCGCGTATCGGCAAGCAAGCGGCGGCCCTCTTCCAGCTCGGCTGCGGCTTGCCTGTAGGCGGTGTACTGTTCCTGGTAGTCGGAGATGAACTTGCGGTCGCGGGAGAGGATGAATTGCAGCTGCTCCCAGACGTACAAAGCGTCCCGAAGCGAGCTCGCGCGGAGCACGGTCAGCCAGATCGAATGCCGCTGTCCTGTATAATAAGACCGGATGACCGATCCGGTCTGATTTTTTTTCTCTTCCAGCTTCCGGCTTGTCTGTTCGGCCAGCCGACCGGTCACTTCAAGCGTTTCGATCAGCTTGTGTTCCTCGTCCGTCAGCCTTTCGATCTCACGGTCCAGCTCGTACACGGTTAATCCTTTCCCGAGCAGCAGGCTGTCGGCACTGACGCTTGGCTCGGCCAGAGCGAAGCCGTTCCCGCAGAAAAGCAGCGAGCAGGCCAGTCCGATCGCCGCCATCCGGCGAACTATATTCGGCATCGGTTGTCCCCCCTGTCCTATCCGTACTAAATGTATCGGAGGGAGCGGCGTTTTATGCTTCCCGATTTGGTGAACATGGAAGTTGTTCCGCTTCGCGGGACAGCGGGCGTATGGAACGGCAAATCCCCATACCGGAAGGTACAGGGATTTGTGCTGGGCTGGGCTGCGTTGCGTTGCGATGCGCATTATCGGAAGCTCACTTCCTGGGAAGCAGCTTCCATAGATCTTCAAACGGCTTTACGGCAGCCGGGACGTTTTGTTCAAAAGAAATAGGCTCGTTTATGTCCGACAAGCTGTAATCGAGCTTGAACCGGTACGTTCCCGGGGCAGGCGACGAGGCCGCCGGCAAGGCGTTCAGATCCAGGGAGATCTGTTCGAGAAACGACTCCGGATTCATCCGAAGCCGGATGTAGCCCGGCGCTTGAAGCTGCATTCCTGCGAGCTTTGGCGGGCCGCTCCATGTGCCGCCCGTGATCGCTTGCAGCTGTCCGGTCCATCCGTCCAGTCCGGCCCCCATCTGCTTCGACAGTTCGGCCGCGTTGGCTTCTGTAATCTCGATCGAATACTGCTTGAACGCCCCCGGCTCATCGAGCGTATCTTCCTTAAACCACTTCGGCTCGACTCCGGACAGAAGCGAATCCAGCAGCCGGGTCATCGTTTCCTGGGAGCGGAGCAGAGCTTCGGGCGACAGCGGACCGGAAGAGGAACCCCCGGCGGGCTTTGCCAGATCAAACGAGTAATATTCGTCCTTCTTGTTCAAAAGTGGAATCTGCGCGTACATTTTGTTATCCTTGATAAGAAACGGAATTTGAAATGAATTCCCCAACCGGGTTGTCATCTGTACGTTCGTCTCCAGCCGCACCGGGTTGTAGCTGGCTATGCCGGACCATTTGAATTCAGCGCCGTTGACAGCCCCGGCCAGCGCTGCGGTAAGCGGATTGGATAAACCGCCAGCAGCGGCTTCAGGGGTGTCCCAGCCGAACGTCCCGCTGCCGCTGAACCGGTAATGCTGGATCTCGCTTTGCTTGCGGATCGCTTGCTGCACCGCTTCTTTTTCCTTGACTCCGTCCGAGCAGCCGGAGAACAGCAGGGCGGCAGCCGCCAATACGACCGGGAGGAACGGCAGCTTTTTGTTCATCGATGTCTCCTCCTTTGCGGGTTTTCCTAAGTTTATCGCTCTCATTATACTCGGATATCGGGCGATTGTCTGTACGCAACAAGTGCCATTTACAGAAGCAGGAAGGAGGCCGCATACCGTGACGGACTTAACCGGACCGTGTCCGTTGATCCCGATCATCCGTTCGAGAATCGGCGATAGTCCCCGTTCGGCCCTATCGTTTCGCGATTATATGGAGCTGTGCCTGTACCATGATCCTCTCGGTTATTACAGCCGCGATACGGTCAAAGTGGGCAAGGACGGAGATTTCTACACCAGTTCCTCGATCGGAACGATTATGGGCGAAGTGCTGGGCATGTTTATTATCAAGCAAGCGCAGCGGTACGATGCGGATACGCCTCTGACGATCGTCGAATGGGGAGGCGGTACGGGCCGGCTGGCCGGCCATATCCTCGATACGGTCGCAAAGCGCAGTAAATCTTTGTACGACCGGCTGACATATGCGATGGTGGAGAGCAGTCCTTTCCATAGGCGGCTGCAGACCGAGCAATTGAGTCCTCATCCGGCGGTGCAACACGTAACGCCCGGACAATCGTACGAGATGCTGGAGAACGGCCCGGCGATCGTGCTGTCGAACGAACTGCTCGACGCGTTCCCGGTACACCGGATCGAGCGCAAGGACGGGAGCCTGTACGAATGGTTCGTCGGCTGGAGCGAAGAGTCCGGCAAGTTTGTGACGCGGCTGTTTCCGCTGGCTGCCGGCAGCCGGGCGGCTTCTTATATCGAGCGGGAATCGGTGCCGGTCCGCGAGCGTCAGATCGTGGACGTGAATCCGGAGGCGGCCGATTGGGTGAAACGCATCCTATCGGGACTTCGGGAAGGCATGCTGGTTACGATCGATTACGGCGATGTCGCCGAGGAGCTGTACAGCGCTCACCGCATGCAGGGAACGTTTCTATGCTACAGGAAACATCAGGCGTTCGATGATCCGTATGCGTACCCGGGCGAGCAGGATATGACTTCTCATGTAGACTTTACGGCTTGCATACGGGCGGGTACGGAAGCAGGGGCGGGCGAATGGTCGCTAAGGACGCAGAAGCAGTTTCTGATCGACGAAGGGGTGCTGGAGCTGCTCGTAGCTCATAACGGTCAAGACCCGTTTGGGCCTGAGGCGAGACGGAACCGTGCGGTTCGCCAGCTGCTCGTCAGCGATTCGATGAGCGAGTTGTTCAAAGTTTTGGTGCAAACGAAAAAAAGGTGATCTCCCGGTTATGTACGTAAAACGCCGGAAGCTCACCTTTTTTTGTTCGCTTACTTGCGAAGCGGGGATTAAAGCTCCATCTCGAAAAACGACCAGTACGTAAACCCTAAGAAGGAGAGAACCATGTATCCCCAGAAAATCATAATGTACGTACGTTCGGACAAATTCATATACCCCAAAACGACAAAAGCGGCGGTTTGGAAAAAGAACAGCAGCGCCATCTCCTTCATGTCGCCGGCTAGTGCCATCAGACCGATCGCGAGCGTCCAAAAGCCGAGCACTCTGAACATGCGAGCCACCATTACTCCCCCTCTCTGTTGAACGATCAATAAACGCAAAACCCTATTGTCCATTATACCTGCAACCTTTTCGACTTGTAAACCGGAGAACGTGACGAATTAGCAAACTTTTTAACCCGGTGGTTCTAGCATAACCGGTTGTCCGAAAAAACATGTATGAGCGCCACAAAAAATGGTAATACCAAATAGTATCAAATAGATTCTATGAACTCTAGTTTGGGCATAGAAATAAGTTAGTGGCGATATTAGTTTGTGTTGGGAGGTTTTCGTTGATGACTGTAGTCAGACAAGACGCATGGAGCGAGGAAGACGATCTAATATTGGCCGAGGTGACGCTTCGCCATATCCGCGAAGGCAGTACGCAGCTTGCGGCCTTTGAAGAAGTAGGGGAAAAGATAGGTAGAACGGCGGCTGCCTGCGGGTTTCGGTGGAACAGCTGTGTACGCAAAAAATACGATGCGGCGATCTCGATCGCAAAGGCTCAACGGCAGAAGCGGAACCAGTTCCGGAAGCAAGCCGGAATAGGCTCGGCCGTAACGTCCGTAGCTACGCTGGATACGGCGGATATCGGCTCGTCCAGACACGAGCCGGTGACGGAGGAGTCCATCTCGATCGATGCGGTCATTCGTTTCCTGCGCCAGTGGAAAGGAACGTATCAGGAGATGAGCAGACAGATCCGCAATCTGGAAAAAGAACTGAAGGAAAAAGACGAAGAGCTGGACGATCTGCGCCGCGACAAGGAACAGCTAGGGAAAGAAATCAACAATGTGCAGACCGATTACCGCGTCGTGAATGACGATTACAAGGCGCTTATTCAAATTATGGACCGTGCCCGCAAGCTCGCTTTTCTCGTAGAAGAGGAAGAGGAGCAGAAGACGCGGTTTAAGATGGATGCGAACGGAAACCTGGAACGGATCGATTGACGTTTGCAGACGCGATGCTGGGAAACGAAGCGCATGCGGACAATATAAGGAAGATCGAGCAATAAGCCTGCAGCGGTTTAACCCGCCGCGGGCTTTTTCGATTTAGCAGACCGTATATCGTGGAAGTGGCTCTAAATCCCGGAAACGCCAGCGTCAAAGACGCCGGTAGGCGTTTATCCTTGTTTCCTTCCGAAAATATGGTATAGTAGCGGAAAAAGGCCGGGGGACGGATATGAGAATCGCATGCGTAGGCGCGGGTTCGATAGGAATGCTGGTAGCTTCCAGACTGGCTGCCGCGGGGACGGATACGACGCTAATCACCCGTACCGAAGAGCAGGCGGAGCTGCTGAACGAAACGGGTATTCAATTGCTGGATGGCGGAGGGGAGAGGGGTGTCGCTATTCGCGCACATTCCTATGAAAATAAGACCGCACCGCTGCCGGACGGCGCAGAGAAACTTTACGATTGGGTGTTTCTGACGGTGAAGCAGAAGCATATTACGGAGCCGCTGCTGGACACTTTGCATCATTTGCTGGGGGAGCAAGGGAAGCTGGTATGTTTTCAGAACGGAATCGGTCATGTCGAGAAACTGAAAGAGCGGTTTCCGCTGGCGCGCATTTATTTGGCGGTGACGACGGAAGGCGCGAAGAAGCTGTCTCCTTGCCAGGTTGCGCACACCGGACGAGGATGGACGACGATCGGACATGCAGGTCCGAATATTGGGGGAAAAGAGCAAAATTTGCTTGAAAAAACGATGAATGAGGCAGGATTTCGTACGTTCCTGTCGAACCAAATGATAGAGATTGTATGGAATAAGCTGCTTATTAACTCGGTCATCAATCCGCTGACTGCACTGCTTCGTCTTCGCAACGGAGAGCTTCCGGCGTCCGGGGAGAGGCGCCGACTTATGCGCGATCTACTGGATGAGGGGCTGGCAGCCGCCAACGCTTCAGGCATCCGCACGCGCGACGACGTATGGGAGCAGCTGCTTGATGTATGCGCCAAGACGGCCGGCAACCATTCCTCCATGCTGCAGGACGTCTCCGAGGGGCGAATCACCGAGATCGATTGGATTAACGGAGCCATGCTGGAAGCAGGCGCGCGGCACGGGGTGCCGATGCCTCATCATGAAACCGTATACCGTCTCATAAAAGCTGCGGAACCGGCGGAACCGGCAAATACATAATTCCGGATTTCCTCCGGCTGCTTGAACGACGATGTCTCGATAAAGCGACGATAACACGTTACACGTACGTTTCGGAAAAAGATCATGATTCCGGGTGGTGTAGGTTGGACGGATTATTGAACGTACTCATACATATTTACGCATTTACCGCCGCAGTGCCGTTTTTATGGTTTTTCATCCTGTGGATCGGAGTATATCTTTGGCGCAGGGACACCAAAAAAGCGACGAAGCTGGCGATGGACGTAACGACTTTGCTGCTCATCGGTTCGGTTCACGCGATGTTTTTGCAAATTTTTCACTCCGGCTTCGGCTTTTTTCTAATTTTACTTTTCTTTTTAATCGGCTACGGGCTTGTCGGCAATTTCCAGTATCGGATGAAAGGCAAGCTGGACCATATGAAAATCGTCCGGCTGTTATGGAGGCTCGGCTTCCTTTGCCTAAGCGTCGTTTATTTGTTGTTTTTGGTCGTCGGTCTTATCAAATCGATCGTATCCGTTTAACCCGTTCCGCAGCGTTAGCCGCAGTTAGCCGCTTCTTGCAATCCGCGTGATTGCAGAAGCGGCTTTTTTGCTTTGCTTTACATATTTTAGCCGTTGCGGGGGAACTTAAAAAGGAGAAAAGATGTCCCGCTTTAACGCTGAAAAGCTTGCACTGTTTAACGCTTCAACGATTTTCGCCATTTGTGCAGTAAAGAAAGAAGCGGTGTCAAGATCAATATATTGCACGTTTTCGTTCAATATAATGCGTGGTTTTTTGACTCCGAGGGAAGTATATTATTTCGTGTATGACAAAAGGTAGAGAAAAAAAGTTTCATGAACAGGGAGGAACATTTGTGAAGATTAAGGGGTTCAACAAATCTGTAATCGTTTTCACGAGTATCGTTCTGCTTGCGGGAACAGCGCTGGTTGGCTGCACGAAAAAGTCTGAAACGGGCGCAGACGGTGCGGCTGCCGAGCAGAAGTTTCGGATGCTGATCGCTTCCGAGCCACCTTCACTCGATCCGGGGCTGGCCCAGGACAACAACTCCTCGACGGTGCTTCGTCCGATCTACGACGCCTTGACTCGTATGGACGAAAAAGGCGAAGTAAAGCCGGCCGCGGCGGAGAAATGGGATGTCTCGGAAGACGGCTTGAAATACACGTTCCACCTTCGCAAAGACGCCAAATGGTCCAACGGGGACCCGGTTAAAGCGAGCGATTTCGAGTTCGCGTGGAAGCGCGTGCTTGATCCGGGGATGACGCCTCCGGCTCCATATGCGTACCAGCTGTACTACATCAAAAATGCGGAAGAATACAACACAAAGAAAATTACGGACGCCTCCCAAATCGGAGTGAAGGCGAAGGACGACTTTACGCTTGAAGTCGAACTGAAATCGCCGACGCCGTATTTCCTCAGCCTGGTTGCCTTCTACACCTATATTCCGCTGAACGAAAAAGCGGTGAAAGCGAATCCGAAATTCGCATCCGAGGCGGCTACGATGGTCACGAACGGACCGTTCCTGCTGAAGGAATGGAAGCATAACGATTCGTTGACGCTTGTCAAAAACGACCAGTATCATTCGGCCAAAGACGTTAAGCTGACCGAAGTAAACATGAAAATTATGAACGACCCGGGCACGATGCTGAACATGTACAACACAAACCAGATCGACTGGGCCGGCCGTCCGACCAACGAATTCCCGGTTGATCAGCTTCCGATGCTGAAGAAGGACCCGAAGATCAACCTGCAAATTAAAGGGATCGCATCGACGTATTATTACGAGTTCAACACGAAAGCGGAGCCGTTCGACAATGCGAACATCCGAAAAGCGTTCGCCATGTCGATCGACCGCAAGGCGATCGTAGAGAAAATTACGCAGGGCGACCAGCAGCCGGCCTACGGCCTTGTTCCGCAAGGCATCCGCGGCGAAAGCAAAACGTTCCGCGAAGAAGTGAAGGACGACTACTTCAAGGAAGATATTGCTGAAGCGAAGAAGCTGCTTGAGCAAGGGATGAAAGAAAAAGGCTACTCGAAGCTTCCGGCGGTTACGCTGATTTATAACAAAAGCGAAGCGCACAAAAAGATTGCGGAAGCAGTCGTCGATATGTGGCGTCAAAACCTCGGCATCGACGTCAAGCTGGAAGTGCAGGAGTTCGGCGTCTATATCAAAAACCGTCAAAACGGCAACTTCCAAATTGCGCGCGCAGGCTGGGGAGCGGACTACAACGATCCGATGACCTACATCGATCTGATGATGACCGGCGGCGGCAACAACAATTCGAAATATTCGAACGCGGATTACGACAAGCTGATTAAAGATGCGTACGGTACGTCCGATCAAGCGAAACGTATGAAGGCGATGGCGCAAGCTGAGAAAATCATGATCAACGACATGCCGATTATGCCGATTTATTACTACACCGGTATTTGGGCTCAAAAAGATTACGTGAAAAACGTGTTCGTCGATTACAAAGGTGACGTCAACTTCATCTACGGCTCAATCGAGAAGAAATAATCGGGTCACCATACAGGTTGGAGTTCCCATTCGGGGTATATAGGGCGTCTTATATATCCCGAATTTTTTTGTGCAGGCATGGAAAATGCTGCAGTTGGACAGAATGAGGCGTTATTGTTTACAATAATCAAAGAGTTATGTTAACTAATTCACAGTTACCGAAGCTGGTTGACATGCTTCGTATTTTGTTCGGGAGGTGCGCGATTTGGTTCGCTACTTGCTGCGAAAGCTGGTTTTTGTAGTCATCTCCTTGTTCGTACTGGCTTCGGTCACGTTTTTTCTGATGAAGGCGATACCGGGTGATCCTTTTACGTCGGAGAAAGCAGTACCGCCTGAAATCAAGGCGAACTTGATGGCCCATTACGGCTTGGACAAGCCGGTATATATGCAATATGCCGCGTACATTAAAAATGTCGCTTCGTTCGATCTGGGCATGTCGATGAAATGGCAGGGCCGTTCGGTCAACCAAATTATCGAAGGCGCGTTCGGCTATTCGCTTCGCCTTGGCCTGCTGGCTGTCGTAACCTCGGTTACGATCGGCGTGCTTCTGGGAACCGTCGCGGCGCTCAGACACCGCAAGCTGCTCGATAACGTCGCCATGATCGTTGCGGTTCTCGGGGTGGCCGTACCGAGCTTCGTTATGGCTACGCTGCTTCAATACTTATTTGGGGTGAAGCTCCCGCTATTTAATGTCGCCGGATTAAACGAGCCGCTGGATTATGTGCTGCCCACGCTCGCTTTATCGTTTATGCCGATCGCCTTTATCGCCAGGCTGACGCGTTCCAGCATGCTGGAGGTGCTGCAGTCCGATTTCATCAAAACGGCGAAGGCCAAAGGTCTTTCAGGATCGGTTATTACCGTCAGGCACGCTTTGCGCAACGCCATTCTGCCTGTTGTCACCTATTTGGGACCGCTTGCAACGAGCGTTATTACCGGATCGGTCGTCATCGAGAAAATTTTCGGGATTCCCGGCTTAGGCAAATATTTCGTCGAAAGCGTGGAAAACCGCGACTATACGCTTATCATGGGCCTGACTTTGTTTTACGGAACGCTGCTGATGAGCGCCCGCTTCTTTACGGACGTGGCCTACGGTCTCGTAGACCCGCGCATTAAATTGACCGGTGGAAAGGAGAAGGCATGATGAAGGAACATTCGGTCCCAGGCATGCCGGAGACGGTGACGCCGGATCAATTCGAGAAACTGGATCACGAGAGCAGGCAAGGGGAGAAGATCGTCCGTGAAAGTTTGTCCTCCTGGAAAGACGCATGGCTGAGACTGCGGGCGAACAAGCTCGCGATGACGGGGCTCGTCATCTTGATCGTTCTTGCGTTTATGGCCGCTTTCGGCCAGATGATGACGCCTTACGACTATTATACGAACGACCTAAACAATACGAATCAGCCTCCGTCGGCCGAGCATTGGTTCGGTACGGACGATCTCGGACGCGATATGTTCGCGCGGACGTGGATGGGCGCCTCGATCTCGCTGCGTGTCGGGCTGTTCGCCGCTGTGATCGATTTGCTGATCGGAGTTATTTACGGCGGAATTATGGGCTACTTCGGCGGCCGAATCGACGAAGCGATGAACCGTTTCTCGGAAGTGATGGATTCGATTCCTTACCTGCTTATCGTTATTATGTTCGTCGTCGTGTTTGAACCAAGCATGTACACCATTATACTCGCACTGGTCATTACCGGGTGGATCAAGATGGCCTGGATCGTCAGGGGGCAGGTGATGCTGCTCAAAAACCACGAGTATGCGCTCGCCTCGCGTTCGCTGGGAGCCGGCTTCTCGCGGATTTTGTTCCGTCATCTGATCCCGAACGCTTCCGGTCCGATTATCGTGACGCTGACGCTGACCGTGCCTCAGGCGATCTTCGCCGAAGCGTTTCTGAGCTTCCTCGGCCTTGGCGTCAACTCCCCGGCGGCTTCCTGGGGGACGATGATTTCCGACGCGCTTTCGTCCTGGATGTATATGCCTTGGAGATTGTTCTTCCCGGCCGTGCTGATCAGCTTGACGATGTTTGCCTTTAACGTATTCGGAGACGGCTTGCGTGACGCATTCGATCCGAAGATGAAAAAATAACCGGCTTATCGATTTTTGAAACAATGGAAGGGAGGAGTGCCTGATGGAACCGATCTTGGACGTACAAGATTTGCGAGTGTCGTTCCGCGTTCGCGGCGGAGAAGTTCAAGCGGTGCGCGGCGTCAGCTTTCAGGTCGGCAAGGGGGAAGCGGTGGCGATCGTAGGCGAATCGGGCTGCGGCAAAAGCGTTACCGCTCAAACGATCATGCGGCTCATTCCGTCGCCCCCCAGCATCATCAAAGGCGGCGAGGTCCGTTTCCTGGGCCAGGATCTGCTGGAAAAGTCGGAGAAAGAGATGCAGCGCATTCGCGGCAAAGATATCGGCATGATCTTCCAGGACCCGATGACCTCGCTCAACCCGACGATGACGATCGGCAGGCAAATCGCCGAAGGGCTTATCAAGCATCAGAATATGAGTGCGAAGGCGGCGGACAGCCGCGCGGTGGAGATGCTGAAGCTCGTCGGTATCCCGAATCCGGAATCGCGTATCAAGCAGTACCCGCACGAATTTTCCGGCGGAATGCGTCAACGGGCGATGATTGCGATCGCGCTCGCCTGCAATCCGGCGCTGCTGATCGCTGACGAACCGACTACCGCCCTTGACGTTACGATCCAGGCGCAAATCCTGCGGCTGATGAAAGATTTGCAGAAAAACTTGGGGACGTCGATCATCCTGATTACTCACGATCTGGGTGTGGTCGCCGATATGTGCGATAAAGTAATTGTCATGTACGCAGGCAAAGTCGTGGAAGCCGGCACGAAGTGGGAAATATTCAAAAACCCGCAGCACCCCTATACGAAAGGGCTGCTTCGTTCGGTGCCCCGGCTCGATCAGCGGAAAGACGAGCCGCTCATTCCGATATTCGGCACGCCTCCCGATCTGATCAAACCTCCGGCCGGCTGCGGCTTCTGCGCCCGCTGCGACGACGCGATGCGCATTTGCGCCGAGCGCGATCCGGGGACGACTACGGTCAGCGACAGCCATCAGGTCCGCTGCTGGCTGACGCATCCGCTTGCCAAGGAGGTGGCGCAATGAGCCAGCCCTTAGTGGAAATCCGCAATTTGAAAAAATACTTCAATATAGGTAAAGGCCAGACGTTGAAGGCGGTCAACGACATCAGCTTTAATATTAAGCAGGGCGAGACGCTGGGCGTCGTAGGCGAGTCGGGCTGTGGCAAGTCTACGGCGGGACGTACGATCTTAAGATTGTACGAGCCGACCGAGGGCTCCGTTCAGTTTAACGGAACGAACATCTACTCCTTGTCCGGTTCGAAGATGAAGGCGCTGCGCCGGGAGATGCAGATGATATTCCAGGACCCGTACGCCTCGCTTAACCCGAGAATGACGATTACCGATATTATCGGGGAAGCGCTGGACATTCACAAGCTGAGCGGCAGCAAAGCCGAACGTAAAAAGCGCGTAGAGGACCTGCTCGACCTGGTCGGGTTGAATCCGGACCATGCGACGCGGTATCCGCACGAATTTTCCGGCGGACAACGCCAGCGGATCGGGATTGCCCGAGCGCTCGCCGTTGATCCGAAATTCATTATATGCGACGAGCCGATATCCGCTCTGGACGTGTCGATTCAGGCGCAGGTCGTGAATTTGCTGCAGGAGCTTCAGCGCAAAATGGGGCTGACTTACTTGTTCATCGCGCATGACTTGTCGATGGTCAAGCATATTAGCGACCGTGTGGCGGTGATGTACCTGGGCAAGGTCGTAGAGATCGCACCCAGCGAAGAACTGTACGCCTATCCGACTCATCCGTATACGAAGGCGCTGCTGTCCGCGATCCCGATTCCCGATCCGGAAATCGAAGCGACGCGGGAGCGGATCGTGCTTACCGGCGACTTGCCGAGCCCGGTGAATCCGCCGAGCGGCTGCAAGTTCCGGACCCGCTGTCCGCTCGCTACCGAGAAGTGCGCAAGCGTGGAGCCGGAGCTGGTGGAAGCCCGTCCGGGCCATTTTACGGCTTGCCATTATGCTTGAGTATTAACCGTCGTGTATTAAGCCGAATAGATTGCGAGCACCCGGTAACGGCCTTTTAGGCGCCGCTGACGGGTGCTTTTCGGCGTGAGCGCGCGTTTGCTTCTTTGGTCTGCGAACGGCGTTAACGAAACGGTTCCGAAAGACGTATCTTTTTTTGACGAATCGGGTCCGGACGTGTACAATCGAAGTAGTTTTGCCGCGAAAAATGCACGACATCTTACGACGAGGGGTTGCCGCTATGAAAATGGAACGTTACCGATGGGCGCCCGGACAACCGATTACGCGGGATTACATACATGATTTCGCATCTGTAGCTTCTCTGTACGAGTTTAACCCTTGGGAGGAATCCGGAGAACGGGAACGGGTTGCCTGGCTGGACAGGGAAGACAGGCCGGAGGCGGATCGGGAAGAGCTCGTTCGGACGCTGCTCGCCTATAATAAGAAGATCGGGAACGCAGCCGCGGCGCTCGATCGGATCGAATCGCTGCGGGATCGCGGAACGCTCGTCGTGGCGGGCGGCCAGCAGGCGGGATTGTTCACTGGGCCGCTGCTCGTGCTCTACAAGGCGATCACGATTTTGACGGAAGCCCGCAGAGCGTCCGCGAGACTCGGCAGGGAAGTCGTACCGGTCTTCTGGATCGCCGGAGAGGATCATGACGTAGACGAGGTCAACCATACCTACGTGCTCTCCGATACGCTCGCCGTACATAAGATCAAGCTGAATGCGGAAGCGGGGGTCAAAACTTCGGTCAGCAGGTGGAACGTGCCGAAGGAAGCCTGGGACGATGCCCTTGCGCAGCTCGAACAAACGCTGATGAATACCGAGTTCAAGCCGGTTCTGATGGAGAAGCTCCGGGCGATCCTCGCGGATTCGGACAGCTTGACCGACCAATTCGCCCGGACGCTCGCCTGGCTGTTCGGGGAGCACGGCCTTGTCTTCGTCGATTCCGACGACCCTTCGCTCAGGCGGCTGGAGTCCGGATTGTTCCGTTCGATCGCCGCAAGGCAAGCCGAACTGAGCGAGGCCGTGATGCAGGCCAAGGACCGTCTTGAAGCGGAAGGGTACAAAGCTCAAGTCGAGCTTCACCCCGATCAGGCGCACTTGTTCGTTTACGATGAAGCGGGAGAGCGAATCTTGCTGTACCGCCGGGACGGATTGTTCGTGGACCGGAAGGGGACGGTGTCGTTCACAACGCAGGAACTGGAGCGGCTGGCCGAGGCTGAGCCTCACAGGCTCAGCAACAACGTCGTGACGAGACCGCTGATGCAGGACTATTTGTTTCCCGTCTTGTCTACGGTGCTGGGTCCTTCCGAGATCGCGTACTGGGGCTTGCTCCGCGAAGCGTTCCGGCTGTTCGGCTTAAGGATGCCGACGCTCGTCCCGAGACTGGAGTTTACGCTGCTCGAAGGGACGATTCAGAAGCAGATGGGCAAGTTCGGACTTGAGTTCGACGATGTCGTACGCCGTCTGGACGACAAGATGAACGGCTGGCTGGCGGCCCAGGGCTCGCTTGAGGTGGAGAAGCTGTTCGCGGATGCGAAGGCGAAGTTCGGTGATCTGTACGGCCCGGTTGTGGATACGGTGGCCGGACTGAATCCGGGGCTGAAGAAGCTTGCGGAGACGAATCGGAGCAAGATCGTCGAGCAGATCGAATTTCTCGAAGCGAAGGCGGCGGACGCTTTCCGCTCCCAGCACGAGACGTCCTTGCGTCACTGGGAACGGATTCGTCAATCGGTACTGCCGCTGGGCAAGCCGCAGGAGAGAGTGTATAATGTGTTTCAGTACTGGGTGAAATACGGCGGCGGCTGGCTGCAGCAGTTGGCCGAAGAACCGCTATCCAGCGACGGCGATCACCGGATTGTATACTTTTAAGCGGATAGAGCCAAAGAATCAACCTACATTCAAGGAGGCCATTATTAGAATGAGCACAAAGGCACAACAAAACTCGATTATTACCGATCTGTCCCTGGCTAAGGACGGTCACCTGAAAATTGACTGGGTACAAGCTCATATGCCGGTATTGAACCGGATCCGCGAACGTTTTGAGCAAGAACAGCCGTTCAAAGGTTTGAAAGTGGCGATCTCGCTCCATCTGGAAGCGAAAACCGCTTATCTCGCCAAAGTGGTGCAAGCCGGCGGCGCTGAAGTAACGATCACGGGAAGCAATCCGCTGTCCACCCAGGACGACGTGTGCGCGGCTCTCGTCGAAGACGGCATTACGGTATTCGCTAAGTACAATCCTTCTCCGGAAGAGTACAAGCAGCTGCTCATTCATACCCTGGAAACGAAACCGGACCTGATCATCGACGACGGCGGCGATCTCGTAACGATTTTGCACTCGGAGCGTCAAGATCTGCTCGCGCAAGTTCGCGGCGGCGCGGAAGAAACGACGACCGGGATTCTCCGACTGAAAGCGATGGAGAAAGAAGGCCAATTGAAATTCCCGATGGTGGCGGTTAACGACGCCTTCTGTAAATATTTGTTCGACAACCGTTACGGTACGGGCCAATCGGTTTGGGACGGCATCAACCGGACGACAAACCTGGTGGTAGCGGGCAAAACGGTCGTAGTCGTCGGATACGGCTGGTGCGGCAAAGGCGTAGCGATGCGCGCCAAAGGTCTCGGAGCCAACGTCATCGTTACCGAAATCGACGCGATCAAAGCGGTGGAAGCGTACATGGACGGCTTCGCCGTTATGCCGATGGTTGAAGCTGCCAAGGTCGGCGATTTCTTCGTAACGGTAACAGGCAACCGCGACGTTATCCGCGGCGAGCATTACGAAGTGATGAAGGACGGCGCCATCTTGTCCAACGCAGGCCACTTCGACGTAGAGGTGAACAAGCCGGAGTTGGAAGCTTTGTCGTCTTCCAAACGTACGGTACGCCGCAATATCGAAGAGTATGCGCTGAAAGACGGCCGCAAAATCTACATTTTGGCGGAAGGCCGTCTGGTCAACCTCGCGGCTGGCGACGGACATCCGGCCGAGATTATGGACATGACGTTCGCGCTGCAAGCGATGTCGCTCAAATACGTAAACGACATGTACAAAGAAATCGGCAGCAAAGTCGTGAACGTTCCATACGAGCTGGACGAGCAGGTTGCTCGCTTCAAGCTGGAATCGCTCGGCTTCGGCATTGACAGCTTGACCGAAGAGCAAAAATCGTACCTCGACAGCTGGGTGGAGCATTAATCTCCGGCTGTAATCCGAACCTAAACCAAGCCCTTCCTGATCCCAGGAGGGGCTTTTGTCACAAGATCAGGAGTTTAAGTGATTCACCATGGTAAAGCGGAAAAGAGTTTCCTTCCTGATGTCGTCGAGTCAGCCACTGTCGCAAGCTGCTTATGGTTTTTATCGTGGCCGTTCGGCTTTCTGCCCTGCTTATGGCTAGGGGGAGGGGGAAGCGAATAGGAGTGGTTTGCAGCTTTTTTTTGGTCCGAAAACCGGATTGGGCGTGGAATAAGAGCGGTTTGCAGCTTCTAAATATCCGCGAAATAGGCACAGACCCCTTCAAGTGGTGGAAATAAGGGGTACAAACTGCCTTTATTTGTATATTTCCTTCCAAGATGCCGAAAATAGAGGGTGCGAGAGACTCTTATGTGGTTAGGTAGCTTGTACAGATGTCGTCTCCGTGAAGCCCAACGCGATCGGTTCGAAAGAAACTTGCTTACGGGCGTCGGCATCATTCGAAGTCGAGTTGTTCCGGCAACACCCTTATCAATGACTGGCTGGAGCGATGGGACCGGTTCCCTTCCATGCACAGACGTATGGGTTTGCATGTCAAAGGACCGTCCGGAACGCTTGCCGGACGGTTTTCTACTTCGTATTTCACAGCAGATTCGCCGACAGGAGAAGCGGCCGTCAAGGGACCGGACGATCCTGCTCCCCGATCGATCCCATGCCGGCGATCGTATGCTTCGTCTCCTCCGTACCGAGCTCGTACAGCTTCCGGTACACTTCGGTCAGCACATAATCGTAGCCGTCGTGTTCGGCATCCTGATGATACGGCACGCCCGGCAGATGGGCGCGAAAGCCCGAAGCGTTGTCCTGATCGCTCAGCATCCCGAACCGTTCGATCAAATCGTCCACTTCCGGTTCCGTTGCGAAGATCTCGAACTCGTACGCGGCGTCGCCTTGATTCTCCAGCACAGATCCGGCCTGAACCGAGACGTAGTATTTTTTCTTATCCACCGGGTAACACTCCCTTCATTATACATACAACCAAAGCATGACGGCGGCGACCACCGCCAGGACAGGAAACACCACATAAGCGATTACGATCGGATTCGCCAGAAACGGATGCTTGGCGGTTGTCGCATTCGTATTTTGGTCGAACCTGCCTTCTCGCTGCTTTCGGCCCGCGATAACGGTAAGTACGAAGCCGACAGCCGATACAAGCACAATAAGCCAGGCGAGGTACGTGATCACGCGCAAAACTCCTTTAAGTCGATATCGTTCCCAATATTGTTATCCCATAACAGAGGGGACTTTATTCGCCGGGAGAGAGAATCCGTACGGATTGCTCAGCAACCCCAACCCCAACCCCAACCCCAACCCCAACCCCAACCCCAACCCCAACCCCAACCCCAACCCCAACCCCAACCCCAACCCCAACCCCAACCCCAACCCCCTCTGCAAGTTTCATATTTTGCCGTCTCTTTTTTTCCAAATCTTTGCAACCTTAAGCGGATTTGACTCGTTTAGGGAGTGGCGGCGCTTTCATCTGCGGTTCACGCTGTCAAAATAGGGCAGATCTAGGGGGAATAGATTTGAGCGGATTCAGAAGGGGACGTAAGACGGGAGCCGTTTTGCTGGCGGGTTGTCTGCTGGCCGTCGGCTTGCTGGCCGGGTGCGGGTCGGCGAAGGAGGCACCCGACCAGGCGATGAATTCGGAGCCGGCTCCGGCACCGGCGATGGCAGCCAAACAGGAATCGGCCCAGCTTTTCAATGCCAACGATTCCGGTACGACAGCGGGAGGAGCGACGGAGCGAGCAGACGGCGCCCAAGCAACATCCGGTATGACGAACGTTCAATCCGGGGCGGGAGCGCCAGCTTCGGTTCCGGGTGCCTCTCCAGCCGGGCAGCAACCCGCCGCCATCGACCGGCAAATCATCTACAAAGCGAATGTGACGATGGAGGTAGCGGAGTACGGCAGCGCCCATACGGAGATTAACAACCTGGTTCATTTGTCCGGCGGTTACCTGCTCCAGTTTTCCGAAAACCGGACCGACTACGAGCAAAGCGGCATCCTCGTCGTGAAGGTGCCGTCCAAAGGGTTCTCCGGATTTTTGGCCGATCTGGAGAAGATGAAGCCAAAGTCGATCCAGCGCAGCGTACAAGGCCAGGACGTTACGGAAGAATATGTGGACCTGACCTCGCGGCTGAAGGCAAGAGAAGCGGAGCTGGCGCGGCTGTTCTCCTTTATGGACAAAGCGACCAAAAGCGAAGATCTGGTGGCGTTCTCGAAGCAGATCGAGACCGTTCAGACCGAAGTCGAGCGGTTGAAAGGCCGGATGCGTTATTTGGAGCAGAACGTCGCTTATTCGACCGTGGAGATCCGGCTGTATCAGAAAATCGAGAAAGCGAAGGTTGAAGCCGAGAAGGCGCAGGAGAGCGGGTTTGCAAGCAAGCTGGCCAAAGCGCTGAAAGGCAGCGCCAAGGTTGTGCTTGGTTTCCTGCAAGGGGTTGTAATCGTGCTCGCCGGGGCGCTTCCGGTACTTGCGGTGCTTGCCGTAGTCGGCATACCGGCAGCTATCATCTACCGGAGACGGAGAGCCCGCATGAAAGATCTGGAAGAACGTTCCAGATCGATCCGCAGGCAAAACCTGTCCCAGATCGAGTCCGATGCAGAAGCGGATCGGGATGCGAATAACGACCGCAAGCCGCCGGCCTCCGATGCGTAAGCGCAGCCGACTTGTACAAATTGAAAACAATTGATAAATTATTTCAAAAATCCTGCTGCTTGCGGCAGGATTTTATTTGTCTATGGAGAATAACAAGTCAGAGTGGTGAAAAGTGGGTGAAAGTGGCGGGAAGGGGGAGACTAGCGGATGTTCATGGGGGAATACCAGCACTCGGTCGATGACAAAGGTCGAATGATCGTTCCCGCCAAGTTCCGCGAAGCTCTCGGAGCCGCGTTCATCGTCACCCGCGGGCTCGATAACTGCTTGTTCGTATATCCCAGGGAAGAGTGGGCCGTACTCGAGCAGAAGCTCAAAAGCTTGCCGCTTATGAAGGCGGACGCCCGCGCGTTCACAAGGTTTTTCTTCTCCGGCGCAACCGAATGCGAGCTGGATAAGCAAGGCCGCATCAATATCCCGAGAAACTTATGCGAATACGCCAAGCTGGACAAGGACTGCGTCGTATTGGGAGTCTCGAACCGGGTGGAGATTTGGAGCAAGCAAGTTTGGGAAAGCTATTATGAGCAGTCGGAGGAGTCGTTTAATGAGATTGCGGAGAAGCTCGTCGACTTCAATTTTGATCTGTAACCTTGTCGATTTTACACATTTCGTACGATAGAATCGTCCGGCTGGCAATCGCTGCGCCGGACTTACGGGAGGGCGCAGCTTGTTCGAGCATGTGACGGTATTAAAGGAAGAATCGGTAGAAGCGCTGGCGATCCGGCCTGACGGCATCTATGTAGACTGCACGATGGGCGGGGCGGGCCATAGCTCGCTGATCGCTTCCAGGCTGGGAGAGCAAGGCCGGCTGATCGCCTTCGACCAGGACGATATCGCCCTGGAGAACGGCCGAATCGCGCTGGCTCCGTTCGGTGAACGGGTACATATGGTTAAGAGCAATTTCAGATATTTGCGGAGTGTACTGGGCCGCCTTGATTTCGTTCCGAAGAAGGACGGAGTGCCGCAGGTGGACGGGATCTTGTTCGATCTGGGCGTATCGTCGCCGCAGCTGGATGAAGCGGACCGCGGATTCAGCTACAACCATGACGCCGAGCTCGACATGAGGATGGACCGGGATTCCGATTTGACCGCACGCGAGATCGTTAACGAATGGAGCGCGGAGGACATTGCCCGCATCCTGTTCCAGTACGGGGAAGAGAAGTTTTCGCGCAAGATCGCAAGAACGATTGAAGAAGCACGGAAGGCGGGTCCCATCGAGACAACGGGCCAACTGGTGGAGCTGATTAAAGAAGCGATCCCCGCAGCCGCGAGAAGAACGGGCCCTCATCCGGCCAAGCGCAGCTTTCAGGCGCTGCGAATCGCCGTGAACGATGAGCTGGGCGCGTTCGAGGATGCGCTGGAGCAATCGATCCAGTGTCTCGCTCCGCACGGCCGTGTAGCGGTGATAACGTTTCATTCGCTCGAGGACCGGATCTGTAAGCACGCCTTCGCCAAATATGTAGAAAAATGCACGTGTCCGCCCGATTTCCCGATGTGCGTCTGCGGCACCAAGGGGATCGTCCGGCTTGTGCACCGCAAGCCGCTGCTGCCTTCGGACGAGGAGCTGCAGCGCAATTCGAGAGCGAGATCGGCGAAGCTGAGAGTGGCGGAGAAGCTGGACGTCTAATCTGCATGAATATAACCAGGGGAACGCCCGAAGGAGGATGACACCCGCGTGTCGGCATATATCAACGGAAACTTGGCGATTGAACGGAAACCCGTCAAAAAGCCGAAAGGACAAGACCAGAAGAAAGTCGTGGTCAAACGGAAATCGATTCCGGTTCAGGAGAAGCTGCTGTATTTATTTACCGTCATCGTATGCGTCGTGGTGGCGGGTGTCATCATATGGCGTTACGCTCAAATCTATGAAATGAATACGAGAATTCAAAAGATAGAGAGTGAAGTCAAGGCGCTGCAAATTGAAAACAACAAGCTGAAGATGGAGATCACGAAATATCAAGACCCGAAAAAACTGCTCGATCAAGGAAAGTCGCTCGGACTTGTCCCGAACGAAGAGCTGAACCAGTTGACCGAGAGAAAGTCCCCCGCCGGCGATAGTCGCTAATGAATACGAGTGAGAGGACCGGGCCATGAATAGAAAAGTAAAACTGCGCACACTGCTGATAGGGGGATTGTTCACCCTATTTTTTATTGTCCTTATCGGTAAAATTTATTGGGTTCAAGTCGTAGACGCTAAAGAACTGATCAAAAAAGCGCAGGCGATGTGGGAGCGCAACAAAATCCTTCAGCCGGTCCGGGGATCGATCGTCGACCGGTACAATCAGGTTCTCGCCGAGGACGGCGCTTCGTATACGGTCATCGTAAACCCGACGGCGATCGATAAGCTCAAAAACGCCCAGACGGTTGTCCAAGTGCTGTCGAGCATTTTGAACAAACCGGAAAACGAACTGATGGAAATGGTTACGAAGCAAAATAAGGACGGTGAGTTGTCCAGTTGGGTGGAAGTACGAAGCGAAGGCTGGAAGATTGACGCCGAGACGGCCGACCGGATCGCCAAGGCGCTTAACTTGCCCGAACCGATCAATAAGCAAGCCAATCTGTACACCCACGGCGTGTATTTGGAAGAATCGCAGAAACGGTACTACCCGGCGGGATCGATGGCTTCCCACGTGCTCGGGTATTTCGACAAAAACGGCAAAGCGGTGATGGGGCTCGAAGCCGCCTACAATGAGCTGCTGACGGGCAAGCCCGGCCATATCAGTACGACGAAAGACCGGATGGGCTACGAGCTGCCGGACGCGAAAGCCAGCTACGAGCCGGCCGAGGACGGCAAGACGCTGCAGTTGACGATTGACCGGAATATCCAGTCGTATATCGAGACCGCTTTGGAGAAGTCGTATAACGAATGGAAGCCGAAAAGCATGACGGTCGTGGCGATGAACCCCAAAACGGGGGAAATCCTCGGTATGGCTAACATGCCGACCTTTAATCCGTCCAGATATTGGGAGTCGGAAACGAAAAACTTCTACAACCATGCCGTAGGCTCGCAGTACGAGCCGGGATCGACGTTTAAGCTTGTAACTCTTGCGGGCGCCATAGAAGAAGGACTGTTCGATCCGAACGACAAGTTCCAGTCCGGCGGGATCGCCGTTTATGACCGGACGCTGAAAGACCATAATTTGAAAGGCTGGGGCAAAATTTCGTATCTCGAAGGATTAAAGCGTTCCAGTAACGTTGCTTTCGTCAAGCTGGGCTACGAGAAGCTGAAGCCGGACAAGCTGAAGGAATATATTACGCGATTCGGCTTCGGAGAGAGAACGGGCATCGATATTCCCGGAGAAACAAAAGGTCTGGTGCGTTTCAATTATCCTGTCGATTACGCAACCGCTACGTACGGGCAAGGAGGCGTCTCGGTTACGGCGATTCAGCAGATCGCCGCATATGCCGCGATCGCCAATGGCGGTAAGATGATGCAGCCGCACATCGTCAAAGCCGTACTCGATCCGAAAACGAACGAGCCGGTTCAAACGTTCGAGCCGAAAGAAATTCGTCAAGTCGTATCGCCGCAAACGGCAGCGAAAGTAACGGAATATTTGGAGCAGGTCGTATCCGATCAGGAGATCGGTACGGGAAGAAATGCTTATATCGAAGGCTACCGGGTAGCCGGCAAGACGGGAACGGCGCAAAAGGTTATCGACGGCAAATATTCGACGGAAAAATGGCTGATTACGTTCGTCGGATACGCGCCGGTCGAAGATCCGAAAATTGTGGTTCTCGTACTGGCCGACGAGCCGGAACTGCACGGGAATTACCATAACGGCGGTCTGGTCGCTCCTCCCGTATTTAAAGAAATCGTAACGCAAAGCTTGCGTTATATGAACGTCTCGGCAACCGTCAAGCAGGAACTGTCGGGTATCGACAAAAAAGTGGTCGCCCCCCAAGTGGAAGGCAAACTGCTTATAGAAGCGAAGAAAGATCTGGGTGATTCGAAAATCAAGTACGATGTGCTGGGCAAAGGGGCGTCCGTTGTAGCCCAATTTCCCGAAGGCGGTACGGAAATCGGACCGACGCAACGAATCTATTTGGTAACCGAGGAGAAGGCGGGGATGGATCTGCCTAACCTGCAGGGCAAATCGCTGCGAGACGCCCTCGCCGTCTGCTCGTTTCTGAAAGTGAACTGCCAGGTGACCGGCGAAGGTTATGTCGCCTCGCAAACGTTATCTGCAGACGAAGGCGGACAACAAGTCGCGGTGCTTCAGCTCGTTCCTTGGATCGATCTGGAGAAAGCGAAGGCGGAGGCGGCCAAATTGGCGGCCAAAACCGAAACCGCGAACAAACAGCAGCCAGCCAATTCTGCGAAAAATAGCGATCCAAAGCAAAAGACGGACAAAAAACAGTAAGAAAGCTAGCGAAAGAGCTTGTTCTAACCCCCCTCACCCAGGAATAGCTATGTTATGAAACGTTCTAGCTATTTCTGCAGATAAGATCTAGCAAGCTTGATCCGAAAAAGGAAGGCGTACGAGCTGCGGCTGTCGATTTCGGAGGAAAGCGTGAGGGGGGCTCTCTTCGTGAAAGTATCCAGTGTTACCGTTCGTCGCAGATTGTTTATTGCGCTTCTCGGAAGCGGGATTATTTTTGCCGCACTTGTTCTGCGTCTGGCTTACGTCCAGCTATGGATCGGCGGGGATTTGGCGCAGAAGGCGGAAGATTCGTGGCGCCGCAACATACCGTTCGCGGCAAAGCGGGGCGATATTTTGGACCGGAGCGGAGTGCGTCTGACTTACAACGTCAGTTCTCCGTCCGTCCTGGCAATTCCCGCCCAGATCCAGGACGCGCGCGGCACGGCGAGGGAGCTGGGCCGTGTGCTGCAAATGAATGAAGACGAGATTTACGCGACGATTACAAAAAAGCAATCCAGCGTCTATATCCGGCCGGCCGGGCGTAAAATGACCGAGGAGAGGGCGCGGGAAGTCCGGGAGCTGAATTTGCCCGGTATCGAGGTGGCCGAGGACAATAAGCGGTATTATCCGTTCGGCTCGTTCGCTTCCCATATTCTCGGGTTTACCGGGATTGACAACCAGGGATTGACCGGAGTCGAGGCGGCTTATAATGCGGAGCTGCGGGGCATTAACGGAAGCGTGTCGTATTTGAGCGACGCGGCGGGGCGCTACATGCCGGGTACGTCGGAGCAGTACATCCCGCCCAAAGACGGTCTTAACCTGCAACTGACGATCGACAAAAACATTCAGTCTTTTCTGGAACGCGAGCTAGATCAGGCGATGGTCCAGCATCAGGCGAAAAACGCGATCGGCATCGCGATGGACCCGAATACCGGTGAAATTCTCGCGATGTCAAGCCGGCCGACGTACGATCCGACGAACTTTCGCGACTTTCCTTCCGAGGTGTATAATCGCAATTTGCCGATCTGGATGACGTACGAGCCGGGATCGACATTCAAAATCATTACGCTGGCAGCCGCTTTGGAAGAGAAAAAAGTGGATTTGAAAAACGAGCATTTCTACGATCCGGGCTTTATCGAAGTGGGAGGCGCCAGACTCCGCTGCTGGAAGCGGGGCGGACATGGCAGCCAGTCGTTTCTGCAAGTGGTCGAGAATTCGTGCAACCCGGGCTTTGTGGTGATGGGACAGCGGCTCGGCAAGGAATCGCTGTTCGATTATATCCGCCGCTTCGGCTTCGGGCAGAAGACCGGCATCGATATCGGCGGAGAAGAAAACGGCATTTTGTTCAAGCTGTCCCGGGTCGGCCCCGTCGAGCTTGCGACGACTTCGTTCGGCCAAGGTGTCTCGGTTACCCCGATTCAGCAAATTACCGCCGTGTCGGCCGCGATTAACGGCGGCAAGCTGTTCAGGCCGCACGTGGCCAAAGCGTGGTACAATCCGGAAACCGGCGAGAAAGTGAATAGTGTAGAGCCCGAACTGGTCCGTCAGGTGATCTCCGAGTCGACCTCGAAGCAGGTGCGCGAAGCACTGGAAAGCGTAGTGGCCAAAGGAACGGGACGGCCGGCGTTTGTAGACGGCTACCGGGTCGGCGGCAAAACGGGTACGGCGCAAAAAGTCATTAACGGACGCTATTCGCCGGATGAGCATATCGTCTCGTTTATCGGCTTTGCGCCGGCGGACGATCCGAAGATCGTGATCTATGTGGCGGTCGACGATCCGGCAGGCATTCAGTTCGGCGGTCTCGTCGCCGCTCCGATCGTCAAAAACGTAATGAGCGATGCGCTGCGTTACATGGGCGTTGAGCCCCGCAAAGACCAGATCGAGCGGGAATACCGGTACGGCGAGACGAAGCTCGTGGAAGTGCCGAATCTGATCGGACATTCGGTCAGCGATTTGTATGAGAATATGAATATGAACTTCCGGCTGGAGAAGTTCGGCAGCGGCGAGGAAGTGATCAGCCAGGCTCCTAAGGCGGGCGACCGTGTGGAACAGGGCACTACGATTCGGATTTATATGGGAAATCACCCAGAATCGTGATTGCAAGGGGTAGGTTTTGGTCTATAATAGTTAAGGCGTTTCTGAAAGAAACGCGGCTTCGAAAGCATAGGCTAGGCGATTCGTAGACATACAGAGTAGGCTCTGTATGTCTACGAATCGCCACATCGGAAGCATAAGCTAGGCGTTTCACAGATAAAATCCGAGTATAATCGGAATATCTGTGAAATGACCACATCGAAAGCATAATCTCAGCGTTCAATGCAACGTTTCATAGAAGAGCCATTCCTTTTTACTATAACGGCTTCAAGGGGGGACATTTATGCAGCTTCGGCAGTTCGCTTCTCTATTTGCCGCATCCCGGCTGACGGGAGATGCGGATACGGTCGTAACCGGCATTCAGACCGACTCCCGTAAAGTGCGGCCGGGCGATTTGTTTCTGTGCATACCGGGCCTCGTCAGCGACGGACACGATTTTGCCGCCAAAGCCGCTGAGGCCGGTGCGGCCGCTCTGATCGTGGAGCGGGACGTCCCGGTCCAGCTTCCCAAACTGTTCGTCAAGGATGCGCGGTACGCGATGGCGGTAGCAGCCAGCTTTTATTATGGCTATCCGAGCCGGGAGATGAAGCTAATCGGCGTCACCGGCACGAACGGCAAAACGACGACGACGACGCTCATCGAATCCATTTTGCGGGATAACGGCTATCCGACCGGTCTGATGGGAACGATCAGCATGAAGATCGGCGATGAATGGTTCGAGGCGGAGCGAACGACTCAGGAGGCGCTCGAGCTGCAGATGAATTTGCGGAAGATGCGGGACGCCGGAGCGCAATACGCGGTTATGGAAGTGTCGAGTCACGC
Source organism: Paenibacillus sp. MAH-35 (assembly GCF_058135425.1). Classification (NCBI taxonomy): domain Bacteria; kingdom Bacillati; phylum Bacillota; class Bacilli; order Caryophanales; family Paenibacillaceae; genus Paenibacillus; species Paenibacillus sp. MAH-35. The sequence continues at coordinate 108,760 of NZ_JBYUPU010000006.1, forward strand.
GCTCGAGCTCGGACGCGTGAAGGGCTGCAAGTTCCGGACCGCCCTGTTTACGAACCTGACTCAGGACCATCTTGATTTCCATAAAACGATGGAGCAGTACCGGGCCGCCAAAGGACTGTTTTTCTCGCGGCTCGGCAACGAGTTCACCTCGAATCCGGACGACGCCGTGTATGCGGTGCTGAATGCCGACGACGATGCCTCCGATTATTTGGCATCGCAAACAAGCGCGCAGGTGATCCGTTACGGGTTCGGCGAAGATGCCGACGTCCGGGCGACCGACATTAAGATGTCGCCGAAAGGCACGCGATTTACCGTATCGGCGTTCGGGGAAACGGCGGAAATTCAGATGAGACTGGTAGGCAAATTCAACGTATACAATGCGCTTGGGGCCATTTCATCAACTTTGCTGGAGCAGATTCCACTTTCAAGCATAGCGAATAGTCTGGATAGGGTGAGCGTCGTCCCCGGGCGGATGGAGACGGTGGAAGGGGATCACGAGTTTCTCGTTATCGTCGATTACGCGCATACGCCGGACGGCCTGGAAAATGCGCTGGCTACAATCCGCGAGTTTTGTGAAGGCCGGATTCTTACCGTTTTCGGCTGCGGAGGAGACCGCGACAAGACGAAGCGCCCTGCGATGGGCCGTGTAGCAGCCCGCTACAGCGACTATGTGTTCGTCACTTCCGACAATCCGCGTTCCGAGCCGCCGGAGTCGATATTGGCCGATATCGAGCCGGGCATAACGGAGGGGGGGCTCAGCCGGGACCGGTACGAACTTCTGGCCGACCGACGCGAAGCGATATATAAAGCAGTTGAAATGGCAAGCCCGAACGATGTAGTATTAATTGCGGGAAAAGGGCATGAATCATACCAGATCGTGGGCGGCGTCCAGCATCATTTCGACGACCGGCTTGTCGCCCAGGAAGCGATAAGGGGTAGATCGAAGTGATCATTCGTACGTTCGGCGAAATCGCCCGTATGGTAGCCGGGAAGGCGGTTTGCGGCGAAGAGTCGGCCGTCATCCGCGGCGTATCCAAAGATACGAGGACGATTCAGGCCGGCAATTTGTATGTTCCGATTATCGGAGAGAGGTTCGACGGGCACGAATACGCGAAGGAAGCTTACGACAAAGGGGCTGCCGCCACGTTGTGGCAGCGGGACCGCGGCGAGCCTCCCGAAGGCGTTCCGGCGATTCTCGTCGACGATGCGCTGGCGGCACTGCAGCAGCTTGCTTCGCGGTACCGCGAGCAGTTGCCTGTCCGGATCACGGGCATCACCGGCAGCAACGGCAAGACGACGACCAAAGATATGATTGCGGCCGTACTGGCCGTCAAATATAACGTTCATAAAACGGAAGGCAATTTGAACGGCGATATCGGATTGCCGCTGATGATTTTGCAGATGGATGAACGGACGGAACTTGCCGTATTGGAGATGGGAATGCGCGGCTTTCACGAGATCGAGCTGCTGACGCATATCGCCAAGCCGGAAGCGGCGGTCATTACGATGATCGGCGAGGCACATATGGAGTACCTCGGTTCGAGGGAAGGAATCGCAAAGGCGAAGCTGGAGATTTTGAGCGGCTTGAAGGAAGACGGGGTGTTCGCCTATTTGGGCGACGAGCCCCTGCTGGACCGGCTGCTGCCGCATGTTCGCAAGCCCGCGTCCATGAACGTCGTCCGGTTCGGCGCAAGCGCAGGGAACGACCTGTGGCCGAGCGGGATCGAGATCGACGGAGACGGAACGAGGTTTACCGTGAACGGCGCGGAAGAGCCTGTCTTTCCTATTCCTCTGCTCGGCAAACATAATGTGGTCAACGCCATGGCCGCCGTTGCGATCGGACGTTACTTCGGGCTGACCGACGCCGAGATCGCGGCGGGGCTGTCGTCCATGAAGCCGACCGGTATGCGGATCGAGCGGCTGACGGGCGTATCGGGAGTGACGGTGCTGAACGACGCGTACAATTCGAGTCCGGCTTCGACGCTGGCCTCTCTCGAGCTGCTCCGCGACTTGACGGGCTTCGGCCGGAAACTGGTCGTGCTCGGCGATATGCTGGAGCTCGGGGAGCACGATGTGCGATACCATACGGAGATCGGAGCGACGCTGTCGTCCGAACATTTCGATTGCGTGTTCACGTACGGTCCGTTATCCAAACATACGGCGGATGCGGCGGCTCCCTTTTTCCCGGAAGGCCAGGTCCGCTGGTTCGAGGATAAGGAGCAGCTTGCCAGTCTGCTTGCGGAGTATGCGAAGCCGGACGATATTGTGCTGGTGAAAGGCTCGAGAGGAATGCGGCTGGAAGAAGTCGTCCATCGCCTCATAGAACAGCAGCTGTAGAAGGGAGGGGGAACCGACTGTCATGGATATACGTGTTATCTTGTTTACAATGGGCGCCGCATTTGTGCTCGCGCTTATTCTCGGGCCCATCTGCATCCCGATCCTGCGGCGGCTCAAGTTCGGCCAGCAGATTCGCACCGACGGTCCGCAAGGGCATCTGAAAAAAGCGGGAACCCCGACCATGGGCGGAACGATCATCTTGCTCGCATTATCGATTGCCTTTTTACGGTTTTCCGACAAAACAGCGGAAGCGGTTATCCTGATTGTCGCCACGTTAGGATATGGCTTAATCGGCTTTTTGGACGATTATATCAAAATTTTGTTTAAACGCTCGCTCGGACTTACCGCCAGGCAGAAATTGTTTGGGCAGTTGTTTTTCTCTGGCGTCGTATGTTACCTTTTATATCGGAGCGGGCACAGCACCGAACTGACGGTGCCGTTCACCGATTTCTCGTTCGAGCTCGGCTGGTGGCTGTATGTGCCTTTTGCCGTCATCATGATGCTGGGCATGTCGAACGCAGTGAATTTTACGGACGGACTGGACGGTCTGCTGGCCGGAACGAGCGCGATCGCCTTCGGCGCTTATACGATTATCGCCATGGTCACCTCCGAGATGGAAACCGCCTTTTTCTCGGCCGCTATGGTTGGCGCGGTGCTTGGCTTTCTCGTCTTCAACGCGCATCCGGCCAAAGTGTTTATGGGCGACACCGGTTCTCTCGGAATCGGCGGCGGACTCGCCGCCGCGGCGATGCTGACGAAGTCGGAGCTGCTGATTCTGATCATCGGCGCTGTATTCGTCATCGAGATGCTGTCCGTCGTCATCCAGGTCATTTCCTTTAAGACGCGCGGCAAACGCGTGTTCAAGATGAGTCCGATCCATCACCACTACGAGCTCGTAGGATGGTCGGAATGGCGCATTGTTCTTACGTTCTGGCTGGCCGGTCTCGCTTGTGCGGCACTTGCGCTGTTTACTTTATAAAGGTGGGTTGCAAACCTATGAATCATCCCGAGTTTTACCGGGGCCGGGAAGTCGTCATCCTCGGCCTCGCGCGCAGCGGAGTGACGGTGGCAAAGCTGTTTCACGAACACGGCGCCGCCGTGAAGGTTAACGATATGAAGGAACGCTCTTTATGCCCTGAGGCCGACGAACTAACGGCTCTGGGTATTTCTGTTCTATGCGGGGGTCATCCGGATACGCTGATTCATCTGGGCGTGGCGCTCGTCGTCAAAAATCCGGGCATTCCGTACTCCATTCCTCCTATTAAGGAAGCGGAGCGTCTCGGCATCGAAGTGGTCACCGAGGTCGAGGTGGCGAACTATACGTGCGAAGCGCCGATTATCGGAATTACCGGGTCGAACGGCAAGACGACCACGACGACCTGGATCGGACTTATGCTGGAAAATGCCGGCCTGAAGCCGATCATCGCCGGGAATATCGGAATCGCCTTATGCGAGGCGGCTCTGGAGGCAACTCCGGACAACCGGATGGTCGTGGAGCTGAGCAGCTTTCAATTAAAGGGGACGGTGTCGTTCCGTCCGCGCATTGCTTGTCTGCTCAACCTGTGCGAGACCCATCTCGATTATCATGGAACGATGGACGATTATATCGAATCGAAGGCGAAGCTGTTTGCGAACCAGCTGCCGGAAGACGTAGCGGTAGTCAATTTTGACGACCCGGAATGCAGACGAATCGCGGGCACCGTCCGTGCTCAGCTTGTCCCGTTTTCTATGAAGGAGCGGCTCCATCGCGGTGTATTTGTCGATCCACCGCTCGCCTCGCCGGAGGAAGCGCTCACGGAACGTCATCGGATCGTATACCGCGATGCCGCCGGTCAGGAAACTGTCGTGCTGCCGGTTAAGGAACTTGGACTTCCCGGCAAACACAACGCCGAGAACGCTCTGGCCGCTGTCGCAGTAGCCATGTCGGCGGGAGCCGGACTCGAGCCGGTCGTGAAGGCGCTCCGGGAGTTCCGGGGCGTTGAGCACCGTCTGGAATTCGTAACCGAGCGCGAAGGGATCGGGTACTACAACAATTCGAAAGCGACCAACTCGCTGGCTACGATCAGGGCGCTGGAATCTTTCGAGCAGCCGATTGTGCTGATCGCCGGCGGACAGGACCGGAAGCTGGACTTCCGCGACCTGCTGCCGCTGCTGCGCGAGAAGGTGAAAGCGGTCGTTTCGCTGGGAGAAACCCGCGATATCTTTGCCAGGCTGGCGGAGGAGGCAGGGATTAGCGCCGTAAAATCGGTCGATACTGGGAACAGTGCAGCCGATACGCTCGACGAGGCGGTCCGCACGGCGCGGTCTATGGCCGCACCGGGAGATATCGTGCTGCTCTCGCCGGCCTGCGCCAGTTGGGATATGTTCGAGTCTTACGAGATTCGGGGACGCATGTTTAAAGAGTCGGTGCATAAGTTGTAGAGAGGGCTTGTTTACATCGACCGTTCGCCGGGTGGGGGCGTGCTGGTGCGGCTGCGATAGTGCAAACTTGTATGAGAGATGATGATCGGAAGTCCAGGCTTGAAGGATAGGCTTCGCCCGCTTGTTGAAATGGTGTCCTCTTGGAATGGATGGTAGGGCAGGACACCCTTTCAAAGGCGGGACGTAAACTCTTCGCTCTATCCTTGCAATCCTTCGGCATTTCAGTTTCTCATATAAGTTTGAATGTACTTGCAGCCCGCAACGGCACCGCCTCCCGCAGTTCCGGCGGAGAGAGTCGCTGCAAACAAGCCCAAGAGTGGGGAAGGAAGTAGAGAGGGCGTGTGCTTAGGAGAGTTATAGAGCATAACTCCAATAAGCCGATTCATGGTTTGTGAAGCGCCGGTTTCTACGTATTCTCCCCCGTCTATGGAGGTATGCGGCGATGTCTAAAGTGCGTTCGTTTCCCGATCCGTGGATTCTCATATCCACACTGCTTATTTTGACGATCGGCGTTGTGATGGTGTACAGCGCCAGCGCGGTTTTGGCTTTTCACGACTATGGGGACTATTATTACTATTTGAAGCGCCAGCTGATTTTTGCCGTTCTGGGCATAGCCGCGATGTTTGTTACGATGAACGTCGACTACTGGGTATGGAAAAAGTATGCGAAAGTCGGCCTCATCGTCTGTTTCGCGCTGCTCGTTATCGTCCTTATTCCCGGAATCGGGGTTGTCCGCGGCGGGGCGCGCAGCTGGCTCGGCATCGGCTCTCTCGGGATTCAGCCGTCCGAGTTTATGAAGCTGGGCATGATCGTATTTTTGGCGAAATGGCTGTCTGAGGACCAGTCGAAAATAACCGAGTTTACGCGCGGGCTTGTGCCGCCTCTCGGCATTATGGGGCTTGCTTTCGGGATGATTATGCTGCAGCCCGATCTCGGGACGGGCGTCGTTCTTGTCGGTGCGTCGCTGCTTATCATTTTCACCGCAGGCGCCCGGATCTCGCACTTATCGTACCTCGCTCTGGTCGGGGTGGCCGGGTTTGTCGGGCTGATCGCCGCGGCGCCTTACCGGCTCAAGCGGATCACCGCTTTCCTCGATCCTTGGCAGGACCCGCTCGGAGCGGGGTATCAGTCGATTCAGTCTTTATACGCGATCGGCCCCGGAGGGCTGGCCGGACTCGGGCTCGGCATGAGCCGGCAAAAGTACAGCTATTTGCCCGAGCCGCAGACGGACTTTATTTTCTCGATCATCGCCGAAGAATTGGGCTTTATCGGCGGAGCCACGATCCTGCTGCTGTTCGCGCTGCTCGTCTGGAGAGGGATGCGGACGGCGATTACCGCTCCCGATTCGTACGGCAGCCTGCTGGCTGTCGGGATCGTCGGGATGATCGCAGTCCAGGTTATTATTAATATCGGCGTCGTTATCGGCATGTTTCCGGTAACCGGAATTACGCTGCCGCTCATCAGCGCAGGAGGCTCGTCACTGACGCTTATGCTGACCGCCATCGGCGTGCTGTTGAATATTTCCCGCTATGCGAGGTGACATCCATGAAATCGATCGTCTTCACCGGCGGAGGCTCGGCGGGCCATGTAACGCCCAATCTGGCGCTTATATCCAGACTGCGCGAGAGCGGCTGGAACGTGAATTACATCGGCTCGGCGGACGGCATCGAGAAAACCATTATTGAGGAAGCCCGCATTCCGTTCCATCCGATCTCGTCGGGAAAGCTTCGCCGTTACTTCGATCTGAAAAATTTCAAAGATCCGTTTAAAGTGATCAAGGGCGTCTTCGACGCTTACCGGACTATACGCAAGCTGAAGCCGGACGTCGTCTTTTCCAAAGGCGGCTTCGTGTCCGTTCCGGTTGTCGTGGCGGGCTGGATGAACCGGATTCCCGTCATCATCCATGAGTCGGATATGACGCCGGGGCTGGCCAACAAGCTGTCCGTTCCATTCGCTTCGCACATATGCGTCACGTTCCCCGAGACGCTGCGCCATATGCCCGGAGGCAAGGCGGAGTGCACGGGGCTGCCGATCCGCGACGAGGTGAAGCGCGGCAGCAAGGCGAAGGGACTCTCGCTCTGCGATTTTCACAGCCGGAAGCCGGTATTGTTCATTATGGGCGGCTCTCTCGGGGCGAGAGCGATCAACGAAGCGGTCCGGAGCGGACTCAGCAGGCTGCTCGAGACGTTTCAGATCGTACATCTGTGCGGCAAAGGCCATGCGGACCCGCAGCTGAACGGCGTCCGCGGCTACCGGCAATTCGAATACGTGACGACCGAGCTGCCCGATCTGCTGGCCATGGCCGACGTTGTCGTATCCCGTTCGGGCTCGACGTCCATCTTCGAATTTTTATCGCTGCGCAAACCGATGCTGCTTATTCCGCTGTCGAAAAACGCTTCCCGGGGCGACCAGATCCTCAACGCGGAATCGTTCCGCAGCCAAGGCTTCTCCGAAGTGCTGGAGGAGGAGCAACTAACGTCCGATACGCTGCAAGACGGCTTGCTTTGTCTGTACGAGCAGCGGGAAACCTATATAAACCGGATGAACGCGTATTCCAATCAGGACAGCGTCTTGCAAATCATCGCCCTGATCGAGCGGCTGTCCGGGGCCCGGAGCTGACCGCGATGCTCGCTCCGCAGCCGCGCCCCGCTTATCCGCGCCCGCACAGATGGGCGTTTGTCACACATCCGGGCCTCTTACATACTATACACTATAACCGTGACAGACACCGGGATACCGCTATATGCACGATGCGGAAACATAACCGTATTTCTCGAAGTGTTCGGACCCTAGGGGCGTACCCGCGTCTGCAGACGTTCGACGTTCGTTCAGGCAGGTCCCAAGGCGTTCCCGTGAAGGAGGTTCACCCATGCTGCAGGTAATCCAAGATTTGCAGGCTGCCCAAGTAGGCGAAGTGATGCAAAACGAACCGCTCGCTGACTACACGACCTGGAAGATCGGCGGTCCCGCCGACGTTCTGGTCGTACCGAACGGCAAAGAGGAGCTGGCTGAGACGATGCGCATCCTGCATCGGCACGGCGAATCGTTTATAACGATCGGCCGCGGCTCCAATATGCTCGTATCCGACAAAGGCGTACGCGGCTTCGTGATTAAGCTCGGCAAAGGTCTCGACCAGATCCGGTTCGACGATCAGGTTGTTACGGCCGGCGGAGCTGTGTCACTCATCCCCTTGTGCGTTAAGGTCGGCAGAGAAGGACTTACCGGGCTGGAATTCGCAGGGGGCATTCCAGGCACTGTGGGCGGAGCCGTCTACATGAACGCCGGGGCTCACGGTTCGGATATGTCACGTATTCTCAAAGAAGCCGAAATTGTACTGGAAACCGGAGAGACGATACGCCTGCGTAACGATGAGATGGAGTTTGGATACCGGCATTCGCTGCTCCACAGGCGGCCCGGGATCGTGACGGAAGCCGTCCTGGAGCTGAAGCACGGAGACCGGAAAGAAATTTCCGCCGCTATGGCATCCAACAAAGCCCGCCGCATTCATACCCAGCCGCTGACGCTTGCGACGGCCGGGAGCACGTTCCGCAATCCGGAGGGGACGTTTGCCGCGAAGCTGATTGAGGAGGCCGGGCTGAAAGGCTACCGTGTAGGCGGGGCGGAAGTGTCGCCGCAACATGCCAACTTCATCATCAACACCGGAGGCGCGACGGCGAATGATGTATTGCAGCTGATGGACCATATACGAAGCACTGTACTCGGAAAGTTCGGCGTCACCCTAGTGCCGGAAGTATGGATCGCAGGGGAAAAGTAACGCAGGTTATTCCGGTTCCCGGCTTGCAAGGCAGGCTTTCGGGAGGGTATAACATTGGAGAAGCTGGTTATCGAAGGCGGGAAGCCCTTGTCCGGCAATGTCCGGATTCACGGCGCCAAAAACGCTGCGCTGCCGATCCTCGCGGCATGTACGATGGCGGAAGGCGTTCACCGGATCGGAAACGTGCCGGATCTGCTTGATATTCATGTCATGCTGGACATTTTGCGCGCACTCGGCTGCAAGACGGAGCTGAAGGACGATGTCGTTTCGCTGGAAACGTCTTCGGCCCATTCGTCGCATATTCCCGAGGAATTAATGCGCCAGATGCGGTCATCGATCTTTTTGATGGGGCCGCTGCTCAGCAGGTTCGGCCATGTGCAAGTGTATCAGCCGGGAGGCTGCGCCATCGGGGAACGCAAGATCGACTTGCATCTGAAGGGCCTGCAGGCGCTTGGAGCGAAAATCGAAGAGTCGGGAAATACGATCAAGTGCAGCGTAGACCGGCTTAGAGGAACCGATATTACGCTCGATTTCCCAAGCGTCGGGGCGACGGAAAACATCATGATGGCTGCGGCTTTGGCGGAAGGCGTTACGACGATTTCCAATGCGGCGCGCGAGCCGGAGATCCAAGATCTGCAAAACTTTTTGAACGCCATGGGCGCCAAAATGATCGGTGCCGGCACGGACACGATAACGATCGAAGGAGTGGAGCGGCTTACGCCCCGGGCTTACCGGGTCATTCCGGACCGGATCGTAACGGGCACGCTGATGGTCGCAGCTGCGGCAACGCGGGGCAGCGTCACTTTGGAGAACGTGTGTCCGGCTCACCTGACTTCGGTCATTCACGTCCTCAAGCGCGCGGGTGTTCAAATCGTCGCTAGCGATGATATAATACACGTAAGCAATTCTTCCAGACCGCGAGCCGTCGAACGAATCGTAACTTCGCCTCACCCGTCGTTCCCTACTGATCTTCAGGCGCAACTGATGGTGCTCCTGGCGCTTGCCGACGGAATCAGCGTTGTTAAGGAGACGGTGTTCGAAGGCCGCTTCAAGCACGTCGACGAGCTTTCCCGCATGGGCGCCGATGTGCGGGTCGATCTGAACAGCGCCTTTATTCGCGGGGTACCGCGATTGTACGGAGCGACGGTCGAAGCGACCGACTTGCGCGCCGGAGCCGCGCTCGTGATTGCCGGCCTGGCGGCTGCGGGCACGACCATCGTCGAGCAGATTCATCATATCGACCGCGGATACGACCAGATCGAGATCATGTTCAGCAGGCTCGGAGCGAAGATCGAACGTTTCAGTCCTGTACGTCAATTGAAAGTTCCATAAGCCGTTTGCGGCATCGCCAGAAGCTCCCCTTCTCCTACAGGAAGGGGATGAACGGCGTTTTAACGTTTTTGCGCGTTACGATCGGAGGTTTTCGATTTGCAGGAAAGAATGCCCGTACTGCGGGAAGAGAAGCGGAGGCCCCGCAGCAGCCGGAAGCTGATCGTTTTTTTGGTGCTGCTGTTTATCTCGCTGTTGGCCGTGCTGTTTTTCCGTTCGTCTCTCAGCAAGATCGCCCAGATCGAGATTACCGGCAATTCGGCCCTGACGACCGAAGAAATCGGACAATTGCTCGGCATATCGGTCGGAGACAACTTTTTTCCGTTCCGTTCGGCTAGCGTCGAAGCTCGCGTGCGCCAGCTGCAGGCCGTCGAGAACGTGGCCGTGAGCAAAAAGTTTCCGGGGCTGGTGCGAGTGGCCGTCGAGGAATATCCTCGCGTCGCTTTCCAGATCAATTCGTCGGGCGGTAAAGACATGCTGCTGTCCAACGGCCTGGCCATCCCCGTGAACGACCCCGGTGTCGTGGTGGACAAGCCGATCTTGTCCGGTTGGAGCGACAGCGACCCGTGGAAGGCGAAGCTGACGGAGACGCTCCGGCGTTTATCGGACAAGACGCTCGCCGAAATATCCGAAATCAAGCCTTCCCCTACCAAAACCTACGAAGATAAAATTAAAATGTACACCCGCTCCCAGTTCGAAGTTTATACGACGATCACCTACTTGCCGGACAAAATCCAATACCTCGACGAGATGATCGAGCAGGTGGCGGAGAAGGACGTATCTTCCGGCGTGTTCGAACTTTTGGAAGCCAATACCCATATTCCGTTCGACATGTACTACACCCAGCCGCAGGACCCCGCCAAAGAGGCGGACAAGAAAAGCGGTTCCGCGTCAAATACGACAAAAAACGATACCAAAGATCCCCAGAAAAAAGGAAACTGAACCGAATACTATGTCAGGGGGCGAACAGTCGCCTCCTCTTTTCCGTTTGGGTAAGCGTACGTTACATATTTACCTGTATCTGGATGGCGTTCCGGCGGCTTGATTGCATCTAAAAAAGAACTACTCTTTCCTATTAAAAAATGGTAGAATTGTAGTTATGGGATCTACCAGCCACTCGATTTTTCACTCTTAAATTGGAAATAATTGATACGCCCGAATCCTCATAAAAAATTGTTGAAAAAAGAGGGAAACTATAAACCGTGTGGAATATGTACAAAGGTGTTTTTTGCGACACCGACATTTATCTGAATTGCTGGGAGGTGCCACGGGTTGAGCAGCAATGACATCATTGTGAGTTTGGACATCGGTACGTCCAAAGTGCGAGCGATTATCGGCGAAATGAACAACGGCGCCATTAATATAATCGGAGTTGGATCTGCCGACTCGGAGGGTATTCGTAAGGGTGCTATCGTGGACATCGATCAGACCGTCCATTCGATACGGAGCGCAATTGATCATGCAGAGCGTATGGTAGGGATTCAAATTTCGGAAGTGTATGTCGGCATAGCCGGTAATCATATCGCTTTACAGTCGAGTCACGGGGTAGTAGCCGTGTCGAACGAAGACCGGGAGATTGGCGAGGAAGATATCGAGCGGGTGCTGCAAGCCGCAAAGGTTATCGCGCTTCCTCCGGAGCGGGAAATTATTGGCGTTGTGCCGAATCAGTACGTAGTTGACGGTTTGGAGGGAATTCAAGACCCCAGAGGGATGATAGGCGTCCGGCTCGAAGTCGAAGCGACGATTATAACCGGCACGAAGACATCCATACATAATTTGCTTCGCTGCGTAGAGAAATCGGGACTGCGCGTTTCCGGCATCGTCCTCATGTCTCTGGCTTCGGGTCAGCTCTGCTTGTCCAAGGACGAGAAGACGGTAGGGACGCTGCTGGTCGACATCGGCGCAGGTGCTACGACGATAGCGGTGTACGAGGAAGGCAGCCTTATCGCCACGTCCACCTTGCCGATCGGCGGAGAATATATTACAAACGATATCTCGATCGGACTTCGGACACAACTCGACATTGCCGAGAAGATTAAGCTCAAGTTCGGCTGCGCCATCATCGACGACGCGGCAGCGGACCAAATTTTCAAGGTGAACCGGATGGGCAGCAACGTGGACAAAGAATATTCCCAGGTTGATCTGGCCCATATTATCGAACCCCGGGTTCAAGAGATTTTTCAGTTGATTCGTGCCGAGGCTCATCGTCTCGGTTATGGGGAAGCGCCGGGAGGTTACGTACTGACCGGCGGTGCCGTGTCGATGCCGGGTGTGCTGGAGATCGCACAGATGGAGCTCGAGAACTCGGTCCGCATGGCGGTGCCCGATTTTATCGGGGTTCGCGATCCGGCTTACATGAGCGGAGTCGGCATCATTCATTACGTTTCCAAGTTCGCGCGCCAGCGTCCGAGCACGGCAACCGTCAAGAAGCTTCCGGCCGTGAGCAAAAAATCGTCATCTGCCAAAGAAGGGAAGCCCGGGCTGTTCGAACGGATTAAAAATTATTTGAGCGAATTTATTTAAACTCTCGCGGCAAACGAACACAAGCAATTGAGGGAGGATAACACTTGTATGTTTGAAATCGATTTGGGTAACGAATCGCTTGCGCAGATCAAGGTAATCGGCGTAGGCGGCGGCGGGAGCAATGCAGTAAACCGGATGATCGAATTCGGCCTGAAGGGCGTAGAATTTATAACGGCCAATACGGATGCTCAAGCTTTGCAGACGGCGAAGTCCGATACGAAGGTGCAGCTTGGCGAGAAGCTGACTCGCGGTCTTGGTGCAGGCGCCAATCCGGATGTAGGCAAAAAAGCGGCTGAGGAATCCCGTGAGGTTCTTGTAAATGCGCTTCGCGGCGCAGATATGGTGTTCGTAACTGCTGGCATGGGCGGAGGAACCGGTACTGGTGCCGCTCCGGTTATTGCTGAGATTGCCAAAGAATGCGGAGCACTGACCGTAGGCGTTGTTACGCGTCCGTTTACGTTCGAAGGACGCAAACGTTCCGCACAAGCCGAGCAAGGCATTAATGCTTTGAAGGAAAAGGTAGATACGCTGATTGTCATTCCAAATGACCGGCTGCTCGAAATTATCGATAAAAAGACACCGATGCTGGAAGCGTTCCGCGAAGCGGACAACGTCCTTCGTCAAGGGGTCAAAGGGATCTCGGATTTGATCGCTGTTCCCGGTATGATCAACCTCGACTTTGCTGATGTCAAAACGATTATGACCGAACGCGGCTCTGCGCTGATGGGAATCGGCGTCGCTACCGGAGAAAATCGCGCTGCCGAAGCGGCAAAAAAGGCTATTATGAGCCCGCTTCTTGAAACATCGATCGACGGTGCGCACGGCGTTCTGATGAACATTACCGGCGGAGTGAACTTGAGCTTGTATGAAGTAAACGAAGCGGCGGATATTGTCGCCTCGGCATCCGACCCTGAGGTCAACATGATTTTCGGTGCAAGCATCGACGAAAAGCTGACGGACGAGATTATGGTAACCGTTATTGCCACCGGGTTCGAGCATAAGCCGGCGCAGATTCCACAGCAGCCGCAGCGGCGCCCAGGTCTTGGTGGAAGTGCGGAACAGCCGGCTGACAAATCGCAAGGCGGCCTTCGTCCGTTTGGAAGCGGCCAGCCTGCGGGCGACCAGCTCGACATTCCAACCTTTTTGCGCAACCGCGGGAAGAACAATCCTTCCGGCCGTTAATCGCAGCAGAGCCAGAGCACCTCATTTGCATACGATTCCCGTAAATACCCGGCCCGGCCTATATGGTCGGGTTTTTTTGTGTTGACTATCCAGGATGTTAAAGTTCCTCACTACGGTAAAGGGGAGAAGGAGCTCCTTCCTTGTCGGGTAAGCAAGTATCGCAAGTACGTTCATCGCGGTTGGGTGGCCGTTTGGACTTTCTGCTGCCTAATATCCTCGAAAAAGGCGCAGATTCCACCAGTTGGCTGAAATAGGGGGGCAAACCGCCTCTATCCGTTCTAGTTTGTCGAAAAGATCGAAAATAGGAGGTGCCAAAGAGGCTGTCGATTCATTGTGTAGAAGTGTTAGAAAGGCCGTTCCAAGTGAAAAGTTACCTTCTTCTGCTCAGACAGGTTGTCCGGAATCCCTTGATTGAATAAGGAGTGTAAGGTAGGGGATTCCAGACAAAACTCGCCAGAAGGTAATCTTTTCCCTTTCCACTTGGTTGTCCACAATGAATCGACAGCCTCGCCAAAGACTCCTATCTTGTTCGTGCAGCTATATTTCAAGCTGCGCGGACCTCGAATATGAAAACGAGTGTCGTTACCAAGTGTCGTTACCACCTTGGGAGTATGTGTGCCGGGATGAGTAATCCTGTTAAGTTGCAGAACAGTTCCCGATGATTTCTGAAATCTCGCTGCTTATCCCCATACCCTCGGTAAAAAACACCATATTCCGCCATTCTTTCCTTGCCGCTGTGCAGGAAATTCGTTTTCTTGCGCGAGTGGTCGTTTGATTATATTGTTTTATAGTGTTATTTATTTTGTTTATGCGATAAAAGGGAGAAAACCTGCTCAAAAAATTTCGCCAAAAAAAGACGCTTCGCCATGACAAGTTTAGACAGACTTTGAAATATGCTTACTATATACTGATTTCAAGAATGGCAGATTCAACTGGAAACAGCCGCAGCTGCCCGGAGCGTACAGGCTTCCGGCGCTTCGATGCGGTGTTTCGTCGTCTTTGCAGCAGGCAGGGGGGGACCGATGGTCGTTTATTTGGATCTGATCTTCCTTGTCAATTTCCTCATCGATGGTGCGATTCTGCTCGCAGCGGCCCGGATTCGTCATATACGGCCGAGCTGGTGGAGAATTGCGGCATCGAGCGCGTTTGGCGCCTCGTACGTTGTGATGATGATGGTGCCCTCCTTATCTTTTATGTTTACGATCGTTTTGAAATGCTTATTTTCGTCGGCCATGATCGTAATCGCTTTCGGTTTCGGCGGACTGCAGACGTTTTTGCGGAATATGGGCGCTTTTTATGTGGTTAGTTTCGCTGTAGCGGGTGGGATGTTCGGCATTTATTATTTCCTTCAGTCGCCGGGGGAAGTGATGAACGGCATTCTTGTCACCCGCTCGGGCGGGCTTGCCCACCGGGTCAATATCGGTTTTTTGTTCGTGGCTCTTACGTTTATTCCGTTGTTGTGGCTGTTCCGGGCAGTATTTTTCGGCGCCAAGCGCAGGCGGGAGATGACGCAATATTTGGCGAAAGTCAAAATCCGCATCGACGACTACGAATCGGTATGCACCGGATTGATCGATACGGGCAACCAGCTGTACGACCCGTTGACGCGCACGCCGGTTATGGTTATTGAAGCGACTCAGTGGAGCGATATGCTGCCCGAGTCGTGGATGGCCCGTATTCGTCAGTCGGAGGTGGACCAGCTTGTTGCGGGGATCGGGTCCGATTCGTTCGTCTGGCAGGATCGGCTCCGCCTTATTCCGTACCGGGGGGTGAACCGTGGAACGCAGTTTATGCTAGCTTTGAAGCCCGACAAGGTGGTGATTGTCCATAACGAAACGGAAATCGTAAACGAGCGGGTGCTTGTCGGCCTTGATGGCGGGAAGCTGTGCGCCGACGGATCGTATCAGGCAATCATTCACCCTACATTGGTGCAAATGGAAGCGTAACGTTTACGTGTACGTAGAGGGAGGCTGGTTTTAAAATAAGGCGCACCCCCGAAACGATTGCGAGTAAGCCGGCTTTTCATAGAAAAGCCCAAGCGGATGCTTACGAAGCTGGCTTTTCTATAAAAAGCCCGGAAGATGCTTACGAAGCTGGCTTTTTTATAAAAAGCCCAAGCAGATGCTTACGAAGCTGGCTTTTCGTAGAAAAGCCCTTAACTTACAATTAAGCTTTTCACTGAAAAGCCTTCAGGAGGTATCCCATGCTGCTAAAGTGGAAACTGATCATGCAAGTGCTCTATTACCGACTTCTGTTCCTCCTCGGTCTGAAGAGCGACGAGATTTATTACATAGGAGGCAGCGAAGCGCTGCCGCCACCGCTGACGAGAGAAGAAGAGGAGTATTTGCTGGGGAAGCTGCCATCCGGAGATGCGGCGATCCGGGCGATGCTCATCGAGCGTAATTTGCGCTTGGTCGTGTACATAGCGAGGAAGTTCGAGAACACCGGGATCAATATCGAGGATCTCGTATCGATCGGCGCGATCGGGCTGATTAAAGCCGTGAACACGTTTGATCCGGAGAAAAAAATCAAGCTGGCTACTTACGCTTCCCGTTGTATCGAAAATGAGATTTTGATGTATTTGCGCCGGAACAGCAAAGTCCGGACGGAGGTTTCGTTTGACGAGCCGCTGAACATCGATTGGGACGGCAACGAGCTGCTGCTCTCCGACGTGTTGGGGACGGAGAATGATACGATTTACCGCAATATCGAGGAGCAGGTGGACCGGAAGCTGCTGCATAAAGCGCTCGAGAAGCTGACCGAGCGGGAACGAATCATTATGGAGCTGCGCTTCGGCCTGCAAGACGGGGAAGAGAAAACACAGAAGGATGTAGCCGATATGCTGGGCATCTCCCAATCCTACATCTCCCGGCTGGAGAAACGGATCATCAAGCGGCTGCGCAAGGAGTTTAATAAGATGGTATGAGGAGAAGCGCGAACAGGCTTCTCTTTTTTGTTTGGCTTCCACCGATTTTTCTTGAGGTGATAAGGGGGCTTTTTGCTTTAGAGAGAGTAAGCTGTAAGCGATTTCCACCACCCTTTTCAGGAACGTCAGTTCGCATTCGGAGGCGCATAAAAAAAACTTCCAGGGAGATAATTAACAGTAATGTTTCTCCTTGGGAGGTATTCACGTTGACCCGAAACAAAGTCGAGATCTGTGGTGTTGATACTTCAAAACTGCCTGTTCTGTCCAACGCGGAAATGCGGGAATTGTTCGTACAGCTTCAGACGAGAAACGAACGAGCAGCAAGAGAGAAATTGGTTAACGGCAATCTACGATTGGTCTTAAGCGTTATTCAGCGCTTCAATAACCGTGGGGAATTCGTCGACGACTTGTTTCAAGTCGGCTGCATAGGTCTTATGAAGGCGATCGATAATTTCGATTTGAGTCAAAACGTCAAGTTCTCCACATACGCCGTACCGATGATTATCGGGGAGATCCGGCGTTACCTGCGGGACAACAATCCGATCCGCGTATCCCGCTCGCTTCGCGATATCGCCTACAAAGCGCTGCAGGTACGGGACCAGCTGACTAATTCCAATTCGCGGGAGCCGACGGTATACGAAATATCCGAAGCGTTAAATGTTCCGAAGGAAGACGTCGTGTTCGCCCTTGATGCGATTCAGGATCCCGTTTCTTTATTCGAGCCGATTTATCATGACGGCGGAGACCCGATCTATGTGATGGACCAGATAAGCGACGAACGGAACAAAGACGTGTCGTGGATCGAAGGAATCGCCCTACGGGAAGCGATGCGCAAACTGAACGATCGTGAGAAAATGATCTTGTCGATGCGTTTTTTCGAAGGAAAAACCCAAATGGAAGTGGCCGACGAAATCGGCATCTCTCAGGCGCAAGTGTCCCGGCTTGAAAAGTCGGCAATTTCACAAATGCAGAAGCACGTTAAAACCTGATCCGATCCGAAACTAGTTCGTACCGAAAGAACGGACTTTACGCGGTTTCCCTGTTCAAGCAATAGCATACAATCTCAAACCTCCAAGCCCATTGGTATTGACCACAGTACGGGGCTGGAGGTTTTTTTAACTTTAAACATGGATGAGGGGGAACCGAGTAAGAGTGGTTTGCACCCCTTATTTTGACCGAAAGCCCGCTTGGACACGGAATAAGAGCGGTTTGAAGCTTCTAATATCCGCGAAACGGGTGCAGACCCCTTCGGCGGGCGGAAATAGGGGGTACAAACCGCCTCTATTTGTCTCTGTCCCCCCAATATGCCGAAAATAAAGGGTGCCAGATAGACTGTCGATTCATTGTGTAGAAGTGTTAGCAGGCCGTTCTAAGTGAAAAGTTACCTTCTTCTGCTCAAACAGGTTGTCCGGAATCCCTAGATTGAATAAGGATTGTAAGGTAGGGCATTCCAGACGTCGCCAGAAGGTAATCTTTTCCCTTTCCACTTGGTTGTCCACAATGAATCGACAGTCTCGCCAGAAACTTTTATTTTGTGATTTACGCACGAACTACCGCTTTACACGGCTGGTTTTCCGGTCAGAGACCGTTCCTTCGCTCTCGCTAGTAGACAGGCATTGGCATAATTACCTCACTTTTTCAGCTTGTCAGCACGGAGGAGCAGGACATTTTGCCCGTATGTCACATATACTGGTATAGAGCCCAGTCGTGTCGATCCTGATCTTGCGTGTAACCGCATCGTGCGGAGAATTTGACAGGTTCGGCGACCGGCAGCTCCCATCCTCTGCGATTCGTGGTGATTGGACTTGAAAATATCGGACTTCCAATCGAAAGACGTCATCAATATCGTCGACGGCAAAAAGCTCGGTCAAATTAGCGATCTCGAGCTCGATTTGCGGCAGGGCCGGATCGAGTCCATCGTCGTGCCGAATCAGAGCAAGTTTTTTGGTTTCCTCGGCGGGGGGACGGATGTGGTCATACCGTGGCGGAACATAGTAAAAATCGGGATGGACGTCGTGCTCGTCAAACTGGATGATGCCCGAGCCTACCGGGTCGAAGGCGATAACGAGTTCCAGGACGACCAGCGGTCGTACCGGTCTTAGAACGGACGGGAACGCGGAAGCACGCCTTCCCGGCGGTGCCGGCTGGCTTGTCGGCTCTGCCGGACGGCGTCGTCCGGATATGATATACTGGATGCCGAGAGGAGAGGACAAGCGTTGCCATTGGAACCTTTTCAATTGACCCGTAAACCGGGAGAACCGGCGTACGTTACGATAGAACGATGGGAGCGGGAACATCCCGGCATTAGCGCGGGGATGACGACCCGGATCGGAGGCGTAAGCGGCGCGCCTTACGGAACGCTGAACTGCGCTCTGCATATCCAGGACGAGCCGATTGACGTGATCGAGAACCGGAGACGGCTTGGCGAGACGTTAGGCTGGCCGTTTGAAGCCTGGACCTGCGGAGAACAGGTGCATGACCGGCAGGTGGCCGTCGTGACGCTGGCCGACAGGGGGAAGGGCCGCGAATCCCGCGAAGATGCGTTTGCGCATACCGATGCGATCGTTACCAACGAGCCGGGAATATGGCTCACTTCCTTTTATGCCGACTGCGTTCCGCTCTATTTTTTCGATACGGTGCGACAGGCAGTCGGCCTCGCGCATGCCGGATGGAAAGGCACGGTGCTGCGCATTGCAAGCGAGACGATCCGGACGATGTCCGAAGCATACGGCACCGATCCGTCCGACGTGATGACCGCAATCGGACCATCCATCGGCATGTGCTGTTATGAAGTGGACGATGCGGTTATAGCGAGGATCGATTCCTGTCTGGACGAGATCAGCGCAGAGCCCGGTGTACATTCAGACGTATACCGTCCCGGAGCGGAGAACGGGAAGTGGATGCTGAGCTTGCAAGAAATGAACAGACAAATTATGATAAAAGCAGGAATATTGCCGACGCATATCGAAATATGTGGGATGTGTACCGGCTGCCGCACGGATCTGTTCTTCTCCCACCGGAAGGAGAACGGGGCGACGGGTCGTATGGCATCTTGGATCGGACTAAGAAGCGCGAGTCAGCGGTAACGGAAAGGATTGGACAAGTTGGGCATGCTGGAACGAATTCGCCAAGTGGATGCGCGCATCACGCAGTCGTGTGAACGAAGCGGGCGCGACCGCAAGGACGTTAATGTAATTGCTGTTACGAAGTATGTATCGATCGACACAACGCGGGAAGCGGTCCAGTGCGGACTGAAGCACCTCGGCGAGAACCGCTGGCAGGACGCCCAGGCGAAGTGGGAAGCCATCGGCTCCGAGGCGACGTGGCATTTCATCGGTCATCTGCAGACGAATAAAGTAAAAGACGTGATCGGAAAGTTCGCTGCCATACATTCACTCGACCGGCTGTCTCTGGCCAAAGAGGTGGACAAGCATGCCGCGAAGCTCGGAACGGTCGCCGACTGCTTTTTGCAGGTGAACGTATCCGGCGAACAGTCGAAGTACGGCTTGGCGCCGGAGCAGCTGATCCCGTTCGCCGAGCAGTTGTCCGGCTACCCGAATATCCGTGTGATCGGTCTGATGACGATGGCGCCGTTCGAGGCCGAAGCGGAAGAGACCAGGCCGGTGTTCCGGGGACTGCGCGAGCTGCGGGACCGGCTCAATTCGCAAGGAACGCTCGGGTACCCGGTGCCGCACTTGTCGATGGGGATGTCCAACGATTTCGAGGTGGCGATTGAGGAAGGGGCGACCTGGATTCGGCTGGGAACGGTTTTGGTCGGAAAGGAAGGATAAGCTCCGCTGCCGCCAATGCCATAACGAGGACGGCTCCGTACGAATCGTACGAATGAAATCGTTCATAAAGGAGGACAATCGTAATGGGAGTTATGAATCGATTTTTGAATTTCGTCGGCTTGCAGGATGAAGAGGAAGTTGTCGTGGATCGCGACCAGAACCGGGTAAACGACGAGATGGAAGATGCTGAAACCGTTCCTTCCGACATGCGTAAAAGTAATAAGGGAAATATCGTCAGCATCCATTCCCAGCGCAACGTCCGGGTCGTGCTGACCGAGCCGCGCTCCTACGAGGAGACGCAGGAGATCGCCGATCAGTTGCGTTCGCGCCGGCCTGTTGTCGTCAATTTGCAGCGGGTCCGGACGGATCAGGCGATCCGCATCGTCGATTTTTTGAGCGGCACCGTATACGCTTTGAATGGGGGAATTTCGAAGATCGGTCCGAATATATTTTTGTGCACTCCGGATTCGGTTGAAATTCAAGGCGCTATTTCGGAAATGCTGCATGATCAAGAGTGAAATTTGTAGATTGAGGTGAAAGTATTGAGCCCGGGAACGATCGAATCCATTATAGGGTATATTGGACAGCTGGGAACGGTGTATACGTATTTGATTATCGCGTACATTTTGCTTTCCTGGCTGCCCAACGCCCGCGACAGCTTTATCGGTGAAATATTGGGGAAGCTCGTTGAGCCTTATTTGACGCCATTTCGCCGGTTCATACCGCCCATCGGCGGAATGATCGACATCTCTCCGATCGTAGCCCTGATTGCGCTTCGGTTTGTCATTGCGGGATTGCAGGCCGTCGTTGGTTATTTACTTAACATGTTCAGTTGAGGTGACTCGAGATGTCCTCGGAAGTACGCGCGCATTTTCACCCCGATGAATACCGCTTCGTGGACAAAGCGCAGGATTGGATTCAGCGTGCAGCCGAACAGCACATCGTGAAGCGTACCGATTTCTTGGATCCGAGGCAGTCGTTCATCATCGAGTCGTTAGCGAATCGGAATGGCGGCGTCTCGGTCGTCTTTGACGGAGGTTACGAGGGGGCCGAACGCAAGCGGGCCTTGATCGGACCGGACTATCGCCGCAGCGAACCGGGTGAGGCCGGTGTCGGATTGTTGTCCATCACGTCCGGGGACGCCAAGTTTTCCCGGCTTCAGCATAGCGATTTTCTCGGCTCGCTGCTCGGCTTAGGCATTAAACGCGACAAGATCGGCGATATTCATGTCGGAGACAACAGCTGCCATTGCCTGGTGGCTGACGAAATTATCGATTTCGTGAATTCGAATTTGCAATACGTGAACCGGGTATTCGTCTCCACGGAGACGCTCCCGCTGGATCGTATTCAAGTCGCAGCGCAAACGCTGGAGGAAATGAATTTGACCGTCGCTTCGCTTCGTCTGGACGGAATCGTTAGCGACGTCTACCGTCTGAGCCGCGCCAAGGTGATGGAACCGATCAAGGCCGGACGCTGCAAGGTAAACTGGAAACCGGAAGCGGACCCTTCCAAAGCCTTAAAGGAAGGCGATGTCGTCTCCTTCCAGGGATTCGGCAGATTTAGGCTCGTAACGGTAGAAGGCGAAACGAAAAAGGGCAGAATTCGGCTGAAAATTGGCAAATTCGTGTAAGAGATTGCAGGATTTCCGCTGTTCCCGTCGAAATTTTATAACGGGATAAGACAGCGTTTTCCGCCGTCATCATTTACAGGAGGTGCGCCAATGCCTTTAACGCCATTGGACATACATAACAAGGAGTTCGCCAAACGTCTTCGCGGATATGACGAGGACCAGGTCAACGAGTTTCTTGATCAGATTATTAAAGATTATGAATTGTATATACGTGAAAATAAGGAACTACAAAGCCAGGTAGCGGCGCTTCAGGAGCGGCTCGATCATTTCTCCAATATCGAGGAGACGCTCAGCAAGACGATTATCGTCGCCCAGGAGGCGGCGGACGAAGTCCGGAGCAACTCCAAGAAGGAAGCCCAGCTGATCTTGAAGGAAGCGGAGAAAAACGCGGACCGGATCATCAACGAATCGTTAACGAAGTCGCGCAAAGTCGCCCTCGAGATTGAAGAGCTGAAGAAGCAGGCGTCGATTTACCGGACCCGGTTCAGAACGCTTGTCGAAGCGCAACTCGAGCTGCTTGGCAATGACCAGTGGGATTCGCTGGATTCGGGCGATGACCGCAAATAAATCAGCGTACCTGTCCGGATGGGCTTCAGTTGACTCCCGTTTGCCGACTCGGGTATAATGATGGACGACAGACCGCTATGCAGCGGTTGTTTTTTTGAAGGAGCCCAAAGCGATGACCGGGACAAGTACATTCGGAGAGATGGAGTCAAGCGAGCCGGGGAAGGTGCAAGCCCGGTATCCAGCCGAGTCGAATATCCCCCGGGAGCGTCTCTCGAACGCCGGCGAATGAGCGGTTACTAAAGAGAACGGGAGATCCCGTTACAGATCGTCGAGTGAGCATGTCCGAGAGATATGCCGTATTCATTACGGCCGAATCCGTATGCTTATGAGGGTGGTACCGCGAGAATAACCTCTCGTCCCTTTGTGGACGAGAGGTTTTATGTTTGTTCAGACGATAAAAGGAGTGTACGAAAGATGGATTACGGCAAAACGTTAAATTTGCTGCAGACCGAGTTTCCGATGAGAGGCAATTTGCCCCAGGCCGAGCCGAATATGCAAAAGTGGTGGGAAGAGATCGACATTTACGCGAAGGTGCGCGAGCACCGGCAAGGAAGTCCCAAGTTTATTTTGCATGACGGGCCTCCGTATGCGAACGGGGACATCCATATCGGCCATGCCTTGAACAAAGTATTGAAGGACTTCATCGTCCGGTACAAATCGATGCGGGGGTTCGACGCGCCGTACGTTCCAGGCTGGGATACGCACGGATTGCCGATCGAGCAGGCGATTGCCAATAGCGGCAAGGTCGATCGCAAAAAGATGAGCGTGCTCGAATTCCGCGACTATTGCAAGCAGTATGCACTGAATTGGGTCGAGAAGCAGAAAGGGCAATTTAAACGGCTCGGCATCCGCGGAGACTGGAACGACCCTTACATTACGCTGAAGCCGGAGTACGAGGCCCAGCAAATCCGGGTTTTCGGCGATATGGTCAAGAAAGGGTATATTTACAAAGGACTGAAGCCAGTGTACTGGTCGCCGTCTTCGGAGAGCGCCTTGGCGGAAGCGGAGATCGAATACCGCGAGAAGACGTCCGCCTCGATCTATGTTGCCTTTGATGTGAAGGATGGCAAAGGCAAGCTTCCTGAAGGATCGTCGATCGTAATCTGGACGACTACGCCATGGACGCTGCCCGCCAACCTCGGCATCAGCCTGCATCCGGAATTCGATTATGTACTTGTGGAAACGGACGGTAAATTACTCGTTTTGGCGGAAGGGCTGCTGGAGGCGGTCTCCAAAGAAATCGGCTGGAGCCAAGTCACGACGAAGGCGACGTTTAAAGGTGCGGAGCTGGAGTATGTAACGTGCCGTCATCCGTTCTACGACCGGGAGTCGGTTGTCATTCTCGGCGAGCATGTCACGCTGGAAGCGGGTACGGGATGCGTTCATACGGCGCCGGGGCACGGGGAAGACGACTTTACGGTCGGGCAGAAATACAATCTCGGCGTATTGTGCCCGGTCGACGATCAAGGCAAGATGACTTGGGAGGCTCCCGGCTTCGAAGGCGTATTTTACGATAAAGCGAACAAGCTGATCACCGAGAAACTGGAACAGTCCGGCCATCTGCTTAAGCTGGATTTCATCAAGCACCAGTACGCCCACGACTGGCGGACCAAAAAACCGGTCATCTACCGGGCGACCGAGCAATGGTTCGCTTCGATCGATAAGTTCCGCGGGGAGATGCTGGAGGAGATCAAGCGGGTCGACTGGACGCCGGAGTGGGGCGAAGTTCGCCTGCACAACATGATCGCCGAGCGCGGAGACTGGTGTATATCGCGTCAGCGGGTATGGGGCGTGCCGATTCCGATCGTTTATTGCAGAAGCTGCAACCATCCGCTCGTGAACGATGCAACGATCGAGAAGGTGGCGGGCATCATCGAACGGGAAGGCTCGAATGCCTGGTTCGCTTTGGATGCCCACGAACTGCTGCCGGAAGGAACCCGTTGTCCGGAATGCGGACACGGCGAGTTCCGTAAGGAAACCGATATTATGGACGTCTGGTTCGATTCCGGCTCCAGTCACGCTGCTGTGCTGGGAACGCGTCCGGAGCTGCAATGGCCGGCCGATCTGTATCTGGAAGGCTCCGACCAGTACCGGGGATGGTTCAACTCGTCTCTGATTACAGGTGTGGCGGTCCGCGGTCAATCGCCTTACAAAGGGATTTTGAGTCACGGATTCACGCTGGACGGAGAAGGCCGCAAAATGTCCAAGTCGATCGGAAATACGATTGACCCGAGTCAAGTATGCGGCAAGCTGGGCGCCGATATTTTGCGGCTGTGGGTCGCTTCGGTTGACTATCAGGCGGACCACCGGATTTCGGACAACATTTTAACGCAAATCTCCGAGGGGTACCGCAAAATCCGCAATACGCTCCGCTTCCTGCTGGGCAACTTGTCCGATTACCAGCCTGCGAGTGATCGCGTATCGTATGCGGAGATGAACGAGCTTGACCGATTTGCGGTGATCCGCTTGAACCGGATGACGGATCGGGTGCTGAAAGCTTACGAAAACTATGAGTTCCATGTCGTGTATCAGGCGGTACACCATTTCTGCTCGGTCGAGATGAGCGCCTTCTATCTGGATATCGTCAAAGACCGGCTGTACGTAAGCAGCCAGGACGACGCAGCCCGCAAAGCGTGCCAAACCGTATTATACGAGGCGCTTACGGCAATAACTAAACTGATTGCGCCCATACTGCCGCATACGGCCGACGAAGTGTGGAGATATACCCCGGAGACGGCGGCGGTCAGCGTCCAGCTTGCCGATATGCCGGACGTGCAGACGTCCGTATATGACGCGGAGCTGGAGAACAAATGGGAACAGTTTATGGAAGTTCGCGACGAGGTGCTGAAGGCGCTGGAAGTCGCAAGGAAGGACAAAGTGATCGGCAATTCGCTCGGAGCGCATATCCGCCTGTATCCGGATGCGGAGACCGCGAAGCTGCTCGGACGTCTGACCGGTCTGGATCAGCTGTTTATCGTATCGGCGGTAAGCGTGGAGGAGACGGGAGCACCGGTGCCGGAAACGGCGATGAAGCTGAAAGGACTTGCCGTAGCGGTTGAAGTAGCATCCGGTGAAAAATGCGAACGCTGCTGGGTAGTCAGTCCCGAGGTGGGTACGGATAAAGAGCATCCGTCGCTGTGCGGCCGCTGCGCGCCGATCGTAAAATCGATGTAATGACCCGTCATGGAGAGCCGGCCCGCCGGTTCTCCATGAACGTTATTCGAGTCTATTTCCAAAAGGGGGACCTTGCTTGACAGAGAAGAAGCCGGATGAAACTACGCTGGACAGTGTGAATGAAAGATTGAAGAAAATCGCCGATCAGATGGAAAAAGTTCAAATCGCGGACTACGTGGCGCTGCTGAATCGCCCGAGACGGCTCATCTTCATCAATTTGTACACCGGAATCGCCCGCGGCGTCGGAATCGCCATCGGTTTTACCGTGTTCGCAGCGCTGATCGTCTACTTCCTTCGCATACTCGGAGCGTTAAACCTTCCGATCATCGGCGATTTTATCGCCGATATCGTCAAGATCGTACAGATACAGCTGGAAGGGCGCGCTTATTAAAATGGGGGAGGGACGGGACAGTGGGCAGTAGAACGCCAGATCGGCTAATGGAGTCCAGAATCCAGATCGTTGTACGGATCGGGCTCCAGCAGCGGATCGCCCTCCCGGTTGTCCATATAGTCCCGATACTGCCGATTGCGGATAACCGATACTTGCTCGCCGTACAGATCTGTGGCGATAAAGCTTTCGAAAGATTCGACGAAGCCGTCATTCTCATCGGATTCCGTATACAGCTGATCGTAGTTCCAAACCTCGCGATCCTCGGCCATGGCGGGAGAGTCCGAATTGCCCCAGCTTTCGACGATCTGCCATGCATCTTCTCCGTCAAATCCGTTTTGTCCGGGCAGCTCGTCCAGGCTCGTACGGCCAAAAGGCGGTTCGAGCAGACGCTCCTCTACAGGACGGCGCTGAGATATATCGCGGTCAGGAACATGGTCGATGCAATACTCCGTAGTCGGCATCGCTTCCAGCCGTTCATACGATATGGATTTCCCGCATACCGCACAAACCCCGTAGGCGCCTTCGCTCATCCTCTCCAGCGCATCGTTAATGTCGGCGAGATGGTGTTCCTCGTGCTCGTTCAGCGCAATGTCTTTCCCGCGCTCGAATAGCTCCGATCCGAGATCGGCGGGATGATTGTCATAGGCGGACAGCTCGCCGGTTGTCGCCGCAAGCGGATCGGCGGCGCCAAAATGGTCGTTTTGCTTCAGGCGTTGCTCCAGCTCGTATTTTTCCCGTATGAGTACGTCGCGCAGCGTCTCTCGTTGTTCGCTTGTTAGTCGGTTCACCGGTTGTCGTTCTCCTTCCGTAAGGCAATGTCTGAATCGGAGCGATACGTATATCGTTAGCCATCGGTGCGGAAATAAAACAACCATAATTTATGATTGCGAGAGCCGGATAACGGCGGTTCGCTTCATTGGACGCGCATGCGGCCGCTATGCTACAATGCGAGGTATCGGAACCTAAAGTCGCAGGGAGGACTGCACGTTGATTTATTATATTTATGCGCTTATCGTATTTGTGATCGACCAAGTTACGAAGCGGCTAGTTGTGGTGAATATGAAAGAAGGAGACTCGATCCCGGTGATCGGCGAGTTTTTTCAGCTGACTTCGCATCGGAACCGGGGAGCGGCGTTCGGCATTTTGCAAGAGCAGCGCTGGTTTTTTATTGTCGTTACAACGGTTATCCTGATCGGGCTGATCTGGTATTTGCAGAAGCTTCGCAAAAACGGCGACAAGAAACTGTTGAAAGTCGCGCTGGGATTACTGCTTGGCGGAGCGCTCGGCAATTTTATAGACCGGCTGTTGTTCGGAGAAGTTGTGGACTTTATGCATTTCACTTTCCGGTTTTCGCTGTTCGGCTGGGACGTCGACTATCAATTTGCCATATTCAACGGGGCCGATTCTGCAATCGTAATCGGGGTAGCGCTTATTTTCCTCGATTCTATTCTGGAATGGCGTAAAGAAAGAAGAGGTCTTACTCATGAACAAGGACAAGTTTAAGGAACACGATTCGTCAGCGCAGCAAGTCCTGCCGTTCGAAACAAATTCGGAAGATCCGGATACCGAGGGTCTGCAGGAATGGATCGTCGAAGCGAAGGACTCCGGCGAGCGGATCGACAAATATGTGACCGAATCGTGCGGCGAGGATATCTCGCGTTCGCAAATCCAGCTGTGGATCAAAAATGGGGATGTCGTCGTAAACGGCAAAGCGGTAAAGCCGAACTACAAGCTCGCCGAGGGGGATAACGTCCAGTTGATCGTTCCCGATCCGGTCGAGGTTAGCATCGTTCCCGAACCGATTCCGCTCGACATCATCTATGAAGATTCCGATGTCATCGTAGTGAACAAACCTCGCGGCATGGTCGTCCATCCGGCACCCGGACACTACTCGGGAACGCTCGTCAATGCGCTCCTGCACCACTGCACCGATCTGTCGGGAATTAACGGCATGCTGCGCCCCGGTATCGTACACCGGATCGATAAGGACACTTCCGGTCTGATCATGGCCGCCAAAAATGACAAGGCGCATCTCTCGCTGGCCGCCCAATTGAAAGAACACAGCGTTACGAGAAAATATATCGCCGTCGTGCACGGCAACGTGACCCACGATCAGGGAACGATCGAAGCCCCGATCGGCCGATCCTCGGAAGACCGCAAGATGTATACCGTCACGGACAAAAACAGCAAGCATGCGGTCACTCATTTTATCGTGCTTGACCGGATCGCCGATTACACGCTGATGCAGCTGAAGCTGGAAACCGGACGGACGCACCAGATTCGCGTTCATATGAAGTATATCGGCCACCCGCTCGTAGGCGATCCGATGTACGGGCGCAACAAAGGAAACCCGATCGACGGGCAAGCTCTTCATGCGGGTGTGCTCGGATTCGTTCATCCGACGACGGGGGAGCATCTCGAGTTCGAGGTCGGCCTTCCCGACGATATGACCCATTTGTTGGACGTTCTCAAAACGTTATAATTCCGTAGGCATGCAATGGGAGGAACACTTGTGGAGCATCTGGTCAATTCTGCGGTTCACAATATTCAAATCTCGGGCATACGCAAAATCTCGAATCTGGTGGCCGCCTACAAGGACGTCATCACGCTGACCATCGGCCAGCCGGATTTTCCTACGCCCGCCCATATTATAGAAGCCGGCAAACGGGCGCTCGATCAAAATAAAACGCTGTATACCCCCAATCCGGGGCTGCCGGAGCTGCGTCAAGCGGCTTCGGCTTTTGTCAACCGCAAATACGGGCTCGGCTACGATCCGGATCAGGAAATTATCGTGACGGCCGGAGCAAGCCAGGCGCTCGATATAACGCTTCGGACGATCGTCGGCCCGGGCAGCGAGGTCATTATCCCCGGCCCGATCTATCCAGGCTATGAGCCGATTATCCGGCTCTGCGGAGGAACGCCGGTGTACGTGGATACCCGCAAGACCGGGTTCAAGCTGACGGCCGAGCTGCTGAAGCCGGTGCTGACCGAACGGACGCGCGCCGTCGTCCTCTGTTATCCGTCCAACCCGACGGGGCGGGTGATGGCCGAGGAGGAGCTGAAGGCCGTCGCCGACCTGCTGCGCGGCAAACCGATTTTCATCATCTCGGATGAAATATACAGCGAGCTGATTTATGATGTGCCTCACCGCTCTATCGCTTCGCTGCCCGGGATGAAGGAGCAGACGATCGTGATCAACGGCTTGTCGAAATCGCATTCGATGACCGGCTGGCGGATCGGATTTACGTTTGCTCCCGCGGACATCTCGAAGCATATGGTCAAGGTGCACCAATACAATGTGACGTGTGCCAGCTCGATCAGCCAATATGCGGCGGTAGAAGCGCTAACGGCCGGGATCGACGACGCGGAGCCGATGAAGCGGCAATACAAGCTCCGTCGGGATTTCGTATACGACCGGCTGCAGCGGATGGGGCTTGAAGCGGAGAAACCGGAAGGCGCGTTTTATTTGTTCCCGTCGATTCGCCGCTTCGGATTAAGCTCCATGGAATTTACGATGAAACTGCTGGACGAGGAGCGGGTGGCGGTCGTTCCCGGCGACGCTTTCTCCGAATACGGGGAAGGGTATATCCGGATTTCGTACGCGTACTCGATGGAGCTTCTGGAGCAGGCGATGGACAAGCTGGAATCGTTTGTTGAACGGCTCGGATAAATTTTTTTTGAATCCGTTCATTTTCCTGCAACAATTTTCCGGAAACGCTCGTTAATAGAGTCGGAAAACAATTCTTGGAAAGAAGGGAAAATGAACGATGAACATGACGATGAAGAAGAAATGGCTGATTACAGGGGTAGCCGCCCTCGCATTAACGACAGCACTGTACGCTCAAAGCCTGCCGCGCTTCGGCCCGGGCGAAGTATACGCCGCCGAGCAGTCCTCCAGCGTCAAAAACGTGATTACCGTCAACGGTCAAGGCGAAATGACGGTCGCTCCGGACGTCGCTTACATCAACCTCGGTATCCGCACCGAAGCGGAAACGGCGAAAGATGCCCAAGCGGCCAACGCGGAAGCATACACGAAGCTGCGGGAAGTATTGTTCGACAAGTACAAGCTGCCAGCGAAAGACGTGCAAACATCCGGCTTCAGCGTAAGACCGGAGTATTCGTACTCCGATCGCGGAGAAGCGAAAGTAAAAGGATATAGCGCCACTCAAATGCTTCAGGTGACGTACCGTGACCTCGACAATCTGGGAACGTTCCTCGATGCGGTATCCGCGGCCGGGGCGAATCAGATCGAAGGCGTCCGCTTCAGCACGGAGAAGGGCCAGGAATATGAGCTGCAAGTCATCGAGAAAGCGATGGACAACGCGAAGGCTAAAGCGCAAGCGATCGCCAAGTACGCCGGCAAAGAGCTGAAAGGGATCGTAGCCGTGAATCAAGGCGGCGGAGTCGCCATCCCTTCGGAATACCGCAACATCGAGATGTCCAAAGCGATGATGGATTCCGCAGCCGGGTCTCCGACCAGCATTTCGACCGGTGAGCTGAAAGTAACGACAAATGTGACGGTTCAGTACGAATTCTAAAAGCAGATCGAGTACAGCCTTTGCCCTTGACGGGTGAAGGCTTTTTTGTATTTGCCGAAGCGGGCACGATTTGTTTTAGGTTTGCGGTTGGACGATGGACGATTTGCGAACAGCGATATGAATATTTTAGATTAAATTGTATACTTAATACCATATAGGGTAAGTAAGATGGCCTAATTAAACCGAAGGAATCAAGGAGGAGCCAGAGATGGAAAACAAGCAGGAGCAATCGTTAGAAAATCATCGCAGGTTATACCCGCTGCAGCATTTTGTGCTAATGCCGCTGGGACTTCTCACGTTTTTGGCTGCAATAGGCTTCGTTATTGCGGATGCTGCTTCGGGCTCGCTCGACTGGAAGACGTTCGTCCTGTTTTCCTTAGCTTTACAGACGGTCCTAGTCGGTGTAATAACGCGAAGAAACAGTCTCGTCGTGCAAGATCGCGTAATTCGTGCAGAGGAAGGATTGAGGCACCTCGTATTAACTGGCAAGCCGTTAAGCGGCAAGCTGACGATCCGCCAAATCATCGCCTTGCGCTTCGCATCCGACGAAGAGTTTCCTCAACTGGCGGCCCAAGCAGCCGAATCCGGCCTATCGCCGGCGGATATCAAAAAATCGGTCAAGCAGTGGCGAGCGGATCATCATCGGGTATAGTCCTCAAGCAAAAGAGCGGTTAACCCGGACGGTTAGCCGCTCTTTTGCCGCGTATACCCATAGTCATCTTGATATACCCAGTTTACCGGTCATTGCGGTGCAGGAACGCTTTCACCGCGAAAATCGGCAATACGAGCTGCCGCCGCCAGCGGGAGGGGTTGGAGAGCAGCCGGTACAGCCATTCGATGTTCAGCTTGATCCAGAAGTCCGGAGCCCGCTTCACTTTGCCCGCGAGAATGTCGAGGCTGCCTCCCACGCCCATAACGAGCTTGACGTTCAGCTCCGGCTTGTTGCGGTAGATCCAGCGTTCCGCATGGGGAGCGCCCATCGCCACGATCAGAAAATCGGGGCTTGCCGCAGCAATTTCTTCCACGATGGCGGGTTCCCGGTCCGCTCCGAAGAAGCCGTTATGGCGTCCGGCAATCTTCACGTTCGGATAACGAGCGGCGATCGCTTCGACCGCCTTGCGGTTCGTTTCCTCGTCCGTACCGAGGAAGTAAAACGACCAACGGTCCCGGTTGCCCTGCTCAAGCAGGCGCAGCAGCATATCATAGCCGGTTACGCGTCCGGGGACGGGTTCACCTTTCCACTTGGCAGCTTTCACGATCCCGATGCCGTCTGGCGTGATAATGCCCGCTTCATGTAAAATTTTCATCAGAGACGGATCTTTCGAGGCGGACATCACGATTTCCGGATTCGCCGTAACGACATGATACATGCCGCGTTCGGAACGATTCGCCAGTTCCGTAAAATGCCGGATCGTCTCGTCCAGGTCCATCTTCGAGAACGGCACGCCCATGATCGATACGCGATCCTTTCTCGGATTCGCTACGGACGCCGTCCGACTGTTGGCTCCACTCATGCCGTATCCCCTCCTGAACGCAATCGGCCCGATTTCCAGCGGAAATAATCGGTCACCGTATGAATAGCGACGGGTATCGCCTGCTCGCTCGGTTCAAGCTTGGCGTGGTGCAGACCGTAAGGCGTGTCGACGCCGAGCCAGAACATAAAGCCGGGGATGCTCTCGAGAAAATAGCCGAAATCTTCCCCGGTCATCGCTTCCGAACATTCGATCAGACGGGCGTGACCGGACTTCCCGAGCCATTCCATAAATTCCCGGGTGATCTCCTCTTCATTGTACACTTGACGGTAATTCGACCCGTAATCGATATGTGCCGTACATTCGAAGGAGGCTTCCGTTCCGCGAACGAGCGCTTCGATCCGCTGCTTGACGAGCTGCATCGTGTCCGCGGACAAGGTGCGGATCGTCCCTTCCAGCCGGGCTTTTTCCGCGATTATGTTTTGCTTCGTGCCGCCTTCGATCTTACCGACCGTTACGACGGCCGAATCGAGCGGATTAACGTTGCGGGAGACGATCGATTGGAGCTGAACGAGCAGGTGGGCGGCCGCGACGACCATGTCGTTCGCCCAGTGCGGGTAAGCCGCATGTCCGCCTTTGCCTATCAAATCGATGAACAGCTCCGACGTATTGGCGAACAGGATGCCCGGTCTTGTCGCAATCGTACCGGCCGGGTATTCCGGCGCGATATGCAGCGCGACGATCTGCTCAGGCAGCCAGCCGCGAAGCTCCTCGCTCTCCAGCATCGGCTTGGCTCCGCCAGGGCCTTCCTCGGCGGGCTGGAAAATAACGATCAGATCGTCCGCCATCTCCTGTTCTACGAAATGGGTGAGCACCCCGAGCCCGATCGCCATATGCATGTCGTGCCCGCAGGCGTGCATATATCCCGGATGCTCCGAGCGGAACGCGTAAGAGGTGTCCTCCTCGATCGGCAGCCCGTCCATATCGGCGCGGTAGCCGAATGTGAACTGCGGGTCCGTTCCTTTGACTTTGACGAGAATGCCTGTCCGCCATGTGCGCACCTCGATCCGGTGCTGCGGCAGCTCCCCGATCCGATTCAGCAAGAAGCGCTGGGTTTTAAATTCGGCATAACCGGGCTCCGGGATGCGATGGAGCTGCCGGCGTATGTCTACAAACGTTTGGATCTCCGTACGCATAAGTCCTCCTTAATATTGGAAGCCAGGGGAGGCCCCTGGCTTGTGGTGTGAGAACCGATGATGCAGCTTACAGCTGGCGCAGCTCCTGCATAATTTCCGTCTTCGACTTCGTCTTGTCGTCGACCTTCTTGATCACCCGGGCCGGAGTGCCGGCTACGACCGTATAAGCTTCGACGTCCTGCGTAACGACCGCTCCCGCAGCCACGACGGCTCCTTGGCCGACGCGGACGCCTTCGAGGATGACGGCGTTGGCGCCGACAAGGACGTCGTCTTCGATGACGACCGGCTGTGCCGAAGGCGGCTCGATTACGCCGGCTACGACGGCGCCTGCCCCGATATGGCACATTTTACCGATCTGTACGCGGCCGCCGACGACTACGTTCATATCGATCATCGTGCCGTCGCCGATCGAAGCGCCGATGTTGATGGTGGAGTTCATCATAATAACGGCGTTGTCGCCGATCGTCACTTTATCGCGGATAATGGCGCCTGGTTCGATGCGGGCATTGATGCCTTTCAGATCGAGCAGGGGGATCGCCGAGTTGCGGCGGTCGTTTTCGATTTCGAAATCTTCGATATACGATTTGTTCGTTTCAAGCGCCTCGGCGATTGCCGGCCACTCTCCGAAGAGCACTCCGCTTCCGCCCGAGATAAAGGCACGGACGCCGGAGCCGAAGCTTGCTTGCTCGAGCGCGCCTTTCACATATACTTTTACCGGCGTTTTTTTGACGCTGTTTTTTATAAAGTTAATAACTTCCATCGTGTTCATTTCAGACATGTAAGTGTATTCTCCTTTTCGGCTTGGGAATAACGTCTAAACCTTTTATAGCATAAAAGGAGGGGCGCAATCAATGATGGCGGGCCGCAACGATTCGTCATATTTCCAAACTGAATTGTCGATTGACATCATATGTCGAACGTGAGATAATCGTTTGGAACCAAATAGTGCCTTTAAGCTGGTCCTGTGAGGCTGGCAAGGTGGTCGACGAGAAAGTCGCGATATCGTAACGGACGTGCCGGTTGCGAACATGGTCATACGCGCTCTGGGTGGTTGTGCCTTGAGAACGCGAATGGCTGTTTCGTGCCCCAGCGATGCGGTCGAATCGAACTCCTTGCCCTAGGGCAAGGAGTTTTTTTGCGGGCGGACTCCGTCATCTCCAGAAGCGGTATCGGCACATGGAAAGCCCCGGATGGATCGGGGCGTAATCGGGAGGTAGCAGGCCATGAATCCGGATAAGCTGGTTATAATGGACGAGACGGCAATACGCCGCGCCTTGACGCGCATTGCACACGAGATACTGGAAAAAAATAAAGGCGTGGACGACAGCATTATGGTCGGCATTCGCACACGGGGGATCTATATCGCCAACCGGATCGCAGAACGGATTCGCGACATCGAAGGAATCCCGATGCCGGTAGGCGAACTGGACATCACCTCGTACCGCGACGACCGCGTGCGGCTGAATTCGGTAATGGCCGCCTCGTCGGTGCAAGCGCCGGATATCCAGGACAAGAGAATTATTTTATGCGACGACGTGCTGTACACGGGCAGGACGGTAAGAGCGGCGATGGACGCCCTGATCGACCTGGGGCGCCCGAGATCGATTCAACTGGCCGTCCTGGTCGACCGCGGACACCGGGAGCTGCCGATCCGCCCGGACTACGTAGGCAAAAACGTACCGACCTCCAAGCTGGAGCAGATCGAAGTGAAGATGAACGAAGTGGACCGGATCGACGAAGTCGTCATCATTCAGCAAAGGGGATAACGATTCATGACGAGAACGAACGTAGCTGGCGACAGACACCTGCTTGGACTGAAATCCCTCGGAAAAGAAGAGATTGTAAGCATCCTGGACCGGGCCGCGTACTGGGAAAGCCAGACCCACAAACTATCGCCGGTGCTGGAAGGCAAGTTCGTCGCCAACATGTTTTTCGAGAACAGCACGCGCACGCGGTTCTCGTTCGAGGTGGCGGAGAAGCGGCTGGGCGCGCAGGTGCTGAACTTCGCGGCGGCGGCATCAAGCGTGGAGAAAGGCGAATCGATCTACGATACGGTACGGACGCTTGAATCGATGGGAATCGACGCCGGGGTAATCCGGATGAAGCCGATCGGCCTGCTGGCCGAGCTGGCCGAGAAGATCAAAGTTCCACTGATCAATGCGGGGGACGGCAATAACGAGCATCCGACGCAGGCGCTGCTCGACTTATATACGATTCGCAAGACGTTCGGCGAATTCAAAGGACTAACGGTGGCGATCATCGGCGATATTATGCACAGCAGGGTTGCACGCTCGAATTTGTGGGGACTGCAGAAGATGGGCGCGACTGTGAAGTTTTGCGCGCCGGACAACATGCAGGCGCCCGAGCTGAGCGAATTCGCCGGCTAC
Source organism: Paenibacillus sp. MAH-35 (assembly GCF_058135425.1). Lineage (NCBI taxonomy): Bacteria > Bacillati > Bacillota > Bacilli > Caryophanales > Paenibacillaceae > Paenibacillus > Paenibacillus sp. MAH-35. The sequence continues at coordinate 144,399 of NZ_JBYUPU010000006.1, forward strand.
GTGACGATGGAAGAAGCGCTGCAGGCCGACGTCGTGATGATGCTCCGCGTACAGCTGGAGCGCCATGACAAAGGATTTATCCGCTCGGCCGAAGACTACCGCGCTCATTACGGGCTGACGGTGGAGCGCGCAGGGATGATGAAGCCACATGCGATTATAATGCATCCGGCTCCGATCAACCGCGGAGTCGAAATTGACGACGAACTGGTCGAATGCGACAAATCGAAAATTTTTACGCAAATGAGCCACGGGGTACCGATCCGCATGGCGGTCGTCGAACGGGCGCTGAGCTAACGATAACGAGACGGTCGGCGGCCGGAGCATGACGATCCGGCCGCCGATCCGCAACTACCGATCAGGAGGCGAACCATGGGAACTTGGATCATTAACGGACGCGTGCCGGTACGGGGACAAAACGAGCTGGCCACCCGGCATTTGTTTATCGAAGACGGCAAGATCGCGGCTATCGGCAGCGATGTCCCGGATACGAACGGCCACGAAGTGATTGACGCGAAAGGCAAGCTGGTATCGGCAGGTTTCATCGACATGCATGTTCACTTGCGCGAACCCGGCTTTGAATATAAGGAAACGATCGCAACCGGCACCCGCTCGGCTGCACGCGGCGGGTATACGACGATCGCCTGCATGCCGAATACGAGACCGGTCATCGATAAGGTAGAGACGGTTAAGTATGTGTTGGACAAGGCCGAGACGGAGGGGATCGTCCGGGTGCTGCCTTACGGCTGCATATCCAAAAACCAGCTCGGCCGCGAGCTGACCGATTTCGCAGCTCTGAAGGAAGCGGGAGTCGTCGGTTTTACGGACGACGGGGTGGGCGTGCAAAGCGCCCAGATGATGAAGGACGCGATGGCGCTGGCCGCTTCGATGAACATGCCGGTCATCGCACACTGCGAAGACAACACGCTGGTCGAGGGCGGAGCGGTATCCGAAGGCGAATTCGCCCGCAAGCACGGGTTGAAAGGAATCCCGAACGAATCCGAAGCGATTCATGTCGGACGCGACATTTTGCTCGCGGAAGCGACGGGCGTTCACTACCACGTCTGCCACGTCAGCGCCGAGCAATCGGTAAGGCTGATCCGGCACGGCAAGCAGTTCGGCATCAAGGTCACTTCCGAAGTATGTCCGCATCACCTGCTGTTGTCCGACGAGGATATTCCCGGCGTAGACGACGCCAACTGGAAAATGAATCCGCCGCTTCGCACGCCGAAAGACGTAGAGGCGGTTATCGCAGGGCTTGAGGACGGCACGATCGATATTATCGTAACCGATCATGCGCCGCACAGCGAAGAAGAGAAAGCCCGCGGCTTGCAGATGGCGCCGTTCGGCATCGTCGGTTTCGAGACCGCGTTCCCACTGCTGTATACGAAATTTGTCCGTACCGGACGCTGGACGCTGGAGTTTTTGCTGGACCGGATGACGTCGAAGCCTGCGGAACTGTTCGGACTGCCTTGGGGCGTGCTCGAAGTGGGACGCGAAGCGGATCTGACGCTGATCGATCTGGACACCGAGAAGGCGGTAGAGCCTTCAGAATTCCTCAGCAAGGGGCGCAACACCCCGTTCACCGGCTGGAAGCTGTACGGATGGCCGTCGCTTACGATGGTGGGCGGCAAAACCGTTTGGAGCGAATAACTTCCTTATATAGAGCAAGGTGCAACTAGAAGCAGAAATCATCATGGCATAACGACGAGCAGCACATCGATTGGAGGATGAAAGGATGCAAGCAAGACTATTGTTGGAAGACGGCACGCTTTTCACAGGCAAAGGGTTTGGCAGCGAAGGCGAGTCGGTTGGCGAAGTCGTATTTAACACCGGAATTACCGGTTATCAGGAAGTATTGTCCGATCCGTCCTACTGCGGACAAATCGTAACGATGACGTATCCGCTCATCGGCAACTACGGGATTGCGCGCGACGACTTCGAGTCGATCCGCCCGTTCATCCACGGGTTCGTCGTACGCGAGCATGAAGAGGTGCCGTCCAACTGGCGTGCCCAATATACGATCGACAGTCTGCTGAAAGAATACGGCGTTGTCGGAATCAGCGGCATCGACACGCGGATGCTGACACGGCTGATCCGCCATCACGGGGTTATGAAAGGGTTGATCACCACGTCGAACCGCCCTGTCGAAGAGCTGATGGAGCAGTTGAAGGCGACTCCGCTTATTACGGATCAAGTATCCCGCGTCTCCACCAAGACGGTATTCGGCTGCCCGGGTACGAAGGAGCGTATCGTGCTAGTCGACTTCGGCGCCAAAAGCGGCATCATCCGCGACTTGACCAAACGCGGCTGCGACGTCGTCGTTGTCCCTCAGGACGCGACCGCCGATCAGATCCGCCGACTGGCACCGGACGGCATCCTGTTGTCCAATGGCCCCGGGGACCCGAAAGACGTCCCGCATGCGGTCAAGATGATCGCCGAGCTGCTTGGGGAGTTCCCGATCTTTGGCATCTGCCTCGGACATCAGCTGTTCGCTCTCGCTTGCGGCGCGGATTCGGAGAAGCTGAAGTTCGGTCATCGCGGAGGCAACCACCCGGTTAAAGATCTGATCTCGAACCGCTGCTACATTACTTCGCAAAACCACGGCTACACGGTTAAAGACGATTCGATCGCAGGCACCGACCTGATCGTGACTCATATCAACAACAACGACAAAACGATCGAAGGCTTGAAACATAAAACATATCCCGCGTTTTCGGTGCAATATCATCCGGAAGCTGCTCCGGGACCGTTCGACTCGAGCTACCTGTTCGACGACTTCATCACGATGATTCACAGCTTCAAGGAGCAAAATCCGCGCTCCCCGCGTCAAGCCGAAATCGTGGCTGCACGCGGTGCCGGATCGGACCTCCAGCGGAAAGGGGAACTCGCATATGCCAAAAAATAATGCACTCAAAAAAATACTCGTGATCGGCTCCGGTCCGATCGTCATCGGTCAAGCGGCCGAGTTCGATTATGCGGGAACGCAAGCTTGCCAAGCCCTGAAAGAAGAAGGCATGGAAGTTGTCCTGATCAACAGCAACCCGGCCACGATCATGACCGATACGAATATGGCCGACAAAGTATACATCGAACCGATCACGCTGGAGTTCGTATCGCAGATCATCCGTCAAGAAAAACCGGACGGCTTGCTGCCGACACTGGGCGGACAAACCGGTCTTAACATGGCCGTAGCGCTCGCGAAAGCAGGCGTGCTGGAGAAAGAAAACGTCAAGCTGCTCGGTACGCAGCTGACCGCGATCGAGAAAGCGGAAGACCGCGACCTGTTCCGCGACCTGATGCGCGAGCTGGAGCAACCGGTACCGGCGAGCGTCATCGTAACGACGGTTCCGCAAGCGGTCGACTTCGCCAATGAGATCGGCTATCCGATCATCGTTCGTCCGGCCTATACACTGGGCGGCACGGGCGGCGGTATATGCAACACGGAAGAAGAGCTGGTCGATATCGTATCGTCCGGTATCCGCTACAGCCCGATCGGCCAATGTCTGGTCGAGCGCAGCATCGCCGGCATGAAGGAAGTCGAATACGAAGTTATGCGCGATGCGAACGACAACTGTATCGTCGTATGTAACATGGAGAACTTCGACCCGGTCGGCGTTCATACCGGAGACAGCATCGTCGTAGCCCCGAGCCAGACGCTATCGGACCGCGAATATCAGATGCTGCGTTCCGCATCGCTCAAAATCATCCGTGCGCTTAATATCGAAGGCGGCTGTAACGTCCAATTCGCGCTTGATCCGCACAGCTTCCAATATTATGTGATCGAAGTTAATCCTCGCGTAAGCCGCTCTTCGGCGCTCGCTTCCAAAGCAACGGGTTATCCGATTGCGAAGATGGCAGCCAAAATTGCGATCGGTTATACGCTGGACGAGCTGGTCAACCCGGTTACCGGACAAACCTACGCCTGCTTCGAGCCTACGCTCGATTATATCGTATCGAAAATTCCGCGCTGGCCGTTCGATAAATTTACGAGCGCCAACCGCAAGCTCGGCACGCAGATGAAAGCGACCGGGGAAGTCATGGCGATCGGCCGGACGTTCGAAGAGTCGATTCATAAAGCGATCCGTTCGCTGGAGATCGGCACGCACCGCCTGTTCCTGAAAGGCACCGACCTGCTCGACGTCGATACGCTCGAGACCCGTCTGCGCAAGCCGGACGACGAGCGCCTGTTCCTGATCGCGGAAGCGTACCGCCGCGGCTATACCTTGCAGCAAATTCAAGATTTGACCAGCATCGACTGGTGGTTCCTCGGCAAGCTGGAGGGAATGATTCAGTTCGAGGCGAAGCTGGCGAGCGAGCTGACAAGCGAGCTGCTGCTGGAAGCGAAGCGCAAAGGATTTACCGACCGGGCGATCGCCGAAGTGCGCACGCTGGCCGGAGCGGACTCCTTTACGAAGGAAGCGGACGTTCGCACCTACCGTCTGCAGTCAAACATCAAGCCGGTATACAAAATGGTCGATACGTGCGCGGCGGAGTTCGAAGCGACGACACCGTACTACTACTCGACTTACGAAACCGAAGACGAAGTGCTGGAGACGAGCAAGGAGAAAGTTATCGTCCTCGGCTCCGGACCGATCCGGATCGGACAAGGTATCGAGTTCGACTACTCGACCGTTCACGCGGTATGGGCGATCCAGGCGGCCGGTTACGAAGCGGTTATTATTAACAACAACCCGGAGACGGTATCGACCGACTTCAATACGTCCGACCGGCTGTACTTCGAGCCGCTGTTCTTCGAGGACGTCATGAACGTGATCGAGCGCGAGAATCCGATCGGCGTAATCGTCCAATTCGGCGGCCAGACGGCGATCAACCTGGCGGCTCCGCTGTCTAAAGCGGGCGTTCGCATCCTCGGAAGCAGCCTGGAAAGCATCGACGCAGCCGAAGACCGCAAGAAGTTCGAAGCGCTGCTGCGCGAGCTGAACATCGCCCAGCCTCCGGGAGGCACGGTCACTTCGGTTGACCAAGCGGTCGGTACGGCTTCGCAATTCGGCTACCCGGTTCTCGTTCGTCCGTCCTACGTACTGGGCGGCCGCGCGATGGAGATCGTCTACTCCGACTCCGAACTGCTCAGCTACATGGAATACGCGGTGAAGATCAATCCGGAGCATCCGGTTCTGATCGACCGTTATATGCTCGGCAAAGAAGTCGAGGTCGACGCGATCTGCGATAAAGAAACGGTGCTCATCCCGGGCATCATGGAGCATGTCGAGCGCGCAGGCGTTCACTCCGGCGACTCGATCTCGGTATATCCGCCGCAGTCGATCTCCGAAGAGCTGAAGCAAAAAATCGTCGATATTACGGTGAAAATCGCACGGGCTCTCGAAGTTGTCGGTCTGGTTAACATCCAGTTCGTCATCTTCCAAGATGAAGTCTACGTCATCGAGGTGAACCCGCGGTCGTCCCGTACGGTACCGTTCTTGAGCAAAGTAACGAATATCCCTATGGCGAATGTGGCGACACGCGTCATCATGGGTCAAACGCTTGCCGACATGGGCTACGAAACAGGTCTGTGGCCGGAAGACGATCACGTATCCGTCAAAGTGCCGGTGTTCTCGTTCGCCAAGCTGCGCCGCGTAGAACCGACGCTCGGTCCGGAGATGAAGTCGACGGGCGAAGTGATGGGCCGCGATCTCAATTTCGCCAAGGCGTTGTATAAAGGATTTATCGGCTCCGGTATGAAAATTCCGCCGACCGGCGCGTTGATCGCGACGATCGCGGATAAAGATAAAGAAGAAGCGATTGAGCTGTTCCGCGGATTTTTCGAGCTCGGCTACAAAATCGTCGCTACCGGCGGCACGGCCGACGCGCTCGAAAAGGCGGGCTTGCGCGTAGAACGCGTCAACAAGCTGAGCGAAGGCTCGCCGAACATTCTCGACTTGATCCGCAACGGCGAAGCTCACTTTGTGGTCAATACGCTGACCAAGGGCAAAACGCCGGAGCGCGACGGCTTCCGCATCCGCCGCGAGGCGGTCGAGAACGGCGTCGTCTGTATGACATCGCTGGATACGGTACGGGCGCTGCTGCACGTGCTGAACACGATCAACTTCTCGTCGCGGGCGATGCCGAACGTACACCTGTCCGCTTCGAAGTAAGCGGATTGCAGGCAGCTGGGCTGTAGTTGTAGCGTGTACCGGCTGCCGCAACCGAATAGGAACGAACTGGAGGCCGGTTTCCCGACTATGCAAGCGAGTCGGAGACCGGCTCTCATATGACCTTATATCCGTTAAGGAGGGCTTCGAACTTGAAATCGAACAGGAATCCGGCAGAACGGATCATCGTCGCACTCGATTACCCCGATGCGGCGGGAGCCGAGTCGCTGCTTCGCCAGCTGGAAGGCATTCCTTGTTATATGAAGGTGGGCATGGAGCTGTTTTATGCGGCTGGACCGCAATTCGTGCACCGGCTGAAGGAAGCGGGCTACAACATATTTCTCGACCTGAAGCTGCACGATATTCCGAACACGGTCAAGGGCGGTTCGGCCAGCGTGACGCGCCTCGGAGTCGATATGTTCAACGTGCATGCTGCGGGAGGCGCCGCGATGATGGAAGCGGCGCGGGAAGGCGTGGAGCAGGCGATGTCCGGCCGTCCCGGAGCGGCGAAGCCGATTCTGATCGGAGTCACCCAGCTTACCAGCACGAGCCAGCATGTGCTGAACGACGAGATCGGCATCGCAGGTTCGATCGAAGAAGCGGTGCTCCGGTATGCGTCGCTGGCCAAGCAGTCCGGTCTTGACGGCGTAGTAGCTTCGCCGCTTGAAGTGACCCGCATCAAGGAACGCTGCGGTACTTCGTTCGCCACCGTGACCCCCGGCATTCGTCCGGCGGGCGCCGCGATCGGAGACCAATCGCGCGTCATGACGCCGCAAGACGCCTTCGCGCAAGGCACCGACTATATCGTCATCGGCCGTCCGATTACGGGAGCGGCAGACCCGCGCCAGGCGCTTGAACAGATTATCGAATCGATAACGGGATAAGGAGAAGATAAATATGGCACTGCGTTACTTGGATGAACAAATCGCGGAAGCGCTGCTTGAGATCGGCGCGGTCAGCTTGCGGCCGAAACAGCCTTTTACATGGACGTCCGGGATCAAATCCCCGATCTACTGCGACAATCGGATCACCATCTCCGATCCGTCGGTACGCGATCTGATCGCGCTTGGCTTCGCGGAGAAAATCCGTGAAATGTACCCGGATGCGGAAGTGCTTGCGGGCATCGCGACGGGCGGCATTCCCCATGCGGCATTTGTAGCCCAGAAGCTGAACCTGCCGATGATCTACGTGCGCGACAAGGCGAAAGGCCACGGCAAAGAAAACGTCATCGAAGGCTCGCTGAAGCCGGGCCAAAAAGTAGTAATGATCGAGGATCTGATCTCCACCGGAGGCAGCTCGGTCAAAGCTTCGCTGGCCGTACGCGAGGCCGGCGCGGAAGTGCTCGGCGTGATCGCGATCTTCAGCTATCAGTTGGAGAAAGCCGCCGAGAACTTCGGCAAGCCCGGTTTTGCGTTCGACTCGCTGTCGAACTTTACGGCGCTCAGCAAAGTGGCGCTCCAGCTCGGTAAAATCGAGCAGGACGATATGGAGCTGCTGCAATCGTGGCGGACCAACCCGGAATCGTTCGGCGTGTAAATCGATTCAGCCCCTCCTGCTGCCAATAGCGGGAGGGGCTTTTTTGTACGCTGCACGCCTGGCGCGCCTTGCGGCCACCGGCTGAATTCGGCTGCCGCCGGAATTTCAGGAAGAACCGGAGTCGGACGCTACCGGTTTCCAAGCATCGATGCGGAACAGCTTGCGGGGTCTTCCTTTCGCGCCGGGAGCTTCCTCCCCGACGATCCGGGCCAATCCGCTGCGCTCCAGCTCGGCCAAGAGCCGGTTCGCATTGCGCTGCGTCATGTCCAGCCAGGAAGCCAAGTCGGCTGCGCTGACTGACCGTTTGCCCGTCCGGGTCTGCACGGAGACGATCCGGTTGAACATGGCGGCCGAGACGCCGGCCCGCTTCAATTGCTCGATCACATCCAGGTCGCCGGACCGGTAATGGTACGAGAGCGACTCCTGATTCGGAAACGATTCCTGGATCGCTCCCGCTTCGTCGGCGACGACGAGACCGCCTTCCGCATTCATTTCCGTGCGGGACAGCGCCAGCACCGCGTTTTGCTCCGCGCCGAATGCGGTGAGTCCGTACCCGATACCGAAGTGGACCGTACCACCGGTAAGCAGCCGGATTTTCTCGAACAGAAGGGTAGGGGGGAACGACGTATTCCGCTCGATGGCTCCCCGTGTGGAGAACATGCTGAAGGTCGTCCCTCCCGATGGGAGAAGCGCCCCGGAGATGTGCTCGGTAAATTGGAGCAGCAATTCCTGCAGCTTCAGGCTGAGCCGGTACGTTTCATAAGCGCTTGTATGTTCATTCAGCACGTTGCGCACATGCAGGAGAAGCACGGCAATCTGGGATTGCCGGAAATGGTTCGTCTCTCCGAGCTGGGAGGCCAGGCGCAAAGTCTCGCGGATGGACATGACGGTCGGAACGATCCGGTAGACGGCGACGCCGCGCTTGCGTAATTCTTCGCAGACGTGTCCGCGATGGGTAATGCATACTTCCACTTGTCCGGAACGAAAAAGCGCTTCGTGGAACTGTACAAGCTCGGCGGAGGGAACGTATCCGCTATTCGGATGAATGACCGGGACGCTGCCCTGCAACTGAAGCTCGTCCAGCGTTTCCGCGACTTCCTCTTGCGTCAGCGTATCGATGCTGAAGCGTAACGGAATGCCTGCTTCGCTTACGGCGGCGAACAATGCTTTCATAAGCGCGGAACCGCTGGAGCGGATCATCAGCATACGGGGCTCGGGTACATAAGCGCGGCCGAACTCGTATGCGATCCGTCCGGTAAATAACCAGATGTCGATATCGCTCCGATGCTCCTTCACGATATCCGCAATTTCCTCGACATCCTCATAGATGTACGGGATCAGGGTGATCCGGCCCTCCCATTCCCGGCCGACCCGCTCCACAAGAGCGATCGTATCCGAAGGCCCGACCAGGCCAATAACAATGTTCATAAGTACCTCCGCAAGGTGTGGAATGCAGCAATATCACGCTTCGCTAGTTCAAGCTTATCTTTCTATTATGGAGGGCGGAGCCTGCAAAAAGCAATCCGCCCCGGTTTTCCCGCCTAACTTTCCTGTCCAAATTTCCGTCCAAATGTCCAAAGAAACATCCGTTTTCCGCTTCCATCTTTATGTAATTATCGATTGACACAGGTGTAAAAGCAATGGTAGTCTTTATATGGAATATATATAGACAATTTCTTTAAATGAACGTATTTCCGTTTCTGTACGATGAGACGGCGGTAGTTTGAATGTAACCGTATCCTTGAACGGGGAGGATGAGATGGACAGCTTCCAAAAGGAACAATGGCACGCCGATATGATTGCCTGGCGAAGAAACCTCCACGCCCACCCCGAACCGGGCTGGCTCGAATACCGGACAGCGGTGTTCGTGGCCGCACAGCTGGCCTCGCTTGGGCTGGAGGTGACCGCCGGCCGCGACGCGTGCTCGTCGAAGGCGCGTATGGGCGTGCCTGATGCGGAGACGATTCGCGCTCACGAAGAATTAGCTTTGAAGGAAGGCGTCGATCTCGATTGGCTCGGGCGAATGAAAGGGGGCCATACGGCAGTCGTCGGCGTGCTTCGCGGCGCCAAGCCGGGGCCGGTCATCGCCCTCAGATTCGATCTGGACTGCGTCGAGGTCGGGGAGGATGAAGGCTCGGAACATCTGCCGAGAAAGCTGGGCTTTGCTTCCCGCCGGTCGGGGCTTATGCATGCATGCGGTCATGACGGGCATCTTGCGATCGGGCTTGGGGTGGCGGCGAAGCTTGCCGCAAGCGCGAACGAGCTGGCAGGGGAAGTGCGGCTGCTCTTCCAGCCTGCGGAAGAGGGCTGCCGCGGCGCGCAGTCGATGGTGGCGTCCGGCTGGCTCGACGGCGTCGATTATTTGTTCTGCGGACATATCGGCCTCAAGAGCAAAACACTCGGCGAGATCGTCGGTTCGGTCAGCGGCTTCCTGTCCACCACGAAGATTGATGCCGTATTTCGCGGCAGAGCCGCGCATGCCGGAGAGTCCCCGGAGCAGGGGAACAACGCGCTGCTCGCAGCCTGTGCCGCGGCGCTGCATCTGCACGGCATCAGCCGCCACGGAGGCGGGGCGACCCGGGTGAATGTGGGGAGGCTCGAAGGAGGTGCCGGACGCAACGTCGTCCCCGGAGAAGCGAGCCTGAAGCTCGAGCTTCGCGGTGAGACGGAGGAGCTGAACGCCTATATGGCTGGAGAGACGAGCCGCATTTTGGCTGCGGCGGCGGCGCTGTACGATGTAACCTGCGATTGGGTTACGGTCGGCCGCGGAACGAGCGCGGAAGGCGACGTTTCGCTCATCCCGCTGATCGAGAAGGAGTGCGCCGCTTTAGAGGCGGTCGGTTCTTTTATCAGTACGCTGCCGTTCGGCGCTTCGGAGGATGCGACATTTATGCTGAGGAAGGTCCAGGAGCAGGGAGGGCGCGGCGTCTATATGCTGTTCGGCAGCCCGTTGGCCGCAGGGCACCATCATCCTTCGTTCGATTTCGACGAGCGGGTGCTCGTGATCGCCGCCGAACTGCTGGTCCGTCTCGTACTCGCCTGCCCCTACTGGCCGGCGGAAGATCAATCTGGTACTTTCAATTAGGAAGGACTGAATCGGCTTGACCCGAATGACGATTGCCGCTACGGGCGACAGCTTTATTACAAGACGTCTGCCGGTCGGGGACGAGACGCTTCCCGGCTTGGCCGAGCTGCTCGGCCGGTCCGACATCCGGTTTACGAACCTGGAAGTGACGGTGCACCGGATGGAAGGGTTCCCGTCCGCACAAAGCGGCGGCACATGGGCTGCCGCCGACCCGGCCGTGCTGGACGATTTGCAGCGATACGGCTTTAATGCGCTTGCCTGGGCGAACAACCATACGCTGGATTACTCCTACGGCGGGCTGGAGGCGACGAAACGGTACTTGGACCGGTACGACTGGGTGCATGCGGGTGTCGGGCGCAATCTGGCCGAAGCGGGCGGCATCCGGTACATGGAGTTTCAAGGGGGAAGGGCGGCGCTGATCGCGGCTACCTCGACCTTTCACGAATCGTGGCGCGCCGGAGAGCAGCGCTCGGACGGAATCGGCAGACCGGGAGTCAACCCGCTCCGCTATGTGGCCACCTACCGCCTGTCGGAGGAGCAAATGAACCAATTGAAAGCGATTGCATCCGAGACCGGCATTAACGACGAACACGACATGCTGGCCAAGGAAGGCTTCGCGGTCCGCGATCCGGACATGATGCTGTTCGGCGGGCACCGTTTTACCGTCTGTGAGCAGAGGGGAGCTGCGACCAAGCCGCACCAGGCCGATCTGTCCCGAATACTTGAAGCCGTCCGGCATGCGAGGCGTCAAGCCGACTACGCGATCGTCAGCATTCACTCCCATGAGATGAAGGGCAAGCGCAAAGACGCTCCGGCCGATTTCCTCCAAGAGTTTGCCAGACGTTGTATCGACGAAGGGGCGCATGCCGTGATCGGCCATGGGCCGCATATTATACGCGGGGTGGAACTGTACAAAAACAAGCCGATTTTATACAGCTTGGGCAATTTTATTTTCCAGAACGACTCGGTCGAATGGCTGCCTTCCGATTATTATGAGAAATACGGTCTTGGTCATTCGCATCATACGGCTGATGCACTCGATGCGCGCAGCGCCGGCGATACGCGCGGATTGGGCGCCAACCCCGACGTCTGGTCGTCCGTTGTCGCGTCGCTCGTCTTCGAAGGCGGCGAATTGCTGGGTATGGACTTCCATCCGATCTCCCTCGGGTACGGAACGCCCCGATACCGCCGGGGCTGGCCGAAGCTGACCGGCGATACGGGCATCTTACGTAAGCTGCAAAGCTTGAGCCGGGAGTTCGGGACCGAACTGCATATCGAAGGAACGCAGGCGAGTTGGAGAGCCGGCCGGGTATAACGATCGATGAAACGGAGGAATTTCAAATGTTGTTATGCGGAATGAGCGAGCTGGATATTACCCCTCCTCTCGGCAGCTCTATCCCGGGATATACGGAGGAAAGAAAATCCGGGGGAATCCGGGACCCTCTTTACGCCAAAGCATGGGTCGTCGAGTCGGATGAGACGGTGCTGGCGTTTATTGCTGTCGATGCGCTGTACATTCCGGCTCGCGAGGCGAACCGGATTCGCGAAAGGCTGCTAACGTATACGGGAATCCCGGTTGAGCGAACGATGGTATCCGCGACGCATACGCATACGGGCGCGCCTGTGCGCATCGGGCTGGACGGGAGCCTCAGTGAGGAATATTTGGCTTATATGGCCGACAGGGCGGCCGATGCCGCGATTGTCGCTTATAACGGACGGAAGCCTGCCCGTATAGGCTGGGGAACGGGGCAGGTGGGCGATGTATCGTTTAATCGGCGCTATTGGATGAAAAACGGGCAATTGCGGACGAATCCGGGCCGTCTGAATCCGGATATCGACCGGCCGGCCGGGCCGATCGATCCCGAGCTGTCGGTTGTGCGCGTCGACAGTCTGGTCGGACAGCCGATGGGCATCTTGACGAGCTTCGCCTGTCATACGGATACGACCGGGGGAAGCGACTACAGCGGCGATTACCCGGCCATCCTGTCGGCAGCGGTGAAGAAGTCGCTTGGTGAGCATGCCGTCAGCGTATTTCTGCTCGGCGCGTGCGGGGATATTAATCATACCGATCCGGGCAAGCCGATGCCGGCGGAGCGAAACTTTGCGCAGATCATCGGCCAACGTCTCGCCGGGGAGGCGCTCCGGGTACGCGAGCGTATTGAGACATCCACGGACGCCGAAGCCGGCGCCGTCCGCGCCTTTATCCCGATGAAGCTCCGTGAAGCGAACCAGCGGGAAATCGAGCACGTCCGGAGCGTGCTGGGGGACAATCGGGTCGTCGGAGCGGAGCGCTTTTTCGCTGAACAAGTCTTGAAAGTGGCGGAGCTGCCCGGAGGGGAAGCGCTGCTGGAAGTTCAGGCCATCCATCTGGGCGGTCTGGCGTTCGTCGGTTTGCCGGGAGAGCTGTTCGTGGAGCTGGGACTTGCCGTCAAGATGGCTTCCCCATATGCGTCTACGATCGTGAATACGCTGTGCAACGGCTCGATTTACGGCTATGTTTGTACGGAAGCCGCCTACGAGCAAGGCGGGTACGAGCCGAGGCTGAAAGTATTCAACCGGATCGCCCCGGGGACGGGGGAGCGTCTGGCGGAGTGCGCATCCGCGCTCCTGGAGCAGTTGGCGCGAGCGGAATAGAGGTGTCAGATACGTTCATCGTGCATATCCATGAAAACCTGGCCGCTGGTCAGGTTTTTTTGCACACTTACTGCCTTGCTTCAAGGGGAGGAGCTGAATAAGGGGGGGTTGGAACCGTTATTTTGACCAAAATCCGCTTGGTTGGGGACATAAGAGCGGTTTGAAGCTGTTAATATTCGCGAAAAGGGGCAGATGCGGACGAGTGGGCGGAAATAAGGGGTACAAACAGGTTGTCCGGAATCCCTTGATTGAATAAGGATTGTAAGGTAGGGGATTCCAGACAAAACTCGCCAGAAGGTAATCTTTTCCCTTTCCACTTGGTAATCCACAATGAATCGACAGCCTCGCCAAAGACTCCTATTCTGTTACTCCGCCCGTACGTAGGTCGTTTCAGCGAGGCTAGACATGATCGGTTCACCAGAATGGAGGGTAACATGCTTCAGTTGGAGTCAGATTGTTCCCTGTAAAACCTCATCAGCGAGCGGCTGGAGGATCGAAGGTACCTATTCCCTCCAACGCGCTAACGTGCGGTTTGCACGTCAAAGGGCTGTCCGGACGTTTTTGCTTGACGGTTTTTCTTAAAAGGAAAATTGTACTTGGAAATGAAGAACCCCCAAAAACGGTGGATTATATAGCCCGGCAGGAAAGCGGAACTGGAATAAGGCAAATAAAAACCGGCCAATTGGGAGACCACCCGGCTGATCTACATACAAAGGAACTCTTGCTTGCGCGCCTCATCATATTCGCTATTTACAGATCATTCGTCTAGTGGTATTTTGTTATATATAATATATAATACATAAAAACCGACTCCATCATAAAGCGAGGGAAATCGTATGCGAACGTTGAAAAGGGCCGTTCATCTGGACTTCCACACGATGCCGAACGTGAAGGATTTCGCCGCACATTTCGATGCCGGGCAGTTTGCACGTACCTTGAAGGAAGCGCGGGTCGAGTTTATTAACGTATTCGCCAAATGCAATCTGGGCTTCGCTTATTAACGGACCGATATCGGCATTCCGTATCCGTACATGAAAGGCGATATGCTTGGCGAGATCGTGGAGGAATGCCACAAGGAAGGAATCGGCGTAGCTGCGTATTTCAACATCGGCATCGACCACGAGATGGCGAGAAAACGCCGGGACTGGTGTGTTTTGAACAAGGACGGCCAAGTGATATCGGGAGACCGTACGGGTAACTTTTTCCGCCTGATGTGTCTGAATTCCGGCTACAAGGACTACATGCTCGGTATGATCCGCGAGGTGGTGGAGCGGTATCCGGTGGACGGGGTGTTTCTCGACTGTCTGGTGACGAATCCGTGTTACGGAAACGAGTGCCAGGAAGAACTGCAGACTTGCGGTAAAGATCCGCTCGATCATCATGAGGTGGACTTGTTCACGAGGCAAAAGGTGAACGATTTCTGCTGGGAGGTCAAAAAGATTACCGGCGACGAGCTGCTCCTGCTGCCGAACGGGCTGGGCCATATCCACTGCGACGGATTGGGCTCGCATATTGAGATCGAATGTTTGCCGGGAGCATGGGGGTACGACTACTTTGCGGCCCAGGCCGCCTACTCCCGGACGCTCGGCAAGCAAGTGCTGTACATGACGGGACGGTTCCACGCCAGTTGGGGGGATTTCGGAGGGCTGAAGACGAAAGCGTCACTCGAATACGATTGCTGGGATGCGATCATGAACGGGATCACGACCTCGGTCGGCGATCATATGCATCCCCGTGATGGGCTGGATAGTTCGGTGTACCGGAGAATCGGCGAAGTGTACCGCGATATCGAAGCTTACGAGCCATGGACGGAAGGAGCGGCGGCAGCAGCCGAGATTGCCGTCGTGCTACCTCCGGGAAGCGATCTCGGAGCGAACAATCCGAGGTTTCCGAAAGGTCAGCAGGTGCTGTATGCGGCGGCCCGGATGCTGGGCGAGTTGAAGTACGGGTTCAATATCGTAGAGGAACGCGGCGACTTCTCCTCCTACTCTGTTATAATCCTGCCGGACGAGGTGACGGTAACTCCGATCTTAAAGGAGAAGCTGGAGCGGCACCTGGCTGCCGGAGGAAGCGTCATCAGCACCGGTTTTTCCGGTCTGAATCCGGAACGGACGCAGTTCGCCCTTGAGCAATGGAATATGGAGTATGTCGGCCCGGACCCGCGCAATGCGTCGTACTTCAACATGATCGAGCCTTCGGAACAGTTCGATTCGGAGTTTCCATATGCCGTATACAAGCAGGGGATACAGTTGAGAGGGAAACCCGGGACCGTTCGGCTCGCCGCCGATGTGGATGCATATTCCAACAAGATGTGGGACGGCTTTCACGGCTATTATTATACACCTCCGGCGGCAGCTTCCGGTCTGGACGCAGCCGTTCAGTCCGGCCGGATCGTGCAGATCGGGTTCCAGCTTTTCGGGGGATACGGTGAGAACGCTTATCCGGAGTATAAATATTTGCTCAGGCATTGTCTGAAGAAGCTGCTGCCCGATCCTTTGATCAAATATGAAGGCATCCCTTCGACTGCGCGGGTAACCGTCACCCGCAAAGAGCGGTTGGACATCCTGCATGTCAAAGCGACATATCCCGAGCTGCGGGGAAGATACAACGTCATCGAGGAGCATAATCGTTTGCACGACGGCATCGTATATGTAAAGGGGGCGGATGTGAAAGCTGTGTACACCGCTCCTGACCGGACACCGGTTCCATTCGATATTGTCGACGGGTATGCGAAAATCCGACTGCCTGCGGTTAACGGCTACTTGATGACTGTGATCGAACGCAGCGCGGGCGTGTAGCGAGGAATCGAACCTTGCCGCAGCCCAAGAAGGACGGTGTCCCAGAAGTGCCCGCATGACAGGGAGCGTCCTATTGCTGAACGAAAGGACCTCAAATTCCATGGTAACGTGGAGACTGAGGTCCTTTTTCTGGAGGAGAGTTGGTCCCAAGTGCGGCTCCACAAATCGCCAAACGGACTTAGGAGACAGCCCCCAGATGTGTGCGGCGCCCTACGTATGTGGGAGAGAGGGAGCGGTGCCTTTGCTCCAGCCGCTCGTTGATGGATGACATCGAAGATGTGGAATAACGCATGATGGCAAATCGGATGATCAGCCTCTTCATGGAATCACACATACATGAGGGTTTATTGGAACAATCCGACTCCGCATGAAGCACGTTACCCTCATTTTGGAGAACAGTTCCTGTTTAGCTTCGCTGAAACGAAATATGGACGAGCGGAGTAACAAAATAGGAGTCTTTGCCGAGACTGTCGATTCATTGTGTAGAAGTGTTAGCAGGCCGTTCCAAGTGAAAAGTTACCTTCTTCTGCTCAGACAGGTTGTCCGGAATCCCTTGATTGAATAAGGATTGTAAGGTAGGGGATTCCAGACAAAACTCGCCAGAAGGTAATCTTTTCCCTTTCCACTTGGTTGTCCACATTGAATCGACAGCCTCTTTGCCACCCCCTATTTTCCGCTTTTTCGAAAAACCCCAACGAATAGAGGCGGTTTGCACCCCTATTTCAACCAAGTGGGCGGGTCTGCACGCTTATCACGGATAATAGCAGTCCCAAACCGCTCTTAAGTCCCCAACCAAACGGGTTTTGGACAAAATAACGGCTCCAAATCACCCTTATCCAGTTCCTTCCCCGCTGCAAGCGAGGCGGGAAGCCGAATGGCCGCAAAGCAGGGTAGAAAGCCGAACGGCCGCGAAGCAGGGCAGAAGTGGAACGTCACATAGCAGGGCAGAAGTGGAACGTCACATAGCAGGGCAGAAAGCCGAACGCCCACTAAGCAAGGCAGAAGCGGAAAGCCCAAGATGTGTAACCTTGCGGCATTGCTGGTCCGATCGATAAGTAAGGAGCCCCATCGCTGCTTTCGTACGTTGAAGACGAACTTAACCATTCTATGCTATCAAAAAAAGAGCCTTGCCGGTCGATGGCGACCGCCAAGGCTCTTTTCTCGTTCCCCCGCCACAGGACGGCGGAATTCCGCTTATCTAAAATCCGGCGGCGTCCGGCGGGCGACACCGGTCAAGATCGCCGCTTCCACGACCGCGCGCCTGACGCGGACGACGACCTCCTCGTTGAAGATGCCGGGGATGATGTACTGCTCGTTGCGCTCGCCCTCGGATATGACGGAGGCGATGGCGCGGGCTGCGGCGAGCTTCATCGGCTCGTTGATGAACGTCGCCCGGCAATCCAGTGCGCCCCGGAACATGCCGGGGAAGACGAGCACGTTATTGATCTGGTTCGGGTAATCGCTTCGTCCGGTTGCGAACACCCGCACATGCGGCAGCGCTTCTTCGGGAGCGATCTCCGGGTTGGGATTCGCCATAGCGAAGACGATGTTGTTCGGCGCCATCCGCTGGACGTCTTCCGCGTTCAGCAACCCGGCACGCGATACGCCGATAAAGACGTCGGCGCCGGTCAGCAATTCCTTCAGGCTGCCCGGCGTATCTTCCACCTGCGGCTGCTCGGCGAGCCAGTTCCACATCGGGTTCGGGTAGCTGCCGCCGCGCACGATCGCGCCGTCACGATCGACCGGGACAAGCTGCTTCACGCCGGCGGCCAGCAGCATTTTGCAGATCGATACACCGGCGGCTCCGATGCCGTTGACGACGACCCGGATATGCTCCATCCGTTTGCCTACAACTTTCAGCGCGTTGATCAGTCCGGCGACGACGACGACGGCCGTTCCGTGCTGGTCGTCATGAAACACCGGAATGTCCAGCTCTTCTGCCAGCCGGGTCTCGATCTCGAAGCAGCGCGGCGAACTGATGTCCTCCAGATTGATTCCTCCGAAGATCGGACTGATCGCTTTGATTGTGCGGATAATTTCCTCGGTATCCGTCGTGTCGAGGCAGATCGGGAAGGCGTCTACATCGGCGAGCTGCTTGAACAGCATCGCTTTTCCTTCCATAACCGGAGCCGCCGCATAAGGACCGATGTCCCCAAGACCGAGGACGGCCGTCCCGTCGGTGATAACGGCTACCGTATTGCGCTTGATCGTGAGCGAGTACGCTTTTTGCGGATTTTCGTGAATGGAAGTACATACCCGCGCTACGCCGGGGGTGTACACCCGCGACAAATCGTCGCGGTTTTTGACCGGAAGCTTGGGCTGAACCGATATTTTTCCTCCCAGGTGGGCAAGAAAGGTGCGATCCGATACGTTCACGACTTCGACACCCTTAAGCGACTTCAATCCTTCGACGACCCGGGCTTCGGCCGTATCGGAGACGTCGATCGTAATATCCCGGACCGACCGGTCGCTGCCGGGACGAATGACGTCGATTGACGTAATGTCGCCCTTGGCCAGACTGATCGCCGAAGCGACCTCACCGAAATTGATTTCGCTATGATTCAATTCAACGCGGACAATGATACTATTGTAGGCCATTATCGGATGTTCCCTTCTCATTTAGGAGTATAATATCAGGTTCGATTAGAAGCTGGATATCGCTTGGGTAATCTCTCTGGCGCCTTTCTGCAGAAAGTTGCGGGTGATCTGGGCATCGTAATGGTTGGAAGTGCTGGAACGGAACGCGCCAAGAATAAGGACGATCTCTCCCCTCGAATTAAAGATCGGACAGCCGAGTCCGGCGATACCGTACGTATACTTCTCAAAGCTTTCCGAGATGCCTTCTTCGCGGATTTGCCGCAGGTTGTCGAGGTACACATTCAGATCGGTAATCGAATTGTCTGTATACCGGGGCAGCTTGCCGTCGACAACGACCTCCCCGATAATGCTCAAGGCGGAATGAACCGACGGTATGAAAGATCGTCGTTCGTTATTCGTGGAGGGTTGCCTGTTCACCTATTCGCATACATACTTTCGTCTAAGAGAGCAAGGTAAAGGTTCCTCCGCGGATGATCCCCAATTAGAAGGATACATCATCTATTCCGTAAACGACAACTATATTTGATAGAGATTATGAATCAAGGAGCCTTTACGTTGCAGAATTCTGCCTAAAAATACCTATGTCCAGAAAACTATTATACCATCAAACCTGGCATCGTCTTGTTCGTAAAAGTCTTCCACGTAGTACCTTGATGGGGAGGCCGTTGACAAGCAAGGTGAAGCCGTATAAATTTCAAATGGGGCCTTAGGCCCCCGGCTTGTATAGCACAGTTTCCTTCTCCGCTGTATCGTCCGGAAGGGATGTCGGAATGGGAGTACGGCATGTACGGCGTCTGTCAGCTTGGGGATTTCCTGTATATGGAAGGTGTTGCCTCCACACTCCGGAATCGGGCCGGATAGAAGACGATGTCCAATGTGATTGCGGCCGGAACGGCCTTTCAGAAGTGAAGGACGACCCGAATCCGGGAGAGATGGAGAACATACGGCGCAAATCCGGTAATCGGGGAAGTACTGACCAGGCAAGTGCGAAGCCAGGGCTGATTCAGGGAACTTGCCGCTAATTCGGGAAAGTGGGGATACGATGAAACATCACTTATATATGAACGGCCAGTGGAAAGAAGCGCCCCGGTATACGCCGCTGTACTCGCCTTATTCCGGCGAGCTTGTGGCGGAAGTAGGGCAGGCGGGGGAAGCGGAGACCGAGGAGGCGATCCGTGCAGCCGAAGCGGCCGCTCCGGTGATGGCGGCGATGCCGGCGCACGAGCGGGCGGCGATCCTTGACCGGGTCGTCGCCATTCTCGAACGGCGGCAGGAGGAGCTGATGCGCATTCTGGCGCTGGAAGCGGCCAAGCCGGTCAAGACGGGACGCGGCGAAATCATGCGGACGATCCAGACCTACAAGTTCGCCGCGATGGAAGCCAGACGCATCCATGGCGAGACCGTTCCGCTGGACGCCGCGCCGGGCGGAGAAGGGCGGATCGCTTTTACGATGCGCCGGCCGATCGGCGTCGTGGGGGCGATTACGCCGTTTAATTTCCCGTTTAACCTGGTTGCCCATAAGGTGGGCCCGGCGATTGCGGCGGGAAATACGGTGGTGCTGAAGCCTGCTGGGCAGACGCCGCTTTCTTCGCTCGTGCTCGGCGATATTTTTGCCGAAGCGGGACTTCCTGCGGGAGCGCTTAACATTATCCCGGGGCCGGGAGCGGTAGTCGGGGAGAAGCTGGTGAGGGACAGCCGGGTCAAGGCGATTACGTTTACCGGCAGTCCGGCGGTGGGCATCGCGATGCGAAACAAGGCCGGATTGAAACGGATGACGCTGGAGCTGGGCTCCAACTCCGCGCTCGTCCTCGATCGGACTTGCGACATTACGCCGGAGCTGATCCAGCGCTGCGTGCTCGGCGCTTTTTCCTTCAGCGGGCAAGTCTGCATCTCGATCCAGCGAATCCTGGTCCATGAGGAGAAGGCCGAGGCGTTTGTGCAGCAATTTAAAGCGCAAACCGAGAAGCTGGTCGTCGGCGATCCGCTGGATGAGGCGACGGACGTGTCGGCGCTGATCAGCGAGAAGGAAGTTCGCCGAATGGAGGAATGGGTCGGCAGCGCGGTCGCCCAAGGAGCGGTAGTCGTTACCGGCGGCAAAGCGGTCCATCCGCGGCTGTATCCGCCGACGATCCTGACAGGGGTGCCGACGACCGAGCCGGTATCGTGTCAGGAAGTATTCGGTCCGATCGTCACGGTCGGGTCGTTCTCGACGCTGGACGAAGCGATCCGGGAAGTGAACAATTCCCGTTACGGACTTCAGGCCGGCATCTATACGAACGATATCCATGCGGCGATGCAGGCGGCGGTCGAGATGGACGTAGGCGGGGTCATGATCAACGACTTTCCGACCTTCCGCGTCGACAACATGCCGTACGGTGGAGTCAAGGAAAGCGGCTTCGGCCGCGAGGGCATCAAATATGCGGTAGAAGAAATGACCGAGCTGAAGCTGATCTCGATCAAGCTGAAGCCGTAACAGGCAGGCTGCTGCCTCGATAACCGTCCGGGAATGAAGTGCCCCGCTAGTTAGATCGCATCTAACCGCAGGAGGTACGTTCAAGTTCCGGACGGTTTTTTTTGCCGCTTGATGCTTGTGGTGTTAGGCGCGCTGGAGAACGGCCGGCTGGAGATGAAGACGGGGGAGCGGTTTGCTTCGCAGGACGCAGCAGCGGTCCATCGCTGGGTAGAAACCAAGCGCAGCACGGACCAAGCGTTGCTCCGCATCGAAGATTAGTGCTATAATGATCAACTTAAAGGAGCAGATGCAACCCCACTACGCGTTAACAGGAGGAATCCGAATGGGATACGTCGAAGAACTTCGTTCCGCGGTCGGGCACCGGCCATTGATTCTTGTTGGAGCGGTGACTCTTGTGCTGGATGATCAAGACCGCCTCCTTCTCGAACAGCGTCGTCATCCGTACGGAAGATGGGCGCTGCCCGGCGGACTGATGGAGCTGGGAGAGTCGGCCGAGCAAACCGCGATTCGCGAAGTCCGGGAAGAGACGGGACTTACGATCGGCGATTTGCAGCTGGTGGACGTCTTCTCGGGCCCCGAGCAATTTATAACCGCTCCGAACGGAGATCAGTTCTATGCCGTCACCGTAGCGTATTTCACCCGAAATGTAAGCGGACAGCTGCAGATCGATTACGCTGAATCGCTTGATTTCCAATATTTTGAATGGGCCGATCTGCCGGACGACATCGTGAAGAGCCACAGGAAGATTATCGACCGTTATTTGTCTCAGCAGGAGCGCTGAATGGGGCACAGGTAGCCGGGATTTTTTCGAAACGGGGAGGAGTTTGCTGATGGACTGCAGCGCCGATAGAAACGTCGAGCTTCGTCGCTTGATCGAAGAAGCTGTCGCATGTTTTATTTCGCCGGATGCTGTTGTGCTGGACTTGGAAGAACAGCCGGTTCACAAAGGATTTTCGGCCACAGACATTTATCGGCATCAAGTCCAAGTGGAGTATCGGAACGAACGGTTAGTAACCTCTTACATCACTAAAAACGCCAGTTTGAAGGAACGCCGGGTATTGGCGCTGCTGCACCGGCAAGGGGCTGCTGTACCTTACAGCTTCTCTCGTGACTATGAGGAGGATCAGTCCCGTTACGTCTGCATTCAGGACGTTGACTATGCGACGGACTACGGGGCTGTGGATGCGGAACAGGTTCTCGGACAAGAATTCGAACTGCTTGCTCACCTTCACGCCAGTAACCTGGGTCGCAGGCACGAACTGCTCTGGCTTCCTGAAGCCGACTCCGGTTATATATCCCGAATGCTTCGCGAGCGGTGGGAGCCGTCGTGGAATCGGGCTGTGCAGGACAAGGATTTCGCAGCCTTATTTCAATCGTACATACCGGACATCCAAGCCGCGGCCCAATCGATTGCAGGTGATCTGGAACCGATCCTTAACGACGCAAGCTCCCATACATTAATCCATACCGATCTGCACCCAGGCAACGTATTGGTTCAGAACAACACACGGATTCGTTACATCGACTGGGAGGAAGCCGGATACGGATCGTTTTACTTGGATATTCCGCTTCGCTTCACGAGCTTGGAAAAAGCGGAAAAATACCGAATGGCGCTCGAAGCAAGAGGAGTCTCCATAGACCAGGACGAATTCAGACAGCGGTATATAACGGCTTCCCGGTACATAGGATTGCGGTATATGGGGTGGACGTTCGGGTCGTGGCGCACCGATCGGCATACGTTAGAATCGATGATTCAATACATGAACATGGTGCTAAGTTAACAAAAAGGGACTGCCCGACGGTCATCTGCGATGGCTGCCTGGGCAGTCTCTGTTTATTACGAGGTATAGGCGGAAGGGCTACCCGACTTATTGCCGTCTGCCCGGCCTGGTAATATTTAATGTAGTCATTTATTATTACAACAAGACTCCCTTTTTTTAGTAAAATGGAACAATCAATGTGCCTGGGATGTGAAAAAGATGAGTTCAACAATCGCTTCACTGTTCGATCAGTATTACCGTGAGAAGGCGTTCCCTGCTAAGCGGCAAGCTGCTATCCGAGAAAATGACACAGGAGATGTTGAAGCCGCAGACCCATCTGGAGAAAACATTCGAATGGGGGAGAATCGTTAACGGTTACGGGTTTCACTTTACTTATAATACGGAAGGGAAGGGTTATCGCCTCTACAAGGAAGGCTCCAACGCCGGAGTTGCGGCGATGCTTGCCTATTACCCGGACCTGGACACGACCAGCATCATATTAGCGAATCAAACGTGCAACGTCTGGAAGCTTCACTGGGAAGTGGAGCAATTGCTGTTCGACGGGTTAAAGTAAGACGAGCTAATCAGCAGCGATCAGAAAGAAGGTGTCCCGATTGTCACATTCGGAACGCGTCTACAACGTGGTGACGGCTGGCGTATATGTGCTTGCCCGCGGTTTGTTTCCGTTTCAAGCCGGTCCGGACCGGTCCGGACAAGTGCTCGGCGTCGTCAGGCTCGGCGGTCATCGGGGGGAAGGCGAGACAGGCTGGGAGTGCGCATCGAGAGAAGCGTGGGAGGAGGCGTCGATGCGGGTGAATCCGGTCGCTCCGCCCGCTACTTATTGGCTCGATTACGGAGAGAGCGACCGGTTGTCCCCCGGTCCGTGGGAGGAAGACGGCATAGCGCCGATTCTTGTCTCAAGAAAGGAGGATGGAAGCATTACGCCGATTTATTTGGCGACTTCCACGGATTCGCCGGTTCCCGCTGCGGAGACCAAGGCGCTGCTCCTGCTCCGCCCGGAAGAGATTCGGCGTATGGTGACAACTTCGATTACTTTCAGGCAGTATTTGGAGGCGGGGGGACAAGCGGTGTCGAAGGCAGAACTGCCGCTCGATTTTATTTTGCAACCGTTCCCGCATTTGCGTCTGCTTCACGTTTTGCTGCAGATGCATCCGGAACTCGCTCGGCTTGCGCCTCCCGCCAAGCAGGTATAAAAGAATGGAAATGGAGTCAGAAAATGATTCACACGGGAACGTGTGTTTGGTATACTGCTAAGTAGATGCGAAAATCGCAATAGACCAGACTCCGGTCTCCTGCTGCACGCGGGACGGCGGGAGGGAAGGAAGGTATACATGGTTACGGACCAGCTTACGGAAATAGATGAGGTGATCGCTTATATTCATAAGCATCTGGATGATCCGCTGCCTCTCTCCCGGTTAGCCGGCCATATTAGCTACAGTCCCTATCATTTTACCCGGCTGTTTAAGGAAAGGGTCGGGCTGCCGCCGCTTTATTACGTCTCTTCTCTACGGCTTCAGAAAGCGAAAGATTTATTGCTGCAGACAAATATGAGCATTCGCGATATCGGCCTGGAGATCGGCCAGCAAAGCCTCGGTACGTTCACTACCCGATTTACCGAACGGGTAGGCGTGTCCCCGTCCCAATTCCGGAATTCGCGGCTGCAGGCGGACGATCAGTTTCGCGCTTTGCGCAAGCTTGGCGATTGGGAACCGGAGCAGCGGTATTTGAATCACCTTAATACGGTAAGAGGAACCATCGGTGCGGAGATTCCTTTCGATGGCGTCATTCTGATCGGCCTGTTCGCCAAACCGATTCCGGAAGGATTGCCCCTGTACGGGACGCTCCTTCCGTCCGTCGGCGATTTTTGCTTTACCGGCGTCAGGCCGGGCACCTATTATTTGATGGCGACTTCGCTCTCGTGGGGGATGCAGGCAATGGATATTTTGCTGCCGCACGCTACTTTACGGACCCGGACGAAAGAGCCGATCGTAGTCGGCCCCGGATCGTATATCCCGCATCTGCAAGTTACGTTATATCCCCCGCGGGCGGACGATCCGCCGATTCTCATCTCTTTATCGCTGCTGATGAACAATTTCATGAACAGAGTGACAAGCGGCGTTACCCGGTAAGGCGCGGCGCACCTGGTTCTGCTGTTGTTTAGATCCGCTGCTGCACCTGCCGCAGGAAACCGCCGCAAAGCTCCAGTTGTCGTTCGGCGAAAGACCAGTCTCCATGCCCCTCCAGCGCCAATGCCGCATTGCAAAGCGTCGACATTAGAATACGCGCGCGCAATATGAATCCGAACGATTCCCGGTCTGCTGCAACCACCGGACGGTTCAACACGGCTTGCAGAAACGGCTCCTCCCACCCCCGGAACAACGCCAAATTTGCGACAAACGAAGCATAGTCCCAATATCTCGGCATCCGGCTAACGTCCTCGAAATCCGTCCAGCGCCAGCCGTCCGGGCCCGGAAGCAGGTTGCGCGCATGGGAGTCGCCGTGGGTGGGGACAAGCTCTTCCGGCCGGAACCGGCGCATCCGCTCGTCGACACACTGGTACGCTTCGAGTGCCCGGCTGATTCGCGAATCGTCGTGTGCGGGCATCGCTTGGATGATTTGATGCGATTTGTCCCAGACGCCAAGGACGGGTAGCTCCTCGGGGAACGAAGCCATTGCCGACGACAGGTCACCGACAAGCCCGATCGCCCGGTCCGGGGCGAGAGGGGACGCCGGAGCAGGCGGTACGTACTCCCAGCAAGTGACCCACGTGCCGCCGGCCAGGAACGGACCGGCCAGCGTCGTATCGGGGGGTTGTACGACAGGAACTTGGCATATGTGCAGATGACGCGCTACTCGGATCTCGCGCGCCAGCGTCGCTTCGGCTTCTTCGAGCCGCAGCTTGGCCGCCCGGGCTACGACGGGGTAGGGGGCCAGGTGTATAAGGAGATTGGCTCCATTGCTTAGCACGGCAGGGGTAATATTGACGAAGCCGCGTGCTTCGACGGCTGCCGCGACTTGGTCTACCAGCTTATGGGGAATAGTCAACAGATACTTTCCTCCTCGAAAGTTGATCTTCGTATAACGTAGCTTAGCGGCAGTACCGTTTCAAGCGGATAATTCCACTATGCTTGTTCTTTCCGACCGAAATGCCGCTTCGTCTGCCGGGAATCTGGTATGATGCGGAGTGGAATCGTTCCATTCGGGAACGGATACGGAAAAACGGGAGGGTTATAATCATGACCGCATCGGATTGGAGCACGGCTGTACAAACCGTTAAGGGTGTCTTATCGGCGACACTTGCCTGTCCTCAGACGGATCTCGACCGTGAGGGCGTATCGGTGTACGAAGCGAAAAGTCTGGAAGGAAGGCTCCGGTTTCCGCTTCGCGAAAAAGCGTTAACGATCGTAACGATGGGGAAAGGCGTCGTCGTTTCGTGCAGCGCGGACCGGATGGACTGGGCGAGGCGGGAGCTAGGGGGGCTCGTTACCGGGCAAATTTTCACGGCGCGGACGGCCGCTTTACTGGAGGAGCTTGTCGCACCGGACCGTCAGTTTATGGCGGGACCGGATCAGAAGTATGTATGCTCTGCCGATCATTTCCGGGCGTTTACGGTTCCGTCTGGAGTCAGCGTCTCCACTTACCGCGGCGACCAAGTGTCCGGCTTGTACGGCTACACCCGGTTTAAGCACGCTTTGTCGTTTCGGGCCGACAGCCCGCGGCCGGATCGGATGGCAACGATCGCGGTTTGCGACGGGACTGTCGTCGGCATTGCCGGAGCATCCGAGGATAGCGAGACGATGTGGCAGATCGGCGTCGATGTGCTGCCGGAGTACCAAGGGAAAGGGATCGGCAAGGCGATCGTCGGCACGTTAACGTTATCGATCCTGCAGGAGGGCGTTACGCCGTATTATTCGACGATTACGAGCAATCTGCAGTCGAGACAACTGGCCGCCAGTTTGGGCTATTGGCCGGCTTGGGTCGAGATGTACGCCAGAGACAACTCGTAGTCCAACGAGACATGGAGCCCGGACTTGCTTGTGGCGGGAGGTGCAGCCGCCCGGAAGCGGGGCACCTGTCTGGGCATCTGGGCAGGAATAGGTTCCTTCACCAGGCACGATACCCGAGTCGCCGATTAACTTGAAAAGATTCCCTCTCAGCGAACATTTTTTGGAACCGCCCCGTTAACTCCCTTTTAAGCTTATTTCTTTTCTCCATGGCATGTCTCTTGATACCGTGTGATGATTAGAGTGCCTCTTACACAGCTCCTTTCCTGCTGCGAAACACTCCTTTCCCACATCCCCATCCAAATATCGAT
Source organism: Paenibacillus sp. MAH-35 (assembly GCF_058135425.1). Classification (NCBI taxonomy): domain Bacteria; kingdom Bacillati; phylum Bacillota; class Bacilli; order Caryophanales; family Paenibacillaceae; genus Paenibacillus; species Paenibacillus sp. MAH-35. The sequence continues at coordinate 171,729 of NZ_JBYUPU010000006.1, forward strand.
AAATCACAAATGTAACGTCTATTATCGAATAGACCCCCTCTTGGAACCCGGTGTATATTGGTTGTGATCTTCAAACAAGGATGTACCAGGGCATAGACAGGGGGATGCATATGAAACGCGAAATGCATGCAGACGTCGCGATCATCGGCGGCGGTCTGGGTGGTTTTGCAGCTGCGCTGGCAGCAGCAAGAACAGGCAAGCGCGTCGTATTAACCGAAGAAACGGATTGGATCGGCGGCCAAGTGACGAGTCAGGGAGTACCGCCCGACGAACACCGATGGATCGAGGAGACCGGCTGCACGAGAAGCTACCGGCAGTTCCGGGACGGCGTGCGCCACTACTATCGCAGCCACTTTCTGCTGAGCGATCTGGGGAAGAAGGCGGATATTTTTAATCCAGGCAACGCGCTCGTCAGTAAAGTAAGCGGCGATCCAAGGACCGCGCTGGCCGTCCTGCTCGAAATGGCGGCTCCATACACGCATAGCGGCAGACTGGTCATTCTGCTTAAGCACGTACCGGAATCGGTGGAGACGGAAGGAGATACGGTTCGCGCCGTCACGATGCGAAGTCTCGAATCCGGGGATCGCCTGGTTCTCACGGCACCGTATGTGCTCGACGCGACGGAATGCGGCGATCTGCTGCCGATGGCCGGGGTCGAATATGTAACGGGAGCGGAGTCCCGGGAGCAGACCGGGGAGCCGCGCGCTTTGGAGGGAGCGGCGAATCCGTCGGAGATGCAAGCGATCACGCATTGTTTCGCTATGGACTATATCGAAGGCGAAGACCACACGATCGACAAGCCGCGGGATTATGCGTTCTGGAGAGAGTTCAGCCCGGATTATTGGCCGGGGCGGATGCTGGGCTGGATCGGTCCCCATCCGGTCACGCATGAAGCGAGACAATACGTGCTGTTTCCGGAAAACGACTTGTTCCCGCTGTTTGATTACCGCCGGATCGCCGACAAATCCAATTTCGCGCCAGGTACGTTTGAAAGCGATATCACGATCGTAAACTGGCCGCAAAACGATTACGTGCTCGGCCCGGTTATCGACGTAAGCGAGGAAGAGAAAGCCCGCCATCTGGACGGGGCGAAGCAGATCAGTTTATCGCTCCTCTACTGGATGCAGACGGAGGCGCCTCGTCTTGACGGTAAAATCGGCTATCCCGGACTCCGGCTGCGCAAAGATATTTTCGGTACGGAGGACGGTCTGGCCAAATCCGTTTACATTCGCGAATCGCGCCGGATTCAAGCGGAGTTTACGATACTTGAGCAGCACGTGACGAAAGAGTTCCATCCGGACGGCAAGGCGGAACGGTTCCTTGATTCGGTAGGCATCGGTTATTACGCGATCGATCTGCATCCGAGCACGGCGAACCGCAATTATATTCATTTCTCCCCGCTTCCGTTTCAGATTCCGCTTGGCAGCTTAATCCCGGTCCGGGTCAACAACCTGCTGCCGGCTAACAAAAACATCGGAACGACTCATATTACGAACGGCTGCTACCGGCTTCATCCGGTGGAATGGAATATCGGCGAAGCGGCCGGGCTGCTCGCTTCCTTTTGCCTCGACAAAGGCGTACAGCCGCGCTCCGTCTATAAAGACCCTGGCCTGCTGGAGCAATATCAGCAGTTGCTGACCGGACAGGGCATCGAGCTGATCTGGAACCTATAAGCTTACACTTGTAGAGGAAAGGGGACTTGAGAATGAACGTTAATTTGAAAAAAGGGTTGGTCTTTGTATCTCTTAGCGTACTTCTCGCAGCATGTGGCGGACAGAACGGAACAACAGGCGGAACAAGCGCAGGGAGCGAGACTCCGCCGGCCGGCAATCCGGCCGAGGCGCCGGAGAAGCTGAAGGACCCGGTTACGATCAACTTTTTCTATAACGGATATTCCGGATCGCTGATGGACGAGTGGAAGGCGAAGGTGAAGGACAAGTACAACATCATCTTGAACCCGTACTTGAACGAAAACATCGACAACCTGATCGCCTCCGGCGTGAAGCTCGACTTGATCGCTTATTCGGCGGGCGGGCTGTTTAAGGCGATGGACCTGCAACTGACTTCCGATATGAGCGACCTGATTGCCAAGTACAAGTTCGATATGAGCCGGCTGGCGCCGGGCGTGCTCGATTCCGTAAGAATGTATACGGACAAAAACGATATTTCGGTTATGCCGTACGAGTTAAACAATAACGTCGTCATTTACAACAAAACGATCTTTAACAAGTTCGGCGTTCCGTTTCCGAAGGACGGCATGACTTGGGAAGAACTGAACGAGCTGGTCAAAAAGGTATCGCGTGTCGACAGCGGCATCCAGTACAGAGGATTCGCCTACAGCGGGTTGAATCTGATCTACAAAAATCAGATGGGACTGCCTTTCGTCGATCCTGCATCGAACAAATCGCTGGTCAATACCGATGCGTGGAAAAAATGGCTGAGTACGATGGCCGGATTGTACCAGGTGTCGAACAATGACTTGGTCAACGCCAAGGAAGATCAGCTCTTTTTCAAGGAACAATCGCTGGCCATGCGGGGAGGGCCGAGTCCGCTGGAGCTGCTGCCGCCGGCGATCGAGAGCGGTTTGGAATGGGATGCGATTACGAATCCCCGTTTCGCCGGGATGGAGAATGTCGGGTCGCAGATGAACGCGCCGTTCCTCGCCATACCTCCGAACAGCCCTCACCGGGACGAAGCGTTTAAAGTAATCATGTTTTTCCTCTCGGATGAGATGCAGGCGGAGAACGCGCGGGCGGGCCGGGTACCTGTTCTCAAAACGGACAGCGTCGTGAAGGAATTCGGCACGAAGCTGCCGTTCCTGAACGGAACGAATTATGCAAAAGCGGTGTTCGCCGATACCATCGGCAAGCCGATCCGGGTTACCAAATACGACGGCACCGTCAGATCCCAGCTCTCCGCAGCGATCGTGGATGTCGCCACAGGCAAGTCTGATGTGAATACGGCACTTCGAACCGTTGAGGAGAATGCGAACAAGGCCATCGAAGCGGCGATGAAAAAGTAAGGAAGACAGTCAACGAATGAAGGAGCCGGGACGACTCGTTCCGGCCTCTTTCGCGTTACGTTGTGTATCGGATTGGCCGGGCTGTGCTCACGGACGGTTGACATTCCATGGAAAAGACTCCGTTCAGCTCCGGTCGAAGCTTTTTTCTTTTCCAACATCTTGGGCTTAAACGAAGGACGGTGGCGATGATGAACGTTAGAAAAATTGCCGTTATTACGGCGAAAAAAAACGATTTTACAAACATGCTGCAGCTTCAGAAGGCGAACGTCGCTTTTTTCGCCCCTGATGACAATCCGAATCTGGATGAATACGACGCGGTCGCCGTGCTGGGCGGGGTGTCGGAAGAGCCTCTGCTTCTGCGGGCCCGGACAAGAAATGCGGTGGAGAAGCAGATCAAGGCGGGGAAGAGGGTGTTCGCCGAATATGTGGGCAGCATCGGCCACGTTTATTGCGCCCCTCCGGTCAGCAGCCGGTACGAGCGGCTGGCGGTATGCGCGGACGGGGTTATCGACGGACTGGAGGCGGGCGAGCTTATCGAGGATCAGTGCAATATGCGTGTGAAGCCGCACAGCATCGCCTGCTCGCACGGCTTGCCTATTCTGCAATATGTAAAGCTTCATGCTCATGACCGGGTAGAGATGACGCCGGAGCTGACCAAGCCGGTATCCGACCGGGGGCTTTGGTTCGATACGCCCGACAATCTGCTCGTCTGCTCGCTGCGCCTCGCTAATTTCGCGAAAGCGAGATTTGCGCCGAGACGTTCCGCTCTTAAGCTGATCGGGTTCATCCTGGAGTGGCTGATAGACGGGCCGGCCGATCTGAGCGGCGCCGCAGCCGCTTATTCAGTGGGAGCGGAGCGGCCGGAAGCTCCGCTTGCCGAACAGATTAGAGACAGCGCGGATCGCGCCGTTCGCTGGTTCGAGCGGTCCGGAGTCGTCTATGACGAAGGCGTCACCGGTGCTCTGGAAGGACCGGGAACGGAAATATATCCGGACGGCACCCAGCGGATGAGCACGATTCGGCGGGTCGATTGTATCGGAGAGATCGCGCTACCTTATTATTTGAACCATTTGCTGACCTCTGACCGGCGCAGCCTGGATATCGCGGACAATCTGCAGCGAGTCGTATACGGCGAGTTCCAGTGCAAAGATCGGGACGAGCCGTGGTACGGCATGATTCGTTGGACCGAAGAGGCATGGGGCGTCTGTTACCAGGACGATGTGGCGCGCGCCATCCTGCCGCAACTGCTCAAATGTCTGTACTCCGGTACGACCGAGCATTTGGACGATATTGCCGAGGCGCTGCTGTTCCTTGTCCGTACGACCGGGACCGACGGGACGAGAGTGTACCGGACTGATAATATCGGACTTACACCGGAGAAGATGGAGCAGCTTCGGTCGGAGCCGGGCCGTATGCCGAGCGCGCATTACAACGGCTTTTATTATGCCGCTCTGCTGCTCGCCTACCGGTTGACCGGCATCGGAGAATTCCGCATGACCGCGATCCAGGGGATGGAGACCATGATGGCCCTATATCCGGATACGAAACGGGAGCAGAGCCAGACGCAAGAATATTGCCGGCTGATTCTGCCGCTCAGCTGGCTGTACTGGGAGACGGGGGAGGAACGTCATCGGGAATGGCTGTACCGGGTTGCGGGCGATCTGCAAAAGTTCCGGCATCCGACCGGGGCTTATCTGGAATGGGACGAAGGGTACCGCGCCGCCATGCGGCACGAGATCGGGCAAGGCGAAAGCTCGCTGATTTCGCGCAACGGCGATCCGGTCATCGATCTGTTATACTCGAACAATTGGCTGCCGATCGGATTTATTCAGGCGTATTTCGTTACAAAAGATCCTTATTTCAAGCAGCTGTGGGAAGAGATCGCCGGGTTTCTTGTGTCTGCTCAACTCCGCAGCGACAACCCGGTCCTTGACGGAGCGTGGACGCGGGCGTTCGACGCGGAGAGAGCGGAAGTGTTCGGCTCTCCGGCGGATGCGGGCTGGGGACCGTGGTCGATCGAATCCGGCTGGACGGTGGCCGAGATTTCCGCCGGGCTGCTGATGGGACTGCTGGAGGAACGGCTGCTGCCTCATTATGAACAAGGTTCGGCCCGATAAAGGATAATCTGCGGGAAGGACGGTCGTCGTGGGACAGCGCGGGAATCGAAGCCGTTGCATTTTGCAGGATCGTTCTTTATGATGAAGGGTAGGAAGGGCTGGAGCCTTTCCGGCAGGATCGGGGAAAGGGGAGTCTTCATGGCACTTGACCGCTCGCTAATCAACCAGTCTCCTTCGATGAATGATGCCGTATGCAGATGGTTCGAAGAATTCCCGATTTATTTGCGCCACGATTTTTTAAGCGCGCATAACTTCAGTATGCACACCCAGCCCGGCATCGAGCTTAATTTGACGCTGGAAGGCCAAGGCACATTCGTAGTTGATAAAAATATATTGAGGCAGTCGCCCGGCCAACTGCTCGTTTTTCCGGGTAAAATGCCGCATCAAGTGTTTATCGATCCGTCCGATCTGTATACGAGAATGGTCGTTCTGATCGACGACCGGAGCTTGTCTTCCTTAATGCCCGGCCGCGACTTCGACTGGCTGTCCGATGTGAGCTGCCACCAGATCAGACTGCAGCCGGATACGTATATGACGATGAAACACCTGCTCTTCATGATGCATAAGGAGATGCGGGAGCGCAAAATCGGCTGGCAGCAGATGATCGTCTCCGGCTTGATGAATTTGACTGTACTGGTTCGACGTTGTCTGGAAGCCGGGCAAACGCTGCAAGGCAGTCCGGGGAAGCGGAAGCCCGGGCGGCGGGCCGGAGAAAATCCGATCTCGCAGCTGTGCCAATATATCGAACAGCATCTCGATGGAGATTTGTCGCTCAAGACGATGGCCGACCATTTTCAGCTTAGTCCGGATCATCTGATTCGAACGTTCAAGAAAGAAAAAGGGATGACCTATCACCAATATGTGCTTCTCCAGCGCGTATTCGAGAGCAAACGGCTGCTCTTGCAGCAAAGCGAGATGTCTCTGACCGACATCGCTTATTCGGTCGGGTTCGCCTCCTCGTCCCAATTCAGCAAAACGTTCAAAAACATTACCGGGCAAACGCCGAGCGCATTCCAGCAGCAGGTGCAGACGAATATCCCGTAAGTCCGGCCGCGTGCGGGGATCATCGTCCGTTCAAGCCGCACTATATAGAAGGACAATCCCTCAGAAGGTAGATGAGCAGGCTATGCAGCCGCGCTTCCCTTTTGAGGGATTTTTTACTATGATGATGGTAGGAAACACCTGACAGATGTTGCGTCGGATACAAGGAGTCGATTAGATGAGGAACAGCCAGATGAAGCCGGAAGTTCGGGCCTACTTGGACCGGATCGGCTACGACGGCCCTGCGGACGGCAGCGCCGAATGCCTCGCCCGCTTGCAGGAATGCCATCTGCACACGGTGCCTTACGAGAACTTCGATATTTTGAACCGGGTGCCGATCTCGCTTCAAATTGAGGCGATTCATAACAAGATCGTAACGCGCAGACGCGGAGGTTATTGCTTCGAACTGAATGCTTTGTTCGGCTGGCTGCTGCGGGAGCTCGGATATTCCGTCACCGACCTGTTCGCCCGCTTCTGGCGGGACGAGCCGAATCCGCCTCCGAAGCGCCGGCATCAGGTGCTGCTCGTGACGGTTGGGGACGCATCGTATTTGTGCGATGTCGGCGTCGGGGGGATCGTTCCCCGCAGACCGATCCGGATGGAGGAAGGGCTGGAGCAGGTGCAAGGCGACGAATGTTACCGGATGGAGACGGACGACGATTTTGGCTGGGTGCTGTGCGAGCGGAAGCGTGGGGCGTGGAGCCGGATCTACTCGTTCAGCGAGGAACCGCAGCTGGCCAGAGATTTTGTGATGGCGTCGTATTGGTGCGAGAACAGCCCGGATTCGATCTTCATCCAAAGCCCGATGGTCGCGATCCGTACGGCGGAAGGACGCAATACGATCGCCGGAGGCGAGTTCCGCATCTTCACCGCAGAAGGCGTACGCACGCTCGTTCCGCAGACAGATGAGGCTTACAAGGAAGCTTTGCGCACTTATTTCGGTATCGATCTGGGGTAGCAGGGAAGCGGGGAAGCGGCCTGGAACGGCAAGCTTTGCCAAACGAAGAGGCTTTCGGATTCGGTTCCGGGAGCCTCTAATCGTTATGGCCGAAATAAGCGATCGGTCGTACAGCTTCCCGCAGTTGCCTGTTCCACGCACAACACAGACAGGGTTTACCGGGCGATGTCCTGCAGTCCGGCCATCCCCTCGTAATAACGCTCCATCCATTGACGGAAAGGACAGGCGTCGTCCCAGTAAACGGTGCCGCTCGCTTTGTGGTATCCCCAGACGAGTAAACGTTCATGAATCAGATGAACACGGAAACGGTTTGTCCATCCGCGATCCGGCGTGTCCCGAACGATACGGCTGTCCCAGTATCCGGTCATAAATTGCCCGGCAAGCTCCGGAGCGTCCCTGTCGATGTACATCGCATACGCACGAGGCAGATCGGCAATGCCGTCCCCCATGCCGCAAGCGGTAAAATCAAAAGCTCCCGACACTTCCCAGTCCCCGCCGCGCCGTTCGAACAGGACATTGTCCAGCTTGTAATCCCCCATCACAAAGCAAGGCTTCCATCCGGAATCGAAAGCGCCGCTTGATGCGGCAAGTACGCGTTCAACCCAATCGCGATCCTCCGGGGTGATGACCGAATACTTTTTGGCGTCCTCGAGCCAAAAGCGGATTTTCGTATACAACCATTGCCGATAAGGGTTGTCGTGCACCGGGAAACTGTCGACGTACCGGTCGCGCACCGGACCGAACAGCCAATCCCGATACAGCTGCTCCAAAGGAACGATGCCATTCTCGTGCGGCACATACAGGCCCGGCCGGTCAGCGGTGAATTCCTGCATCCGGGCTAGATTGCGGCCGAACGCCCTCGCAATGCTCCGCTCGTCATCCGCGCTCAGCCGGTTCCTCATCTCCTCGGTATCGATATGAACGCCGCCTAGCCGGGGCATAATCGCATAACTCCATCCGAACAAATCGGTCGACAAGTCGAGATGGTACGGGGCCGGAACCGGCACACCGGTATAGGCGTGCAGATGGTCAATAATAAACTTTTCCAACCGAAGCTGCCCCGGGTTCGGATCGCCTCTCATCACATATTCGCCCTCGGTTGAAGAGAGGAATATCGTCTGTCCCAAGCTGCCTCGAGCGGTCTTCTCGGCTTTCTGGAAGCGTCCCAGCTGTAACCGGTCCAAAGCCGCCTGAAATTGCCGGTCGGAAATCGTTCCTAATCGTTCGCCGTAATGGAAGCTGTTCATGGATACCTCCAGATATAGGAATATATGTTCCCATTATAAGGAATATGGCCGGAATAGACAATAGGGTTTGGGCTGGCAGCTTAACCGTCCGCCCTATTTTCCCCCGCTTTCTCGATCGGATCGTATATAATGGGGAAGTCAGGTGACGAGGGCGATGGTGGCTGTCATACCAGCCGGCAGCGAAAGCCCGCTTTGCAGCAAAGGAGAGAGTGGCTGATGTCAGGTAACGTGTACAAATATACGCTTTGTTTCATTCAGCGCTGCGACGAGATTTTGATGCTGAACCGGCGCAGCAAGCCGGAGATGGGCGTATGGAACGGAGTCGGAGGCAAGCTGGAGAAGGACGAACGTCCCGAGCTTGGCATCATCCGGGAAATCGCGGAGGAGACGGGAATTCGGCTGGAGCGGGAGCAGGTTGTGCTGGCGGGCAGAATTACTTGGGTTACGCCGACGATGAAGTCGGGCATGTACGTCTTTCTGGCGCGTGTGGGCGACGACTTGGACTATCCAACCCCTCGGGTGACGGAAGAAGGCATCCTGGACTGGAAGCCGGTCGCCTGGATTTTGGAACCGCTGAACAAAGGCATATCGCATAAGATCCAGCATTTTCTCCCGCCGATGCTGGAGGGTGCCGTGTACGACCATATTTATGATTATGATTCCGAGGACAACGATATCGGCTACACTCGTTTGCCCTTGGGGGAATCGGCCGGAGAGCCGGTGCGGGCAACGAAATAAGAGCGGCAAGCCTCCGCCTCCGGCATCGATCGCCAAATCGACTGTATGGAATGAACCCGGGTTGCCGTTATATCACTAGAGGATGAATGCGTAATAAAGAGGGCCGACAGGGCGACCCCCTATGCAATCAATCCGTTACTAATTCATGGAGGGATTCGGCAATGATCATCGAAAACGACAAGCAGCAGCTAAAGGTTCAAAATGCGGACATCTCGAAATCGAGCTTAACGAACGTTAATGCCGAAGGGATGACGATCCGGTGCGCCAACATCGGAGGCGTAACGTATACCGACGTGTGCATGGCCGGAACCTTGATTACCGACGCCAATATGAGCGACATTACGATAGACGGAGCGCAGCTGGGCGGGGCTGTCATCCGGAATATCGGCCTGCCGCCCGAAGGCCATCACGCCTACAAGCCGGGGGAGAAGCAGCGGCCGCTGAAGTTCGAGAACTGTACGCTGCACGACAGCACGTTTACCAATTGCGATTTGAGCCATGTGCGGCTGGAGATGTGCGACATTACGGGACTGACGATCAACGGGATTCACATCGACGAGCTTCTGGAGCGTCACGGAAAAGCTTGAGCCGGTTCGATCGTGCATCCTGTACGTACATCATGAGCATAGAGCGGAGCAGCCGCGGCAGGCTGCTCTTTGCTTTTTTGCCGAATCCGGAAACGATTGTGCTTAATTTACGTATAAAGGTAAACAACTAGCAACGGGAAGGTGAAAAATATGATCGATATGGGACCGTCGTTTGGCGGAGGAATGTCTTCCTTTATGGTCTCCGTCGTGCCGATCTTGGTTATCGTCGTATTTGCGATCGTGATCGTTCGGATGGTGATGAGCGGGGCTCGTTATGTAAAAAACGCGAGCACGCCGCAGGAGTCCGTATACGCCAAAGTCGTCGCCAAACGGATGGACGTCCGACATTATACGAATCAGCACAACCACGGCAGCGGAGCGATCCACACGTCCAATTCGTCCCGTACGTACTACTACATTACTCTCGAGTTCGATAACGGCGATCGCAAGGAGTATCTGGACGTCAAAAACTTGTACGGTCTCGTCGTCGAAGGGGACACGGGATATGCAGCGGTGCAAGGGGAATGGATCGTTGCGTTTGAGCGCAGCGCTGGCTGAGGGCTGAGAGAGCGACTTGCCTGAAAGAGACGGTATGAAAAGGCGGGATGGGGCGTCCCCCTCCCCTCGCGCTGACACGACCCACTGTGTAATGGACATGAGCGCAGCTTAGACAGCCCCAAAAGAAAGATTTGCAAGGTTAACGGACAAAAATGACGCTTGCGATGATAAAATGCGGACAAATAAGGAATAATTCGCCGCAAAGATGCTCAGATGACTGTTAGAATTTGAAAAGCTGCAAAAATCAGCGATTAAGCTGCCGTGATGTCCGTTAGCGGAATGCAACACGGGAAAATGACTGGTCGCGAACAGCTAGAAAAGGTATGGTATCGGACGTGCCGGTTGGCCAGCTTACTGCTGCCTGCTGCTGCGGATCGGACATGAGCGGGTTTGGTTAGTCCGTGGAGAATGATTCGGAAGCAGTCGGACCAAAATCATCAAAGCGGCTGAAAATCAGAGTAAGAGACACTCGGGTCTTTCGGGACGGCCGTGTCATATGGATTCCGCAACGGGTTCGTCCTGAGCTGGAGCCCGGAAGGGCGAAGCCGGATCATCGGGCGAGCTGCTGGCGGTTACCGGAGTGGGAGCCCGGCGGAATCAACGGAATTAAAAGGAGGAACCTTTTACGAGGGGCCTTCTTTTTTTGTTTTTTAAAATAATTGTCGTTTAGCGATAAGATTTCGACCTGCTCAATACATTACTTAATAGAGGGCAAGATTATGTTTAAACAGCCTTCGACCGGATGAGGAGGGGGAAGATGAATTTTGACCAGCTTTACGACAGTATCGTACATAACAAAGCCGAAGATGACATCGTTATCCGGTTCAGAACCAATTGGCTGCCGGGTGTCGTTATGCATCTGGCTTCCTATGAAGCGATCAAGTGCGAACGTTCCCTCGGTGCAAGCGATTACGAGGAGATCGAGGATAAAGTGTTCGAGATCGTGCTGCATAAAGCGGCTGAGACGAAGCGAGGCGCCGCGTTTCGCGCCTGGGTCTGTCAGGTGATCGTTTATGTGAGCAAAAACCAGCTTCGCAGGATCAGCCCGATTCTGGTCGATTTTACGCCAGGCGGAGGCTTGAGAAGCCAAAGGTATGAGAAGCAGTTGGCCGACCGGAGCGAGGAATTGAAGGATCAGATCGAGGAGGCGCTCGAGATGCTGCCTCCCAATCAGCGCAAGGCGATCATTCTCCGGTATTGGCGGGGGGACTCGTCCAAGGAGACGGCCGAGCGGCTTGCCTGCAGCAGCAATCACGTCGATCAATGGGTGCATAAGGCGAAGAAAACGCTGGCCGAATCGCTGGCGCAATACCGCGGAGTCCGCAAGGCGGACCGGGAAGTCAAGCCGTCTAGCGGCAGCGGGATACGCGAGAGCGGCACTCGGTATACGGCGGCAGGCGGGCCGGACGGATTCGGGCCGGATGAGCTGGAACCTTTCGAGCCGGATGCCGTCCTGCTGTTCCGTTTTGCGATGGAGGATGAGCTGGGGACGCCGGAGCAATGGAACGAGCAGCTGCGTCTGGATGAGAAAATAGACGGACCGCTGCTGGCCGGGAAGTTTGACGCATGGAGATGGGAGCGGCGGACACTGATCCATTTGCTGCGATGTCTGGGCTTGCCCTGGCAGGAGGCGGCGGAGGTGCTGCGCAGACAGCCTTTTCATGCGGCTTGTGCACGAGCGCTTTTTGACGATCGGCCGGCCAGCGGCGGCAGCGGAGACCGGACGCCGATATGAACAGGAAGGGAAGGGTTGCCTTGTACGCCATCTACTACCGGAGCAAGCGGCTGACCAAACCGGGGACGGAATATGAAGCGAGAATGGATTTGCTGAGGCTGAACAGTCTTTTTTTGCATCTGGAAATAAGGGAAATCAAGGAGCGACGGGGTCGCGCTGCTCCGGAGCGCAAATAAACGGAGAACTGGCCTGTTGGATGTTGCGGCATACGGCACCGTCCGTCCTGCAGTCCGTTTGAGGCGGAGCTGCAGGATGACGGGGATGTTTGTAGTACGCCGGCTTGGCTTAGCTTAGCCTCTCCACCCGGACTCCGTCGGGAACGTCCAGTTCCGCTTTGCCGTCCGCATAGCTGAATCGGACTGTCCCGGAAGGAATCCGGAACTGCAAGCTGATCTTGTCCAGGGAGGCCGGGACCCGGGGTGCGAACGTCAGCGATGTCCAGCCCGGCGAGGCCGGCTTGATGCCCGCTATTTCTTCGATAAGCAGCGGGATCGGGGCGCTGGCCCAAGGGTGGCAGAGACTCGTATTCCGCTTCAAATCTTTGGACCATACTTCGAAGCAGGTGGTCGCGCCTTCCTTCACCATCGTGCTCCACGAATGCAGATCGTCCGAGGTGATCAACTCGTATACGAGCTCGTGCTCCCCTGCGGCAGCGAGCGCCTGCAGAACAAAGTAGGCTATATAAACGCCGCAGCTTAAGCGCTTCTCCCGGATCAGGCCGACGACGGCATGGCGGTCGCGTTCTTCCGTCAGCCGGAACAGCAGCGGTAGCGCATTGGCATGCAGCGAGGAATGGAGCGAGCCTTCCGCGTCGGTGAACAAGTTCGTCTCCGTATTCAGAAAAGCTTGCCGGAACGCGTTCTTGAAAGAACTTCGGACCCCGCTCTCCGGGTCCGGCTCGTTCAACAGCTGCCGGATCTCGCTCATGGCGAGCATCGCTCCGTAATACCAGGCGTTGACGACGTTGTGGCAGCCTTCTCCGACAGGTTCGAGCGGGAAGTCATAGCCGTCGCGCATATTGGTCGGCCAGTCGACCAGATTCGGCTTGTCTGTTACATTCGCGAGCAGGCCGTCTTCCCGCTTGTATTTGTCGTAATACCGCATCAGCCGTTCCGCCACGGGAAGCATCTCCCGCAGGAAATCCGTATCTCCGCAGAGCATCGTATAACGCAGCAGCTGCAAAGGCCATTGAAGGGAATAGTCGACGAACTCCTGCATGAAATGCCCCGGAGCTACTGCCATAAAGCCGGTACAAGTGCGGGAGGACAATACGGCGAAATCGATCAGCGACTTGCGGAACAGACGAAGATCCCCAGTCAAGTAGGCATGAGCATGCGTGATGATCGTATTGTCGCCCAAGTATTGGCCCTTCTCCCGGGAAGGACAATCGACGTAGTTTTCCTGGGAGCCGTATTTCACGCCTTCGCGGCAAATTTCCCAGATCCGGTCCAGCAACGGATCGGACGACTCGAACCGGCTGGCCTCCTCATCGAACGGATAGTGGCGGACGATGACGCCGAAGCTGTCCGGGTCCGTCTGAACTCCCGCCTCCGGCAAAACCTCGACGTAACGGAAAGCTTTGTAATCGTAAAACTCGAGCTCGTCCTCATCGCTGCCGGACAACGTCCATACTTCGCGATACGTGCAATTGCACCGCATCTTGTAGCGGACGCTCCCGTCGTCCTCCAGCTCCTCGCCGCACCGGATCTCAATCGTTTGCCCGGGGGTGCCGCGCGCCTTCATCCGGAACTGGCCGGTCCGCTCTCCGCCAAAATCGAGCAGGAAGCCGCCGGAGTTCTCCGGTAAAGAGACGATCTGCACCGGCTGGATCTCATATACGCTAACCGTCGGGGTAGGCTGTGCAAATAACCGGTGATCGTCGGACCAATGCTCGGCCGGAGTCCGCCAGCCCGAGTCGTCATAGCCTGGCTCCCGCCAGCCGGTAAGCTTCAGCCGGTTGTCGATATGTTCCAGATACTGCGTGTCATAACCTACGATCCCGCCGCTCGCATATTCGCGGGCCGTCTCGATCTTCCACGTCCGGTCCGTCTTCACGACCGTTCGCCCCTGAACGTCCAGCTCGGCGATCAGCCCTTGCCGGTAGTCTCCGCTGTTGAACGCCCGGCAGATCAGTCCCTGATAATAGACGTGGACAGCGATTACGTTGACCCCCTTATGCAAAAAAGGAGCGAGGTCGTACCGGTTGTAATAGTAATGATAATGATTCCCTTGCGCAGGGCCTTGACCGACAAACGTCCCGTTCACATACAGCTTGTAACAGTCGTCGGCGGTAATGTGAAGCATGGCGTTTTCGTACGAGTCGTCGAGTACGAACGTGGTTCGGGCGAGTATATGCCGGTTTTTCAGATCGTCCCGGTGTTTCGGGCCTTGGCTGGGCTCCAGTTGCTTGCGGTATACGTCGATCGGCTTTAGGCCGGCGAAATCTTCGTCCATAATCCAGTGGGCAGACCATCGTTTGTCCATTTTTTGCACTCCTTTTCGGGTTGTAAACAGCTGTCCATCTGCAGGGCGACAGCTCTGTATGCGGAGAGTGTACAACAGATAAGGGCTCCGATCTTGTAACTTTTGCCGTAAAACAGGGGGGATCTGACGCGCCGGGCCTCTTGCCAGAAGGAGCAGCGTATTTTACTATTGCTTCAGAAGGACGAGTTCTGCGGAAGAAGGAGCCTGATATGCTCGTTTACTCGAAGGAACGTTATTTGGAGAGCGACGAATTTGCTTTTGCGGCCTTTCCTTACTCGACGATGCCGGACCGGCCGTTTACGCCTCATGTGCATGAGTTTGTTGAGCTTGTCTACGTGGACAGCGGCTGCGGCGAGCATCTGTACAAAGGAAACCGGTTTCCGGTATCCAAGGGAGATCTGTTCGTCATTCCGCCTTACGCCGAGCATGATTATCGCGTGATCGGAGACGCTCCGCTGGACGTGTACAACATTTTGTTTTTGCCGTCTTTTCTCGTATCGGAGTTGAAGGTGCTGTCGCAGGTGACGCCGTTTGTGCAGTTTTTTTATGTGGAGCCGTTTATGAAGCAAAATCCGGATTTCGAGTCTCATCTGAAGCTGTCCCGTTCGGAGGCGGAGGAGGTGAAGCAGCGTCTCGACCGGATTGTCCGGGAATTTCGCGACAAACCGCTTGGTTACCGGATTACGGTGAAGGCGTTGCTGATCGAGCTGCTCGTCTGGCTGAGCCGGCGGTACGAGCCGGTAACGGCGGAGCCGCCGTTTCAGACCCGGGACTCAGAAGCGATCCGGAAGTTGTGCGAGTTTCTCGATACGCACTATGCCGAGCCGCTTCAGCTGGAGCAGGTGTGCCGGATGTGCGGCATGAGCCAATCGGCTTTTACGGCCAAATTCAAAGAAGTTACGGGCAAGACGTTTACCGGGTACCGCAACGAGCTGCGCATCCAATCTGCTTTGGAGCTGCTTCGGGGCACGGACGAGAAAGTCATTCATATCGCGGAACGGGTAGGCATTGGGGATAGCAGTTATTTCAACAAGCTGTTCAAGGAACAGATCGGAATTTCCCCGCGGGATTACCGCCGGTTGGCCCGGACTTGACGGGATACGGACAAAGGGTGCCGGAATGAGGCGCACTTTGTTCTTTTTATTTAGGAAATGATGAACCTTGCCGTAGCTGAGGATACGTTTTGCCGTATGGAGAGGAGCGGATAATCCGGGATCGGCTGGTTTTTCATAGCCAAGAGGAAGTCTAACTTCCGGTATTCCCGAAAGGGATGTGCATTTTAAGAGATAGAGGAAATTTCGTTTCCTTTATTTTGGCGTTTTGGAGTGGAGTAGGCTGTTTCGTCGAAAGTAACGGAACCTATTCTTCCGCTAAACGTCTTTTTCCTGCGGCGAATAACAGATAACGGAAGTAGTTCTTCCAGAAGAAGCTTCACAGGCTGGATGGGAAGTCGAAGCTGCCGGTGCGGTTTCGACGCAGGCTGCGTATCAGCAATCGAGCGTGAAGGATGACAGCCGTCACTTCGGCTTGCCGGGCGCCGCTCCTCTTTCCCGGTAGTGCTGGGGCGACACGCCTTCCATCTTTTTGAAGATGCGGCTGAAATAAAAGGGCTCCTGGTAGCCGACCTCCATGGAGATTTCCTTGACGGTTTTATCGGTCTGATGCAGCAAATGTTTGGCGCGCTGCACGCGCAGCTGCTGGACGTAATGATGGATCGTCGAACCCGTATACTTGCGAAATACTTGGCACAAATATTCATACTTTCTTTCCATGGCCTGCTCCAGCTGATCCTTGCTCACTTCGCGCTCGTACGAGTTGTTCAGCATATTGACCAGTTTGCGGAACGTAATATATGAGATCGGAAACGAAGTGTCGAGGTGGCTGGACTCCAGAAATCCGGAGGCGATCCGGTGAAGCATGTCCGACAGCAGCAGCGTGGCCTGATACCGGAAATATCCTTCAGGCCGGTTCATCGTGTCCAGAAGTTTCTCGAACAGGCCGAGCAGCGTATAGCGGTCCCGGTTGCTGAACTGGCGGGGAATGATCAGCAGATCCTCGTGGCTCACCTTCACGGTCCTTAATTCTGTCCGCTCGGCATGCACGATATTAAGTTCGGAGGCGCGATTTAGAACGAATTCGTTCATGCCGGGCTCGCAGGAGAACTGCACCCAGAAAAACTTGCCCGAACCTTCGCAAGGACTCCATCCGCCATGCGGCTCCCACGGCTTCAGCAAGTACGAATCTCCCATCTGCAGCGTCATCCGGCTGTCTCCCGTCTGCAAATGAACCGTCCCCTCCGCCACAACGATCAGCTCGTAATAAGGGTTATAGTGCATATTGTTGAAGAAGGAAGTGCTGCGGTTCGTATCGAGATAATCGGCCCATCTGACGTCTAGTGTCGATAAACGGGACATGGAATAGTAGAGAGTCATGACTTCCTCCGATGATTTTTCATGACAAAACCTTAATCCTGTTCATGGATGCGGCGGGCGGCCGTTCCTATAATGAAATCAGGCTACATGCATTATACCATGACGGATAAGCGGCTGGAGGAGAAGATATGGGAATCAGTATTTTGAATGAGCGGGACTATTACCGGATCGTGTACGGCGGATGGCTGGGCAAAAATATCGGCGGAACGCTGGGCGCGCCGGTAGAAGGCAGGAAGGAGCTGCTGGATCTGACCTTTTATCCGAAGCTTCCGGACGGCCCGCTCGAGAACGACGATCTGGACTTGCAGCTCGTCTGGCTGCACGCTTTGGAGCAGTACGGTCCGTCCTTGACCGCACGGGAGCTCGGGAAGGAATGGGCGGAGCACGTATTTTTCCCGTTCGACGAATACGGGTATGCGCTTGCCAACTTGCGCCGGGGGCTGCAGGCTCCGGTAGCGGGCTGGTTCAACAATCCGTTTACGAACTGTATGGGTTCGCCGATCCGCTCCGAGATCTGGGCGATGGCTGCGCCGGGCGCACCGGAGATTGCGGCATATTACGCGTATCAGGACGCCATCGTGGACCATGCCGGGGGCGAGGGCGTATATGGGGAAATGTTTTTCGCGGCGCTGGAAAGCGCGATCTTCGTCGAGAAGGACAGAGACCGGCTGATCGAAATCGGCATGAAGCACATTCCGGAAAGTTGCCGGACCGCCAAAGCGATGCGGGACTTGATCCGCTGGCACAAGGAAGGCTGCAGCTGGACGGAAGCGCGCGAGCTGATTCTGAAGCATCACGGAAACGATAATTTTACCGATGCCCCGCAAAATATCGCGTTTACGATTCTCGGCTGGCTGTACGGCGACAACTTTGAGGACGCGCTGCTGAAATCGGTCAACTGCGGCTATGATACGGACTGCACGGCGGCGACGCTCGGCGCGATTCTCGGTATGCTGCTCGGACCGGAACAACTGCCGGAAAGATGGGTCAAGCCTGTAGGCGACCGGGTCGTGGTGAGCCCTCCGATCAAAGGATTTCCGGCTCCGGCCAATCTGGACGAATTGACCCGCCGCACGATCCGTATGGGCAAGCAAGTGCTCGCGGCCTGGGATTCGGACATCATCGTGCATCCGGAACTGCCGACCTCCTGGAGCCGGAAGGAAGCGGCAGTAGACCCGCTGATTGCATTATCGGAAAGCCCGGTATCGTCGAACCGGTATCAGCTTCCCGAAGGGTCTGTGCGTAATCCGGATCTGGAACTGGTTATCGAGTATGGGGAGACGGGCCCCGCGATCGGGACGAATCAGACGAAATCCGTCATTTTCGAGTTGACCAACTGTTCCCGGGTCACCGTTGAAGGGACGGTCTCCCTGGAGCTGCCGGACGGATGGACCGCTTCCGAAGCTCGGCCGGTCGTGCTGGAGCCGGGGCAATCGTACCGCTGGGAAGCGGAAATTCGCGCTAACGAGTTGGTAAACTCGTGTAACGGCCTGGCGTTTCTATGGACCAGAAACCATGACGTGTCCGTATGGTCCGAACAACGGGTAGCGTTCTCCCTCGTCGGAGCTGCGAAGTGGACGGTATGGGGACCTGACGGGCAGCAGCTCGAGGACGTCTGGTTTAGCGGAAACAGACTGGACTGGGAGAAGGCGCTCGGAGCCGAGACGGAGGGCGCGTACCGGGCCAGAACGACGATGCATGTTCCGACGGAGAGACCGTTCCGTCTTATAGCCGCAGCCAACTGCCCGGTTCGGATGAAGCTGGACGGACAGCTTGTCGTCGACTGCGGCGATACGCTGCCGCTGATGCCGGCTTTCCATAGAGCTCCCCCCAGACAAACGGCCGAATTGACGATCGGGGAAGGTTATCATGAAGTGGAAGTGGAAGTCGTAAAGGGTGAAAGGCCGCTCGAAGTATACGTCCTGCCCGTATCCGTAAGGAAGACGTCCTCTCCAGGCCCTTGCTACTTCTTCACGGACGTAACCTGGGGGCTCCGTTGAGAGTCGACGCACATCAGCATTACTGGGAGCCGCAGCGGGGCGATTACGGCTGGCTGACCCCCGGGCTGGACGCGATGTACCGGGACTTTTTGCCGGATCAGCTCGAGCCGTTGCTCGGCAAGTACAGGATGGAAGGTTCCGTTGCGGTGCAGGCCGCGCCTACTGTGGAAGAGACGAAGTATCTTCTGGCACTGAGCGATACGTACCCTTCGATTCTGGGGGTCGTCGGCTGGCTTGATCTCGAGTCGCCCGGATTCGCTGAAGCTTTGGCCGGGCAGCGCGAGCATCCGAAGTTTGTCAGCATCCGGCCGATGATTCAGGATTTGCCGGACGACTGGCTGCTGGGCGAATCGGTTGCGGGTTCCATGCGGATTTTGGAGCGGCAGCGGTTTCCGATCGACCTTCAGCTCCGCCCGCGCCTGCTCGACAGTGCGGTTAAGCTGATGGAGCGAGTCCCGGAGCTTCCCGCCGTTATCGATCATCTGGCGAAGCCGGATTGGAGACAATCCCCGGTCCGGTGGCAGGAGGCGATTCGGCGGCTGGCGGAGTACCCGAATGTGATGTGCAAACTATCCGGAATGGTGCCGGAGAGCAGAGAACGGTGGGATGCCGAGGCGTGGAAGCCGTACGTGACCTATGTATTGGACGTGTTTGGCCCGGATCGGGTGATGTACGGAAGCGATTGGCCGGTTTGTCTCTGGTCGGCTGACTACGATCGGGTGTACGAATCGTTGGCCGGGCTGCTTCCTGCCGGACCGGAGGATTCGAGGTGGACCGGCTTGTGGGGAGACAATGCGGCGCGGTTTTACGGTTTGAGATGAACGGAACGGACTTCGGCGTATTGCCGTTTTTCATCCATAACTAATGAACCTTCATTTCCTGCAATAGATCGCGGGAGGGCGAAGGTTCTTTTTATTTTGGGCCAAAGAAAGGGACTGGAGCAGGGAGGGGAATCGTAATGGAACCAACTGGAGCAAGCGATACTGCCCGTTTCCTCAGACGCGCCGGCGTACGGGTATGCCGAAAAACCGTCTGGGGGAAATCCCACTCCCGGACGGTTATTACAGGGTTAAGATTAGTGCGCAGCGATGCCGAAATACGTTTTGCACGAATCTATGCCGCCGTTCACGCGCGCCGGGAGCCGCTCATGGGCACGGGCCGACCGGATAAGGGTGGTTTGTACCCTGTATTTTGTCCGAAACCCGCTTGGTCGGGGAAATAAGAGCGGTTCGTAGCTGCTAAAACCGGCTAAAAGAGTATAGCGAGCCTGTCGATTCATTGTGGACAACCAAGTGGAAAAGGAAAAGATTACCTTCTGGCGAGTTTTGTCTGGAATCCCCTACCTTACAATCCTTATTCAATCAAGGGATTCCGGACAACCTGTTTGAGCAGAAGAAGGTAACTTTTCACTTGGAACGGACTGATAACACTTCTACACAATGAATCGACAGTCTCGCCAAAGGCTCTTATTCCTTGCAGTGCCGCTCCCGCAAACACGTCTTCAGTGAAGCGAAACGTTCATATCCGAGGGGAATGTTTGCGCAGGGGGGATTGGACTTGAACAAGGCCGGGTTTGGAAGCTTTTCTTAGAAGGTCGAAACCAAAAGCGGTTGTATACGTTGTATATGGATATGCCAGCCGTCCTGTCGATATATGCGTCAAAGTCCCGCCGGGCCTAAGATCAGTGGCAATCGGGGGCGTCGTTGTACACAATTCCGTCTCCGGTCAATACGATTAGGGGCTGAGGCACGTACGGCTTCGCCTCTACGACGGAAACCCGGTCCTTTTGTCCGTATACGGCCACCACGACTGCTACGATGGCGATCGTCGAGAAGGAAATCCATTTCTTCTTGTTCATTTTCGCCAAACTCCTTCCGTCAGCAATGAAGTTAGATGTAGTATACCTTATTTCACACCAGAATACTAGGGATTATTCGGGGAGAGGTTTGCAATTCCAGAACGTGCAAGGTTTCCTACCTCGCCAAAACCATTCGTCCGCTGCATTCGTGAACGGGTCCGATTTTTTGAGGGCCCATTATGAAAAATTTTGCAAACCATGTAACTTTTTTTGTCGATGCGACGTCTATAGTTTGTATGAACGAACTATGAACGCGAAAGAGATAGGAGGAGAATCGGGGGATGGCTTGGCTTCCGCGTTTTGCCGCGAAAAAAAAGAAGGAAACGGCGCCGGCTGCAGCATCCGGTGAACGGCCCGCGACATCGGCTGCTGCGGTGGAGACCGCGTCGGCTGCCGAGACGGCTTCCCGGGACGGAACAGCGGCGGTGGCCGGTCTGCCGGTCAGGGGAGAGCCGGCAGCGAATGAGCTGATTCTGTCCGTCAACCATGTCGAGCGTTCATTTCCGGTAGGCGGTCAGCAGCTTCACGTCCTGAAAGGAATCGATATGGAACTGAGGCGCGGCCAATTGGTTATGCTTCGCGGACGTTCGGGCTCGGGCAAGACGACGCTGATGAATATGATCGGCGGCCTTGATCAGCCGAACAAAGGCGAGATTTATTTTATGGGACACCCGTTCCATCAGTGGAATGACGATAAGCGGACCGAAGTGAGACGCAAGCAGATCGGGTTCATCTTCCAGGCTTATGCGCTTATGCCGCTGTTGTCCGCATGGGAAAACGTCGAGCTGTCGATGAGGATGGCCGGTATTCCGCGTTCGATGTGGAAGCCGCGAGTCGAGCATTGTCTGGAACTTGTCGGACTTGGCAAAAGGATGCACCACCGCCCGTTCGAATTGTCCGGCGGCGAGCAGCAGAGGGTGGCTATCGCCAAATCGATTGCACACCGTCCAACGCTGCTGCTGGCGGACGAACCGACTGCGGAGCTCGATTCGCAGATGGGCGCGCAGATCATGTCGGTTTTTCGCGAAATCATCGAGACCGAGCAGGTGACGATCTGCATGACTACACACGACCCTACGATTTTGGAGGTAGCCGACCATGTCTATCAGATGGTTGACGGGAAATTCGTCACTACATAAACGCAGCAAAACGATACTTACAGTTGTATTGGCCGTATCCATGATAGCCGCCAGCGGTTGCTCGCTGCTTCCGAAAGAAGAGGAAGAGGAAGTGCTTCCGGCGATTACTCCGCCGAAAATTTCTGCGAAGCCGGAGCACACAGTCAAGACGACGACTCTCGAAACGAAAGTGAGAGGCGCCGGCCGGCTGATGTCCACCAAGGAGGAAATCTTGTATTTCACCGAGGACAACAAACGGATTAAGGAAATGTATGTCAAATCCGGAGATGCGGTCACGGCGGGCCAACTGATCGCGGAGCTTGACGTCAGCACGCTGGAAAGTGAGCTTCGTACGCTGAGACTGCAGCAGCGCAGCGAGGAGCTGGCGATGATCGAGAAGCTTCGCAAAAGCGACGGCGACCAATCGGCAACCGAGCTGGAGCAGGCCAAGATCCAGTTCGAGCTCAAAAAGGAAAAGCTGACTGAGCTGGAAACGTCGATCGCCAAGGCGAAGCTGAGCGCTCCTTTCGGCGGGACAATCGTCTCCGTGCCAGTCAAAAAAGGCGACAGCGTCAAGGCGTACGACGATATTGCCGTCATCGCCGACCTGAACGAGCTGACCGTCGTGGCCGACCTGAGCGCCGACGACCTCAAAAAGGTAGCGGTCGGAATGGAAGTGCTGGTCGATATTAACATGGCTGGTCAGCATAAGGGCAAGGTGAAGCAGCTGCCCGCTCCTAAGCAGGATAACAACAACAACCCGGGCGGGCAGAAGAAACAAGACACGATCGACAACTATCTGGTCGTGGAGCTCGATGCGTTCCCTCAAGGACTCAACCGCGGAACGCCGCTAAGCGTGCAGGTCATCACCCAGCGGAAAGAAAACGCAGTCGTCATTCCGGCTTCCGCGCTTCGCAGCTATTCCGGCCGCAACTATGTGCAAGTGGTCGACGATAAGGGGAAGCGGGAGGTAGACGTAGAGATCGGCCAGCAGACGTCGACCGAAGTGGAGATCCTTAAAGGCCTGCAGCCGGGGCAAAAAGTGGTGGGGAGATAACGTCTATGCCTATGCTCCGGTTTTTGTATCGTAAAATGTGGAATAACCGCTGGATGACGCTCAGTACACTGCTCGGGCTTATTGTGGCGGTAGCGTTCACGACCAGTATCCCGATGTACTCGGACGGCTCGCTCAAGCGGGTCGTAGCGAATACGCTGCTGGACAATACGGACGGACTGCCTCCGGGCTCGACGCTGATCCGTTATCAGGCGGTAGGGGCGGATAAAGCCGATCTGGAATCGCTTGGTGACGTTGACGCCTACATTCGCGACGAGATTCCGAAGCAGATCGGATTTCCGTTTACGACTTATGCACGTTCTTATTCGATTCGGGGTTCGCAGATCACGCCGGTCGATCCGACCAAGACGGACCCGAGCAAACGCCGCCAGATGACGATCGTCACATACGGCGGCTTGGCCGACCATATCGAGATGTCGAACGGCAGCCCGTTCTCCGATCAAGTCAAGAACGGGGTCATCGAGGCGGTCGTTTTCGAAGAAGCGATGTACCGGAACGATTTCAGAGTCGGAGACGAGTTCAATTATCCGATTACCGGCGGGCAAGGCATCGCACCGCTTAAGGTGAAGGTTGTCGGCACGTTCAAGCCGAAGCAGGAGGAAGACCCTTATTGGTACCAAGGCTTCGAGGGACTGCTCAACAGCCTGATCGTCAGTGACGAAGTGTTCCAGAACGAACTGCTCCAGCAGAAAAAAATACCGCTTAATCTTGCGAACTGGTATTACGCGTTCGACTTGCGCGAAATCAAAACAAGTCAGCTGTCCGATCTGTCCCGGATTCTGGACCGGCTGGACATTACGCTGTACCAGAAGCTGAAGGATACGAGAGTGGACTTCTCGTTCCAGGATATGCTCACCGAGTTCAAGCGGCAAAGCTTGCAAATGCAAATGACGCTGTTCACGCTCGCTGCGCCGATGATCGCGATGGTCTTTTATTATATCGTCATGAATGCGCGCCAGTCGCTGGACCGCCAGCGGAGCGACATCGCCGTACTGCGAAGCCGCGGGGGAAGCACCCGCCAGATCATTTGGGTATATTTGCTGGAAGGGCTTCTGCTCGGCGGTATCGCCCTCCTTATCGGTCCGGTTATCGGATGGATGATGGCGAAAAGCATCGGCTCGTCGAACGGATTCCTTATGTTTGTCGACCGGAAGGCGGTTCCGGTAGGAGTGACGACGGAAGCGCTGATGTACGGGGGAGCGGCGGTGCTGCTGGCCATACTTGCGAGCGTAATTCCGGCGGTTTCCTTCGCCCGGTCGTCCATCGTCAGCTACAAGCAGCAGTTGGCCCGTTCAGACCGCAAGCCGTTCTGGCAGAAATGGTTTTTGGACGTGCTGCTTATTCTGCTGGCCGGATACGGGTATTATTCGTTTCAAAATTATCAGGTGTTGTCGGCCAAAACCGGCTTGACGAACGATCAGCTTCAGGTGCATCCGCTGTTGTTTTTCGTTCCGGCGCTTACGATATTCGCGCTGGGCCTGTTTTTCCTGAGATTGTTTCCGTGGCTGCTGCGGCTGTTTAACTGGCTCGGCAAAACGTTTTTGCCCGTACCGATCTATTTGACGCTTACGCAGCTGTCCCGTTCGTCCAAATCGTATTATCCGCTTATGCTGCTGCTTATTTTGACTCTGGGCCTAGGGGTATACAACTCCTCTGCAGCACGGACGATCGATCTGAACTCCACCGAGCGCACGTTATACCAGTACGGCACCGATGTCGTGCTTCAGCCCGTATGGGAAGCGTACTCGGAAGCACCGCCGCCGTCGCCGGATCAAGGTCAAGGAGGCCAAGGCGGTCAGGGGGGACAAGGCGGTCAAGGTGGCCAAGGAGGCCAAGGAGGCCAAGGCGGAGGCGGAGGCGGCAACCCGGGAGGCAATCCCGGCGGCGAACCGCAAAACTCGAAGATGCTGTACCTCGAACCGCCGTTTGAAATTTTCCGCACGCTGGAAGGCGTGGAACATGCGGCGAGAGTGCTGCAAACGAAAGGAAACGTCGTCGTTTCCGGCAAATCGCTTGGCGCCGGTACCGTCATGGGTATCGACAACGTGGACTTCGCGGAAGTGGCCTGGTTCCGCAACGATTTGTTCCCGGCGCATCCGCGGCAATATTTGCAACTGCTCGGCTCTTACGAGCATGCGGTGATCATCCCGGAATCGTTCGCCAAGAAACATCAGGTGAAGCCGGGCGATCTGATCTCGATCGCGATTCAGCAGCAGATGGTCGAGTTTGTCATTGTCGGCACGCTGCCGTATTGGCCGTCGCTGTATCCAGATCAATCGCCGTTTTTCATCGCCAATCTGGATTACATATTCGATCAGGCGCCTCTCGTACCTTATGACGTCTGGCTGAAAATGAAGCCCGGAGCGCTGCTCGCTCCGATTATCGAGACGCTGCAAGAGAAAAATATTCCATTGGTCAGCTACAAGGACGTACGAAGAGAGCTGATCACCCAAAGCAAACATCCGTCGCGCGGCGGCGTATTCGGCATACTGAGCCTCGGTTTCCTCGTATCGGTTCTCGTATCGCTGATCGGATATGTGCTGTATTGGTTCTTTAATCTGTCGAGCAGGGTCGTCCAGTTCGGCGTCTTGCGGGCAATGGGATTGTCGCGCAAGCAGTTGACCGGCATGCTGCTTCTCGAACAGGTGTTTACCGCGGGCTTGTCGATTGTGCTGGGCTTCGTCATCGGCAGGCTGACGAGTATTCTGTTCCTGCCGTTCCTGCAGACGACGGAAAATGCCAAAACCCAAGTTCCGCCGTTCCGGGTCGTGTTCGAAGCCAGAGACATGTATCAGCTTTACGCCGTCGTCGGATTTATGCTGATTACTGGCGCAACGCTGCTGCTGCTTCATATTCGCCGGCTGAGAGTGCATCAGGCGGTTAAGCTGGGGGAGGAGCGGTAACCGATGATTACTTGCGAAGGATTAGTTAAAATTTTCAAAACCGACGAGATCGAGGTCGTCGCACTGCAAGGCTTGAACATTTCGGTAGAAGCCGGCGAGATGATGGCGATTATCGGCAACAGCGGAAGCGGAAAGTCGACGATGCTGAACATTCTGGGCGGACTCGACCGCCCTTCCGCGGGCCAGGTCCGGGTCGGCGAATGGGATCTGCTGAAGATTACCGACGAACAGCTGGTAGAGTACAAGCGCAAGACGGTAGGCTTCATCTGGCAAAATAACGCTCGGAACCTGCTTCCCTACTTGACCGCGCTGGAAAACGTGGAAATGCCGATGATGCTGAACGGCAAGGTGGATCGCGCCTACGCCAAGCAGTTGCTGGATTGGGTGGGGCTCAAGGAGCGGATGAACAACAAGCTGTACCAGCTCTCCGGCGGGGAGCAGCAACGCGTCGCGATCGCCATCTCGCTGTCGAACCGGCCGTCGCTGCTGCTGGCCGACGAACCTACCGGTTCGGTGGATACGCAAACGTCGGACCTGATCATGGATATTTTCCGCAGGCTGAACAAAGAGATCGGCATCACGATCGTAATCGTCACCCACGATCTGTCGCTCGCCAGCAAGGTGGACCGGGTCGTGGCCATCCGCGACGGCCTCACGAGCACCGAATTCGTGAAGCGGAACGAAAATCTCGATTTCGATGCAGGCGCCGGCGCTCATCTCAAAGGAATCCGTGCGGGGCACGAGGAGTATGTCGTGCTTGACCGTGCGGGCCGTCTGCAAATTCCTAAAGAATATTTACAAGCTCTGCAAATCACGAACAAAGCGTCGATGGAATTCGACGGCAAGACGATTACGATTAAAGCGCCGAAACAATTAGGGGGAGAAGCGAATGAATCAATCTAAACCGCGATGGCTTAAAACGTTGACCGGCCTTACGGCAATTGCGACCTTGACCGTGCCGGTACTGGCAGCATGCAATAAAGGGGAAGGGCCGGGCGATAAGGGCGAGCAGGTGCTGCGTATCGCGACTCCGTATTACGGCGAGGAGGATGAGTACTTCCGCCAACAGTTTACCGAAATTTTCGAATACAATAATCCGAACATAAAGGTCGAGATCGTGTCTGCGGTCAATCAGGACCAGTATCGTTACGGACCGAGACCGGAAGGGGAAAAACCGGAAGATCCGAACGAGAAAATGAAAGAGCTGATGAACAGCGATAACCCGCCTGACGTCGTTATGCTTAACTTTGAGCAGCTTCCCGATCTGATCAGCAACAACATGCTGAAGCAGCTAGACGCGGACATTACAAAGGATAAATTCGACTTGTCAGACGTAGTGCCGGCCGTCATCGACGGGATCAAGTCTGCAGGCGAAGGTAAGATTTATGCGCTTGCGCCGACGTTTTCCTCTCAAGTGCTGCTGTACAACAAGAAGCCGTTTGACGATGCGGGTGTTGGGTACCCGAAAGACGGCATGACCTGGGATGAGATGTTCGAACTGGCGCGCCGGGTATCGAAAGGCGAAGATGAAAACCGCGTGTACGGATTTTCTTTTAACCAATACAATTACGGCTCCAAAGAAAACTTGTTCCACGAGATGAGGACGTATACGGCGCCGCTTCAATTGCGTACGTTCTCGGATAACGCTGAAAGTATGACGGTGGATTCCGATCAATGGGAAAAAGTATGGTCGACGATGATCAGCCTCAGCAAGGAGAAAATATTCCCCGAGCCGATCGATTACAGCAAGATGGATGCGGCCAGACGGGCGCAGATGGCAAGCGGCGAGTACAATCCGTTCCAAAACAATACGTTCATGAACGGCAAGCTCGCGATGACGCTTGGTCATACGTATAATATTAACGAACTGATCCGCAGCAACAAAAATGCAGCCAACATTAAAGGGTATACGCCTATCGATTGGGATATCGTCTCGATGCCTTCGCATCCGGAGTTTAAAGACGTCGGCGGCAACGTGTACCTGAACGGTCTGATGGGCATTAACGCCAAGGCTCAAAACTCGGCGGCAGCGTGGAAGTTCATTAAATTCATCAATGGCGAAGACTGGGCCAGACTGAAGTCCAAGAGCGTCAACCAGCTCGTATCCCGCGCGAAGTACATTCAGCCTCGCGACGGCATGCAATATAACATCAAAGCGTTCTACACCATGAAGCCGGTACCGGTTCAGGACGAGATGAGCGAGCTGTATCGGGAATACCAAAATATCGGTCAAGTGTATGATATTGGCCGGGAATATTTCAAAAAAGCGATTGAAGGCAACATTACCGTCCGCGAAGCGCTGAAAGAATGGCAAACGGCCGGAGATGCGGCGCTGAAGCAGATGAAGGATAATCCTAACGCTCCGATCAACATCATGCCCGGCGGCGGCCCGATGATGATGCCGGCGTTCTAATCGATGAAGGATGCCGGATCGCCGACTGAGGCGGTCCGGTTTTCGCATTTTCCGACAATTTCCGGGAAGTCCATGCTATAATGAACCTATGTCTGACATCGAAGGGGAGATTCCAATGCGGAAACGGGTCCACAGCAAAGATGTAAAGGAAGCTGCACTGCGCAAGCTGCAGGAGCGCGGCGTACAGCTTGAAGATATCGCTCATATCGTCTATGAGATGCAATCTCCCTATAATGCGGGTTTGAAGCTGCAGTTGTGCCTGGAAAGCGTTCGGGCGGTGCTGGAGAAGCGCGAGATACAGCATGCGATATTGGTGGGGATCGAGCTCGACCAGCTGGCTGAGAAACAGATGCTGTCCGAACCGCTGCAGTCGATCGTCGAGACGGACGAAGGGTTGTTCGGCTGTGACGAGACGCTGGCGCTTGGCTCGGTATTCGGCTATGGGAGTATTGCTGTTACGACGTTCGGTCATTTGGACAAGCATAAGGTCGGAGTGATCAAGCGGCTTGATACGAAAAGCGGGAACGGCGTCCATACGTTCCTCGACGATCTGGTGGCGAGCATCGCGGCTTCCGCGGCCAGCCGGATCGCTCACCGGATGCGCGACGAGGAGGAGCGCCTGGAGGCGGTCGATAACCCTGCGGTGCTTCGGGGAGAGCATGCGGGCTGAATAAACGGTATAGAACCTCTCACGCAGAGATGCGGGGAGGTTTTTTTGCGGCCTTTTTCGTTTATAGCGGGGGCGTAAGCGTTAGGGCAAATAGCGTGCTTCTGAAACTTTTTGCATAGAATCGTACCGATTCCGGTAAAAAAATGGGGGAGATGGGATATGCTAATGAGAGAACAAAATCAAAGAAAGGATCGGTCGGAATTGAAGATGCAATGGGTGTACTGGGTCAAGCTGTATGAAAGCAAATTCCAGGCGGGTTGTCTGGCCAAGCGGATGGAAGAGGATTGGTGGATCTACGGCTACGAATGCCCGCAGTCGGTGGAAGTGTTCAGGTCCAAGAAAGGCCGGTTCGGCGTCCGGTATCAGCTGTAGGGAACAAGAAAACTTACGTACCGTACCAATAAGTGAAAAAAATATTGACATCCACTCTTCATATGGTGTATATTTATTTTTGTCGCTGTCGCGAACAGGACAGCATTTCCAAACGACGCGGGGTGGAGCAGCCCGGTAGCTCGTCGGGCTCATAACCCGAAGGCCGCAGGTTCAAATCCTGCCCCCGCAATAATCTTTTCCGCTCATTGGGGCCCTTAGCTCAGTTGGTTAGAGCGGTCGGCTCATAACCGATTGGTCGGGGGTTCGAGTCCCTCAGGGCCCACCAGAAATAGCATGCGGCAATCATAGATTGATAGGAA
This sequence comes from Paenibacillus sp. MAH-35, assembly GCF_058135425.1. Lineage (NCBI taxonomy): Bacteria > Bacillati > Bacillota > Bacilli > Caryophanales > Paenibacillaceae > Paenibacillus > Paenibacillus sp. MAH-35. The sequence continues at coordinate 201,377 of NZ_JBYUPU010000006.1, forward strand.
CGTCCATACATACATGCCGGGGTGGCGGAATGGCAGACGCACAGGACTTAAAATCCTGCGGGGGCAACCCCGTACGAGTTCGAGTCTCGTCCTCGGCATAAACCTACAATCCAAAAACACAAAACGCTTAGTTAAAGACAGTGGGAGTTGATTCCCGTCGATAACTCGGCGTTTTTTTGTACAGGCGAACCGGGTTCGACCTGGTTTTTGAGTGTAAACTTCAAGAGAACAGACTGCTTCCGGGATGTGTCCATGATGATCATTGAAAGTCTTGTCGACCGCAAAAACCAGGCGCCGTTAACGGTGCTGCTTAAACTGAAAAAGGGCGACCCGGTCGATATGCGGCTGGAGGACGGTTCCTGGAAGGTATATGCGCACAACGCCTATCTGGGGGCGATCCCCGATACCTATGAAATAATCGGGAGCCGCTATCAGCATGCGGTCATTACCAAAATGGAGCGGACCGTTACGGTGAATTTCTCGCTGCGATGTGTAACGGTTCAAGAACTCCAAGCGCATGCGGAGAAGCAACGTGTGGAGACGGAACAATACAAGAAGAAGTATATCAAATATCAAAAAGAAAAAGAGTCGGACAAATATAGACCGGGCACCTCCAGCGGCGTTAGTCTGTACGATAAAGAGCTGGATAAAGAGTTAACTTGGAATTATGACCCCGAGCCGTGACTTTGTCAAGTTTCGTTATAAAGCAGTGTATATGTGAAAGTAGTTGCATAGCAGTTGATCTGTAACGTCAGGAAAAGAGAGCTCAGCGGTTAACCGACTGCCAGGGGCTCTCTATTGTTATCAATGATCTGGCAGCATCGAGGAGAATCGTTATGGTTGGCGGAGTCTTGGCCATCGGTATTGCTTTGGGGTCACTCACCGTGAAAACAATCAGTGCTTCTCAGATGGACAACAGTCAGGATCATCCTTCGACCGCCTACTCGGTAAATGAACGCGGCCAAACGTATGGTACAGCAGTAAATGCGCGTACGCCTGAAGAAAGACCGGATTTGATGAAAGCGATCGGAGAGGGTGGAGTATCCGGTTACATATTGAAAAAGGATTTAGAGGGGTAATGCCAAAAACACCGGAAGAGGCAATCGCTTTGATGAATAATCAGATAGCGGAAGGCGGAAGAACAATCCACTTGTATAAAGAAGACGGTAAAACCGTGATTGGCGTTTATAAGATCGGTTTAGGGAACGTTGTTAAGAACCGAAAAGAATAGTACCAGTTAAAATTCAGCAGCCTTGGAAGTGAAGTATTCTTGGCTGCTGTTTTATTTTAATTTTGAAATGAAACAGGACGAGATTCTGATTGTCGAATGCAATTGCAATTTCATCCCCCTCGATAACTTGAAACCCTGAGCTTAAACCCGCGGCAACAAAAAAAGAACTCCGGCCAAGAGCGTCCGCTCTGCCGAAGTTCCCGGGTGAAGCTTATCTTACAACGCGTCGGAAGACGAAGTCGATCCGGCGGCCGGCTGCAACACCGGCTTATAGGTTGAGGCGACGTAGGTGTCGATTTTGGCCTCGCTGATCACTTGCGGATACATCTTATCCGGATCGGGCTGATGAAGCTTGTAGGAGATCAACGCTTGGCCGTCAAGGGTGAACTCGATGTTCGATACCGAGATTCCGTATCCGGGATGCGGTCGGTTGCTCCAGGTTAAGGTTACTTTGTTCACATCGTCGTTTACTTTCGTAACCGACAGCGATACGTCCGGATCTACCGCCGGAACGGGTTTGATCGGTTCGTGCTTTTTGGCGAACAAAATCGCTTGGTTCAGCAGACGGGCGGCTTCGCTGCGCGTAATTTCGTGTTTCGGATAAAAATATCCGTCGTCAAGCTCGGTAATTTTGCCGAGCACCAGATGCTGGATGCTGTTCATGTAGGCTTCGGTGACGTCCGCTTCATCCTTCAGAATGACATACATTTTAATGAACGCATAATCATTTTTGGCGGTCAACGCATGGAACAAAAGATCGGCATACTGTTCTTTCGTCAAGTTTTGCAGCGGATCGGCGTCCCTCGGAATCGGCAGGCCGTTATGATGCGCATAGATGAACGCTTCTGCGTACCAGGCGTCGTTAGGAACGTTGGTGAAATAATCGCTTGCTTCCGGTTTCTTAATAAACCGGATATGATCGATGTTCAAATCAAAAGCTTTAACCAGCATCGCAACGCCTTGCGCCATCGTGACTTTGCCTTTGGGGGCGAAATGCTCGGCCGATATGCCGCTGACGATGCCGGCCTTCTGAAGCGCGGCGATATCCGCCTCGTTAGGATCACCTTGTACGTCGGAGAAGGCATAAGCGGAGCCGCCCAGCATCATCAGCAGGGCTAGCAGTGCGGAGATTAAGAAGGTTGCCCGTTTTTTCATTTCTTTCACCTCTTCGTCTGATGGTATCGTGCAATCGATCGATCAACCTTCTAAACGGGAAACGCCGGAGAAATGTTGCAAAGTTTATCCACTTTTTTTGAGAATGCGAGTTTCGCTGGAAACGGAACAAACGCCAGATGCGGAAGCGTGGCTCCGCAATCTGGCGTTTGTTGGTTGGTTTATTCGTTCAAGCCGGCATGGCCCGTGCTTGTGGCGAGAGACGAATCGGCCGGTGAATAGGCGATCAGAGTTACCGGCTGTCCGGTTTCCTGCTTCAATTTTTGTTCCAGCTGAACGATCTCTTGGATAAGAGCGGGTTTGCCGTTTAAATCGGTGTATTCGTATTCGTTGCGAGTGGACAAGTGTCGCTGCTCCTTTCCGCTCAAAAGCCATCATTCCATCATTCCAAACCTAATCTTAGACTGTCCCGAAAAATTGCTTTCTATACCTGGCATATTCTGTATTGGCAGACAAGCCCGTTTTTGTTAGAATGCGTGTAAGGCCCCGGATCGGGGTCTGTTTGTCCATATGAGGGAGGAGATGAAGCGATGATACGATTATCGGTGCCGATCGTCAAACCCGTCGCGGCAGCACGGTATGGAGGTGATGGCTGCCATGAGCCATAGTGATGCCAAAGGAACAAGAGACGCTTTAATCGGGCAGCTCGTTTATTTTGACGAGCAAGTGTCTTCTTTCTTAGATGAATACAGCGATTCCGCCCGTCAGGACCGGGTCAAGCTTCGCAAGCTGATCGAGCGTTACCAGCGCAAGCTGCAGGATGTTACGTCCAGAAACGACGATCGTCTCGACGAATCGCTTCGATCGGTTGTGCTGATCGGCAGCAGCGTCAAAATCGAATTTCCGGAAGACTCTATCGTGGAAACGTATACAATCGCCTTTCCCGAGCATATCGATCCGGATCAAAACCGGATCTCGTTTTTGTCGCCGCTCGGGCTCAGCCTGTTGTTGGGAAGTGTCGCCGACTCGGTAACCGTAGAAGGGCCGGGAGGAAATTATGTCGTTCATGTCCAGGAAGTGAATTTCGCGGAAAACGCCGTGTATGCGATGCCATAAAGCTGGAAGAAACGCCGGGTCGGACAATGGACGATCCGGCTTTTTGCCTATTGGCGGACGATTGACTTCCCCTGATACCTCCTCTATAATATAAGAACAAATGTTCTTATTCGGAGGGTTCGCGATGAGTAAAGTTCCTGTTGAATGTATGGCTGTCGATAGTTCAACGGCTGCCCGTTCATCCGCAAGACGGATGCCTGACCTGGACGATCGGCAGTATGAAGAGAACATTCGATCGCTTGCAGTCGCTTTATTTACAGAGAGCGAAGCGATCGTGACGGTATGGGGAGACGAGGAGGAGCAGACCATTCAAGGACGGATCACCAAGCTGGATAAGGAACGCAAAAGAATCAAAATCGAGAACGAATGGGAATACAGCTGGATCGACTTCGCCGATGTGGCAGACATACGTCTTCTCTTAGATTGAAGCGAAACTCCCGGATATGGTATGCTGCTTCAGAGCAGGCTTTTCTAACAACCTATCGAGTAATGGAGCAGAGCGGTATGAATAACACTATTGACAAGCAATGGGTATCGCGTAAAGTGCAAAGTTTGATCGCGATATCCGAAGAACTGATTTCTTTCCTGGAAACGAAGCAAGGCGAAGACGGGACGATCCGGATCACGCTTAAAGATTTGGCTGCGGAGCTGAAAACGTCCGTGCCGTCTGCGACCGATCGGCTCGATCGGCTGATCGATTTCGGCCTGGTCCGGCGTATCGATTCCCGTTCGTATCAGATTGTACATACGAATTTGGCGCAGACGCCTTTAACGAAGATCGAAGAATTGATGCAAGTCGTATCGGATGTGCCAAGCTCCAGCTATAAGCAGCAAGCGGAGGCGCTGGGCATATCGGTGGAAGAGCTCGAGATCGTATACGGATATTTTGTTCTTCTCCTGAAGTAGTCTGCCGTTTAGAGTCAAAGGAAGGTCCGGACCGGCACCCATGCACCAATAACGGTAATATCCCGGATGTGCTTCATCCAGAATTCCGCCGGCAACTGCCGCAACTCCAGTTATGACATGATCCGTCCGCTCCTATCATATACTGCTATCACCCTAGGCTAGAGGTGAGAGGATATGGAGCGTAACGGTTCTGCGGTCAGAGGTTTGTTGTTCGCCGTGCTGCTTGTGGCACCGGTCTGGGGCGTGCTGATCTGGTTATGCAGCCGATAACCGGGATCGGGCCGTCTTATGCAGCCGGGATATTTTTTAGAAAAAAACAGAATCGAAGGTTGACATGATAGGCGATCCTTGGTATTATAGTTTTTGTCGCTAATGAATACGACCTGTTAGCTCAGCTGGGAGAGCACTATCTTGACAGGGTAGGGGTCAGTGGTTCGAGCCCACTACAGGTCATATCAGGAAAGCCTTGAGATATCAAGGCTTTTTTCTATTTTCTATTAGCTGGAACGGACCCGATAAGAGTGGTTTGTAGCCTTTATTTTGCGCAAAACCCGCTATGGACGGGGAAATAGCAGCGGTTTGGAGCACTTATAATTGGCCATAGGGGTGCAGACCCCGTCAACGGGTTGAAATAAGAGCTACAAACCGCCTTTATTCGCTTCCATCTATCAAAAAGTCGGGAAATAGAGGGTGCCAGAGACTCTTATGGCGCTCGACCAACCGCCCTCCTGCAGCAAAACGCCGCACGCTGGAAGCAACGTGCGGCGCGATGAGATTCACTTCTTCCTTTGCAGAACCCCAACATACGGCTTCTTACAAATGCCGCGTCAATCGGACACGGTCGGACCGTCTTCATCTACATGTTGCTGCTCCACGTATTGACTCTGATCGCTGCCGTAAATAAAATCGACGGAATAGTCGATGCCGGGCTGATCCGAGTCGGAAGCGGGAGACAGGCTAACGGCTGCTTCGCGGTGATCGGCTGCTTGTTCCTCGTTGTACATGGAAATCCCTCCTCTCGGTATTAACGGGAGTTTGCACCAGGAGGACGGTATTTATGCAGCACACGGGTTATTTTTGCCGATCCGGTACCGCGCGCGCTTGCTTTTACTTTTGATAGCGGACGATTCTCCGGTACATGGACCGGTTCTTCAGCTTCAAGAACAGCGACTTGGCCGGGTGAAAGTTCGCCTCGATGATCCATACCCGCCCTTTGTTATCGATCCCCACATCCAGGCCGACCGTGCGAATCCGGTAATAGTTGTGAAGCTGCCGGGCGGCCTTCAGCCCGATCGACTCGACCCGGTGCTCAATCTCGCTAACCGACCGGCCTTGAACGTCGGATCTCCGGATCGCGTCGGAGAGAGGAACGACTTTGCCTTTGCTGCGAGCGGTATTCGTGATGATATACCCGGCCCCGGCGATTTTCGCCAGCTGCCCCGTCAGCACCCATTCCGAGCTGCCCCGTTTGCGCTGCGCCATGACACGTGCGTCGAACGGACGTCCGTTCACCTTAGCCAATCTGATTTTCTTTTGCACGATGTAGGAGGCGCCTTTTGTTTTGCGCTTGATATACGCATAGGTTTCGCTTAACCCGGATATCCTTTTTTTGCTTGTGCCGTGATGGAGCTTGTAAGATTGGCCTCCCTGGGAGACGACCGACATGACTCCGATTCCACCCGAACCGGAGGAGGGTTTGACGATCACTTTGCCGTACCGGCTGATCAGTTTCTGAAAATGGCTTTTGGTCATCGAATACGTTGACGGAAGGGCGGACGCCAACTCCGAGGACTTTTTCAAGACCCGGTATTTCGCCAGTTTATTTCGGCTGTAGCGCATTCCAGTTCACTTCCCCTGTCTCATTAAATAAAGGGTGATCCTCGTAACGGGTAATCCGGTTATCCGGATCGACGAAGACGACCCGAGGGACCAGCTTGCGGATCTCCTCTTCGTCATACAAGCCGAGACTTAACACAATGACCAGATCGCCGGGCTGGAACAAATGGGCGGGTGGTCCGTTCAGACAGATTTTCCCCGAGCCTTCTGTGCCGGGAATCGCATACGTTTTCCAGCGCGTAGCGTTGCGGAGACTGGTGACCTGGACCATCTCGTAGGGATGGATATTCGCCGCTTGCATCAGGAGAGAGTCGATCGTAATGCTTCCTACGTAGTCCAGACTGGCTTCAGTGACGGTTGCCCGGTGGATTTTTCCTTTGCACATCAATCTCTTCATGCCGTAATGATCCTTTCTCTTCTCGACGAGTAGTCATTCTTGCGGCCGATCTCAACATCAGACTATGCACAACCGCACAGGAACGTTTGGGAATCGGTGAATTTGGCGCAGGAATAGGCGTCAACCCTCGAACTTTCGTACAGGGGTTCATACGTTGTAAGGAAGCTTGAGAACGGGGGGATGCTGCGATGAGATTCGGTTTGGTTTGCGGAACATGCGGGAAACAGAAGCCGTTCGACTTACAAGGGATGAAATGCGGCTGCGGCGGCACTTTGTCGGTGGAGTACGATCTCGAATGGGTCGGCCGGACGCTGACCAAGGAAAGCTTGCAAAGCCGCGTAACGTCCATGTGGAGATACGAGGAGCTGCTGCCTGTTGCGAACAGGGACCATATTGTAACGTTGGGGGAAGGGTGGACCCCGCTGATCCGGTTGTATTCGCTGGAGCGGCAGCTGCCGGTCCGCAAGCTGTGGGTCAAGAGGGAAGAGCAAAATCCGACCGGAAGCTTTAAGGCGCGGGGCTTCTCGGCGGCCATCTCGGTGGCCAGGGAGCACGGTATCCGGAAAGTGGCCGTGAACTCCAACGGCAACGCCGCTTCGGCTCTAGCCGCCTACGCCGGCTATGCGGGCATGGAAGCGTATGTCTTCCTGCCGAAGGATTGTCCGGGGCTGATCGCAGCGGAATGTTCACTGTATGGCGCGTTTACTTGTCTCGTAGACGGATTCATTCACGATGCGGGCCGCATTATTCAGGACGGCGGTCGGGAACAAGGCTGGCACCATGTCGGCACACTGAAAGAGCCCGGTAGGGCGGAAGGCAAAAAAACGATGGGGCTGGAGCTCGCGGAACAGCTCGGCTGGAAGCTCCCCAGTGTGATCGTATACCCGACCGGCGGCGGATCGGGGCTGATCGGCATGTGGAACGCGTTCAAGCAGTTGAAGCGGCTCGGCTTGCTGATGGGCGACTTGCCGAGGATGGTCAGCGTGCAGGAACAAGGCTGCCAGCCGGTAGTCGATAATATGGAGCGGGGCGGACCGTTCGTGCCAATCACGTCCGGCGTCAGCTCCAATCCGACAGGGATGCGCGTTCCCGAGCCTCCGGACGGCGAGATGATCGTCCAAGTGCTGCGCGAGTCGGGCGGCACCGCCGTAGCCGTATCCCCGGAGGAGATCCGCTGTGCGCAGGCGGAGATGGGCAAGTCCGGCATATCGGCATCGCCTGAAGGGGCGGCTGCGTGGGCGGGGTTCCTTCGACTTCTGGACCGGAACGGGCTGCGCCCAAGCGATGAAGTCGTCCTGTTTAATACGTCGCACGCGATGAAATATACGCCGAGTCAGCCGGATCCTTTGCCGGTCGTCCAAACATACGAAGAATGGAAACGCCGGCGGACCTAGGAGGTCTGCCGACCTGCGATTATGATATAATAGCGTCAGCACGAAAAACATAGAAACGCTAGCCTACGCCGGAGGATCAGATGAAACGATACAGTGAGATGAATCAGGAAGAACTACAGGAGCAGATCAAGCTGCTGAAACGGGAGCAGCGGCGGGCGGAGTTTCCGAGCCAGGCGGAGATGCTGGAGCGGAAAATTTGGATGGCCAAAGCGTACTTGCTGTCCCCCGAGTCGTTTCCTCCCGGACAGTATGAGGTGAAAGGGCACTCGGAACCTTTTGAGCTCCGTTATGTGAACGGGGTGATGGCTTGGGGCAAGATGGGGGATGAGGACGAAGCGAGCTTCCTGCTCTCCATGCTGAAGCCGAAGGAAGCGAGCGGCACGGCTGCGGAGAAACCGTCTTGAACGCGGCTCGTCCTCACCCGGATTCCCGCCAGGGACGGGAAAGACGGCCGGATGACGTTGTCCGATCGCTCGCCAGCGGCACCGTTATGCGACAACTCCCCGACCGGCTAATCCGTCCCGCACATCGAACCGAACAGCCGGTCGCAGCGGTCGATCAGCTCGATATCGAGCTGTGTAATGCCGCCTTCGCTCCAGGTTGTGACGCTTAGTGTTACGACTTTATACTCGATCGTGATCATCGGATGATGGTTCAGAGCTTCGGCGATCATCGCGGTTTGCTGTACGAATTCGATGCCTTTCATAAATTGCGGAAACCGGTATTTTTTGATAAGCCACTTGACGTCTTTGCGTGTCCAGCCGGTGCGGGTCGCCAGCAGCTCCTGAATGTGCTCGTCGGTTAATCTGCTCATAATAGCAGCACCACTCTCCAAATCTAGTTCTCGTTTATCGGACGGTGTGAACCGGAGGACGCGCCGTCCTTCCTCTTATTATACACGAACATGAAGGCAGGGAATGTCGGGATGTTTAAATTTAATGCACAATTGATGTTTGAAGCCGAGATTCGTCCATTCCAGGCGTTTGCCGAACGAAGGGGGCCCTTTGTGGACATATATATGCGGCTCGAGCCGGAAGGGCAGCGCTGGCCGGACGATTTGACCGAGCCGGGGGCTCTGGTCATTTGCGACGAGACCGGAAATCCGATCGATTATGTCGTGCAAAGCGAAGGCTGCGACTGCGAATACCGGTTCACGGAGAGCGAGAAGGAACAGCTCCGGCGGTATATCGCAGAGCAACGGCTGATCGAAAACGCTCAGATAGAATGAAAAAAGAGAGGGAACCTGTCCCTCTCTTCGTCGTTATTAAGCTTCAACAATCAATTTGGCTTTCATGTTCGCGTGGCCGGCACCGCAAGGGACGCTGCATACGATCTCGTATGTACCCGGTTTGTCGAACGTAACTTCCTTGGACGTATCTTTACCTTGCAGGGTAACTCCAAGTCCGTTAATTTCGATGCCGTGAACGCCTTCCGAGTTTTTCAATACGACTTTCATCGTTTCGCCCTGTTTCACTTTGTATTCCGCTTGATCAAACTTGAAGTTGCTGGCCGTTATTTTTAACTGCGGCGTACCCGATTCGGCTGCAACATCTTCCTCGCTCTTCTCCGGCGTTGCGCTGATCATCAGGAAAATCAGACCGAATGCGCAAGCTCCGAAAAACAGAGCGGACATGACCCATTTATACATGTGTGGTCCTCCTCGAACAAAATGTCACTTCAAGATTATACGCTATTTCGGAATTCAAATCCATTCGCCCTTTCCTTCACTTTATGACAAAACGTTGAACAAATCGGCACATCCTTCATTGTTGCCTGTTCATACGGACATCAAACGGCGGTGTTCGCAGCTTTACATTTTTATCGGCTGTGCAAATTTCCGCAACATTCAAAGAAGTAGGCGCACGACCAATTTGACGCCCATGGGTGTTTAACCGTGTTCCGGGTAGGTGCTTCCCCATAGACTAATGTAGATTGCAGGACACAAGGGAGGTGCAATAATGGAATATATGCCAAAGCAGACCGGGTTCAAACCGATGGCAGCTCCGATGCCGGTCGCCCCGATTTCGGCAGGACCGATGCCGATGCCGATGCCAATGCCAATGCCGGCTCCGATGCCGATCGCCAAGCCTTCGTATGAACACGTTTCGGTCAGCTACGTGCAAGCCCCTGTTTGCGAACCGAAGAAAACTCACGGCTGCGCCAGCTCGGCCGGTATCATATTGGTACTGTTCATCCTTCTTGTCATCATCAGCCGCGGTAAATGTTAAGCGAAATGAAGCGGCGGATGGAAGCCGGGGCTTGCTGCTCCGGCTTTGTCCTTTCTACATGCCGGAACGAACCGATCCGGCACGAAACGATACGGGTGGTGAAGGTTGGGAATGGAGAAGCCGCAAGGCACACATCGTAAACGCTCGAAGATGAGCCCGCTTTTGCGTAAAGCGGTTTCCGGTATGATCCGCCGGAACGAGGGCCGTTCCGCAAGCGGCAAGCTGCGCGTCATCATCGAATTCGACCGCAAGCCTTCGCTGCGGATGGTCGAATCCTTACGGCGCAGCGTCGTGACTCACGCCCACCGGTTCGAGCCGCTGCGGAGAATGTCGCGGGTATACGCGCTGTCGGCGATCGTATCGGTCGCATGCCTGCGCAGGCTGTGCCGCCATCCGAACGTGCTTCGCATTCATTTGGACAGCAAGCTGAAGCTCAGCTTAAATGTCGCTACGCCTTCCGTGGGTGCCACAGCGCTGCAACGACGCGGAATTGGCGGAAAAGGAATCGCCATCGCGATTATCGATACCGGAGCTTACCCGCATCCGGATCTGACCCGGCCGGTCAACCGGATCGTAGCCTTCAAAGATTTCGTGGGACACCGGACCCGCACTTACGACGACAACGGTCACGGAACGCATGTGGCGGGCGATGCGGCCGGCAACGGGTTCAGCTCCCGGGGCAAATACCGCGGAGCGGCCGATCAGGCCAAGCTCGTTATTTTGAAGGCGTTCGACAAGTTCGGGGATGCGAACAGCTCGGACGTCATCGCGGCCGTTGACTGGGTATTGCGCAACCGTAAAAAATACAATATTCGCGTCGTGAACATGTCGTTCGGCTCGCCGGGCGTAACCCGGTGCTCCGACGATCCGATATGCCGGGCGGCCGAGCGGGCATGGAGAGCCGGACTCGTCGTCGTGACGGCCGGAGGCAATTCGGGACCCGATCCCCGAACGATCGAATCCCCGGGGATCAGCCCGCTGCTGCTAACCGTCGGAGCGGTTAATGACCGCCGTACGATCAGACAGGCGGACGATACGGTTGCGCTGTTCTCCAGCCGCGGTCCAGCCGCCGGCAACCGGATCAAGCCCGACTTGACCGCTCCGGGCGTTAACATCATCTCGCTGCGGGCGCCGGGATCGACCCTCGACCGGAACAATCCGTCTGCGCGGGTGGGCAACCTGTATTTCAGACTGTCCGGTTCGAGCATGTCCACGCCGATCGTAAGCGGCGGCGCCGCCCAACTGCTTCAGCGGTATCCCGCTTTGAAGCCGGAGGGGGTGAAGCGGCTGTTGAAGGCCGGAGCGTTCAAGCTGAGGAAAAGTCCGAATGCGGTCGGCAGCGGGGTGCTGAACGTCGGATTCATTGCAAAACCGCTATTGCCAGTCGTCAGAAGCCGTGGTAAGATATAGCATTATTACGGAAGGGCCTCTAGGGATCCGCGGCGGCTGGAGAACAGCTTGCCGGCGAACCGAGCGAGGCCGGGCGCAGGCCATAACCGATCGCGCTACACCGCAGGGATAAAAGACCCGTGGCAAGTTCCGGCTCATGATACGATGAGCGGACTGCAACGGGTCTTTTGTGCTTTAATCGGATGAAGAGCGTACCAACAACGTTAAGGAGGGAGAGCGGCTGTGAAAGCAATCCGGGTGCAAGGACTGACGAAGCGGTTTAGTCAAAAGCGGAAGAAAGCAGGATTAAGGGGCAGTATGCAGGCGCTGTTTAAACCGGAATATACGGAGAAGACAGCCGTTAGCCCGATCGACTTCGAGGTGGAGAAGGGGGAGTTTTTGGCATTTCTCGGCCCGAACGGCGCAGGCAAATCGACCACAATCAAGATGCTGGCGGGCATTCTTCACCCGACGGCCGGTTTTGCCGAGGTGCTCGGACTGTGTCCGTGGAAGGAACGGAAGAAGCTGGCTTACCGGATCGGTTCCGTATTCGGGCAAAAATCGCAGCTGTGGTATCATCTGCCGCCCGCGGATACGTTCGAACTGATGAGACGGATTTACGAGCTGGAGGAGAGCGATTATAAGAAACGGCGCTCGGAGCTGATCGAACGGTTCGAGCTGGGACCGTATATCGATATCCCGGTGCGGAAGCTGTCGCTCGGCGAACGGATGCGCTGCGAGATCGCCTCGGCTTTGCTTCACCGGCCCAGTGTCGTTTTTCTCGACGAACCGACGATCGGTCTCGATGTCGTGGTCAAGCAGCGAATCCGTGAGATGCTGCGTGAAATGAACGAAACGGAGCGGATGACCGTATTTCTCACGTCGCACGACTCCGGAGATATCGAGCAGCTGTGCAGCAGAGCGATCGTTATCAATCACGGGCAAATTGTGCTGGACGATAAAGTGTCCAGCCTGAAGCGCCTGTATTTGACCCGCAAGACGATCGATCTCGTGCTGCGGGAAGAAGCCGAGTCGTTCCCGTATCCGGGCGTAGAGCAGCTGCTGCGATCCGGCAGACGGCTGAAGCTGTCGGTCGATACGTCGCGGACGTCGATCGAGGAGGTGCTGGCGCAGCTCGTCGGGCGCTACCGGCTCGACGACGTGACGATCGAAGATCCGCCGATGGAAGAAGTCATCTCGCATATATACGCAAGCCATACGCAAAGGGAGGCGCTGCCGTGATTGTAGTCCGGAAAGCGGCGAAGTACGCGGCCTACGCCCGAATGACGGTGCGGAATCATCTCGCGTACGTGCTGGATTTTCTGATGCGTTCCCTGTTTCTGCTCGTTATTCTTTACATCTTTTTTCAACTGTGGTCCGTCACCTTCGAGGGCGTAGGGGAGAGCCGCATCAACGGTTATTCGTTCGAGCAGATGATCTGGTATCTGGTTGTCGCGGAATCGATCATATTGGCTTCGCCGAAGCTGAACGCGAAGGTAGAGGCTGAAGTGAAAAACGGCGACATCGGTTACCAGCTGATCCGCCCGGCCAGCTATCTGCTTATGCATTACGGCAGCTACATGGGAGAAGCGGCGGTCCGGGTTGTCGTCAATTTACTGCTCGGTTCGGCTCTGGCCACGATCTGGTTCGGCTGGAGCTGGCCCGGCTGGAACGTGCCGATGATGCTGGCGGTTATGATCGGGGCTTTTACGGTCAATTTCCTGATGGCGATGCTGATCGCGTTATGCGCATTCTGGGTGGAGGAGACGCGGGGGCTTGACTTTGTCTACAATAAATTGCTGTTTACGGTAGGAGGCATGCTGCTGCCGCTGGAGATGTTCCCCGATACGTTGAGGAGCGTCAGCGAATGGCTGCCGTTCCAGACGATCGCTTATTTCGCGGCGAAGACGGCGGTGCTGCCCGATGCCAAGGAGCTGGTCCGGATGATCGCGATCCAGTGGGGCTGGGTCGTCCTGCTGGCAGCTGGAGCGGGGCTCGTCTACCGGAAAGGAGTGCGGAAGCTGAATGTCAACGGCGGCTAATTTGTTGAAGTTTGTGTGGGCGTGCTGGAAGCTTAATTTATCCGGAGCGATGGAATACCGGATGAGCTTTTTTTTGACGGCGGGCATGATGGTGGTGAACAACGTAGTCTGGATTTTTTATTGGGGCGTTTATTTTACCAAATTTCCGGTCGTCAACGGCTGGGAGCTGCAGGACGTCATGATGATGTGGGCAGTCAGCGCCGGAGGTTTCGGGTTGTCCGCCGTGTTGTTCGGCAACAGCTATGCGATGTCCACGCTTATTGCGAACGGCCAGCTGGATACGTATTTGACCCAGCCCAAGCCGGTGCTGCTACACGTTCTGATCAGCCGGATGTCCGTCTCCGCTATCGGCGACGTTGTCTTCGGCTTGCTGCTGTATGCGTTGTTCGGCGACCATACGCTTGCGGGATTGCTGAAATTCGGCTTCGGCCTCGCTCTTGCGACGACGATCTTCATCTTTTTTAATGTAATCGCCCAGTCGCTCGCCTTTTACATAGGCAACGCCGAAGGAATCGGGCAGCAGGTGTTTATCGGCTTCGTCACCTTTTCCACCTACCCGACGGATATATTCCGGGGGCTGGGAAGGCTCGTTTTATTCACGGTGATTCCTGCAGGCTTCATCAGCTATTTGCCGATCGGTTTGCTCCGGGAAGTGAAATGGACGTTTCTGGCCGGGGCGACCGGCATGGCGCTGCTGGTCACCGCCGTCGGCGTGTTTGTTTTCTACCGGGGGTTGAGACGGTACTCCTCGGGTAATATGATGTCGATGCGTGGCTGAAGCGAGCCCTCTAACTTGCCCCCATGGCAGTTCGATCCGGGCGATCCCGATCTGGTATAATCGGTTCTAGACTCCAACAAGCTGCTGCAGAAAGAGGATGACCATGATCGAGACAATAACGGTACAAAATAATGATCAGCTGGAGAGGTGCCTGAACTTGCGCAGGGAAGTGTTCGTCAAGGAGCAGTCGGTTCCCGAGGAGCTCGAGGTGGATCAGTGGGATGTGCTCGGAACGGAATGCCGGCATATTCTGATCCTGTCGGACGCGGAAGCGGCGGCGACGGCAAGGCTGATCCGCTACGACGCACAGACGGCCAAAATGCAGCGGGTGGCGGTCCGAAGCGCCTTGCGGGGGCAAGGCTACGGACGTATCGTGATGGAGGCTCTGGAGAAGTTGGCTCGTGAACTCGGGTTTTCCCGCTCGCTGCTGGATGCTCAAGTAACGGCGCGTCCCTTTTACGAGCGGCTCGGATACGAGGCGGTGTCCGAGGAGCTGTTTTACGATGCGGGCATTCTTCATGTGAGGATGACCAAAACGATCGTCTAGACGGCCGGTCGCCAAGCAAGGCAGACAACAAAGGCGCTCCGTTGAACGGGGCGCCTTGTTGTGGAGCAGCGGAATATTCAAGTTTCATTCCGTGCTAAAGCGGTACATACGGCCGGCTTCCCTGAGGGCATGCGAACTAGGCGAACTAAGCATCCTGGCAAAGCTCCTCGGAGCCGGCTCTACTAGTCCGTCTCCGAACGGACCGCCGTGCGGTTCGCTTCCGGCACGCCTGGCAACGGCAGCGAGATCCGGAACGTCGTACCTTTGCCCAGCTCGCTTTCCACCTCGATCAATCCTCCGTGATCTTGGACGATTTTATGGCAGATCGATAACCCCAGCCCGGTTCCCGTATCTTTGGACGTATAAAACGGTTGGAAAATCTGGTCCAGCTCGTCCGGCGCAATCCCGGTTCCCGTATCCTTCACTTCCACGACGGCAAAGGCTCCCGACTGCAAAAGCGCAATCGTCACTTGTCCTTGCTCGTGCATCGATTCGATCGCGTTTTTGATCAGGTTGAGCAGCAGCTGGACGAGCTTGTCCGGGTCCATCCAAATCTGGATAGACGGGTGAGACGCTTCGTATACTAGCCGGTGTCCGAGACGGGTCGTTTCCGATTCGGTCAGCGAAATCACTCTTTGAATGCAAGTATGGACGGGCTGCAGAACGAAATGAGTGGCGCTCGGCTTGGAAAATCGTAAAAACTCCGCCGTAAGCTCGGACATCCGGTCGATTTCTTCCATAATCATGTTATACCAGGGCTCAATGTTGTACCCGTTTGAACGGGAGATTTGCAAAAAGCCCTTAATGGTCGTTAGCGGATTGCGGATCTCATGCGCCATCCCGGAAGCGAGCTCGCCGACGATTCGCAGCCGCTCGGAACGGGCGATGATCACTTCTCTCTTCAGCCAGATGTCCTGCTTCATCGCAATCATGTTTTTCTCCGCTTTGGCGAGAAGCTGTTCGCGGGTCGTGCCGTCGTCGGGAGACGAGGAGAATCCGTATGAAAGCTGCAAGCCTGTCAGCTTCGAAATTTCGGATTCGATAATCCGGCGTACCGATTCGAGCTCCGCCGCTCCGGCGCTTCCGAATACAACGGCCAGACGGCCGTCCCCGTAACGTGTAATAACCGCTTTGTCCGAGAAAGAAACGCTCAGCAGACCGGCGATTTGATTGGGCAGCCGAGCTCTTTCGGGATCGGGCTGGGACTGCTCCAGCATGTTGGTTTCGTTGCAATCGATCAATGCCGTCAGGACCGGAGAAGGCTCGCGCAGCAGGCCGTCCATATGCCGATGAAACACGTCGTACGTTACAAGTCCGGCGAGCGGCTCGCGATGAGGCGGCTTGCCGGGGGTGGCGACGCGTTTATGTTTGTCCGCGATGTGGGCGATTACTGAACTGATGATGAACAACCCGGAACAAACGGCAATGAGTACGCCAAACAGCATAACATTACCTCCGTCTTAATGTTAAGAGGTATACCAACACAACAATACCACTCCGATCCGGCTATTGGTACACGGACATTCTATAGATTTCCTCAAGAAACGTTAAAGTTCTAATAAATTAGCAGGATTCGGGAATGTTACATAAGGATTGGCAAATCAAAAAAAGGAGGCGGAGGAAATGAACTCCAATTCGAATAACGAAAGAGAAACATTCGTAGCCGTGCAAAAAAACGGGGACGGAGACATTACGGCCTTCCAAACGTCGACCGGACGTACGCTGAACTACGAGCAGGCTTTGGCGGAAGTGCAGGGCGGCCAGATCGCCGGCGTCAACGCATTTAAAGGAAGAGACGGCGAAACGTATATTCGGGGAGACGCCGACGGCGATCCGAGCAACAATCTCGACAATCTCCCTACGTTCTGACAAATATATCGTTCACCACAGCATGAAAAAACCGGGCTCTAGGCCCGGTTTTTTGGCGTTTCCTTATTCCTATTCGTTCAGATGACGGTATCGGTCGGGAACGAATACGTCTTGCGCTGAAGTATAAACTTCATCAACCCGGTATGACCGACGTACGTCTCCATATCGTCTCCGTAATGCATCAGCCATACTTTCTTCTGAATATCAGGGGGCAGCGTCATCAGCTCGGCGAGCGTGGCGTGTACCAGGCCGTGTCCTTCCAACTGGCAGTCGTGCAGCAGATACGTACAGCCCCGTTCGTGAACGGCGCGGATCAGCTCGGGATCGAACACCGTGTCTCCGCTATAAAACAGCTGATTATTCAAAATAGCAGCGTAGCTCGGCATATTCCGGAAATGCGTGGTCGGCAAAATCTCAATCGTAAAGCCCGGATGGATCAGATGCGGAACCCCGCTTCTCAGCGGAATCACGTCAAAAAACTGGTCGAGCGACTGGTCTTCCTCCGCGCCATACTGCAGACCGCCCTTCAAGGAATGCTCCCACAGCGGGCCGATCAGCTGTTCTTCGATGAAGAGTGCCGGTTTTTTCTTGTATTGAAACTTCAATCGCAGCATAAGCTCTTCGAAGCCGCCGATATGATCGGCGTGCAGATGTGTGACGAACACGCCGTCGATCCTGTCAAGCGGGGCGTTCAGCTCATGCATCGCAAGCGGTGCCGTAATGCCGAAGTCGATGATGAGCGTATACCCGTTGCACGTTACGAGCGCATTGTTGTTGTAATATTTTTTGGCAAAGGCCGAGCCCGTCCCGATCATCTGGATATCGATGCGCATATAGTTTCTGCTTCCTCCTTCGGCTGGTTCGAATAAACGTTGCATGCGCACGTCATTTGAGGACATATTGCTTCAAATGTATCATTTTTCCTGTCAAATGGAAAGGAGTTGATCACCGATTTTCGACAAATTTTTCAGTATGCCTGCGGCTTCCCCGCTCCGCAAATAAACGTACCCCCGGTACAGAGGCGGAGTCTTGTTCGTCCTCTTCCGCATAGTATACAAGGCGATCAGGCAACGGGTCGACAAGCGCGCGGGAGGAAAAACGATGGCGGGGAAAAAAGTAAAAAAACAAGCGTCCTCGGGAAGGACGCAGGCTCATTACAAATTCGTAACTTCCGACGTATGCGCGGTGTGCAAGCATCAGTGCGCGCGGGGCATCCGGTATATGGAACGGATGAAGCAGCCTGGCGCAGTCGGCAGAGGCGTTCCTTGCGTGCTCACCCGTTATTTCAAGTGACCGTAATCCTTTCGGGATACGGATATACGTTTATGCCGCTGCCTCTCAGGCCGTTGACAGTCCAGGGCCAAGGCAAGCGGTTATCCGGCGGCGAGCGGATCGTTTCTTGCGGTCCATTCGCCGCCTTCGTATGTGCGGGAGGGTCCGACGGCACAGACGACGAATCGGATATACGGCCGTTCCTGTTCCTTTTGATATCCCGGGATGCTGCGAAAGCGGTTCCATGGTATCATTGTAGTATGGAAAATCGAGGAACGGAGGGTGTGCCGTGGGCAAAACGAAACATTCCGGCCCGATGAAACTGGATACGAGGCTGAAGCCGTCGCTGTGGGTAAGCCCTGCTCCGCTTGGTCTCGGCAAAGTGAAGCCGCACCACATTTGGGATACGTTGAAAGCGGTTTACGACAATCGCGACAATCTCCCGTACGCCTACCGTATTTTGACACAGGGTGTATGCGACGGATGCGCGCTGGGCGTATCCGGGCTGCGGGACCGGACGTTGACCGGCCCGCATCTATGCACGACCCGGCTGAACGTGCTCCGGCTGAATACGATGCCGGCCATCGAGCCCCGCTGGCTCGAGGATGTCTCGAAGTTGAGGGAGATGGACAGCGCCGAGCTTCGCAAGCTGGGCCGTATCCCGTATCCGATGATCCGGAGGAAAGGGGAAAACCGGTTTACGCGCCTCACCTGGGATGAAGCGCTGGAGCGGATCGCGGCCAAAATACGCAGCATCGACCCGAAGCAGCTCGCGATGTATTGGACCGCGCGGGGCATTACGAACGAAGTGTATTACACGGCTTCGAAGGTGGCGCGGTTCCTCGGCACGAACAATATCGACAACGCGTCGCGTATATGCCACTCGCCGAGCAAGACCGCCCTGAAGCGCTCGCTCGGCATCAGCGCCTCAAGCTGCAGCTACAAAGACTGGATCGGCACCGACGTTCTCGTGTTCTGGGGCTCCGTAGCCGCGAACAACCAGCCGGTGTCGACGAAATATATGTACGCCGCCAAGAAAGCCGGGACCCGGATTATCGTGGTGAATCCGTACCGGGAGCCTGCGATGGAGAACTATTGGATTCCGTCGATTCCGGAGAGCGCCCTGTTCGGGACGAAAATCGTCGACGAGTTCGTCCAGGTACATATCGGGGGAGATATCGCCTTGATGAACGGGGTGATGAAATATTGGTTCGAGCTGGAGAAGGACCGCCCCGGAAGCGCCATCGACCGGAAATATGTGCACGAGCATACGACGGGATACGAAGAGCTTCGCAAGCATACCGCTTCATTAAGCTGGCCTGCGCTGGAGAAAAGCTCCGGGCTGACCAGACAGCAGATCGGCGAGTTTGCGCAGACACTGGCGTCGGCCCAAACCGGCGTGTTCGTCTGGAGCATGGGCTTAACCCAGCACCGGTTCGGTACGGACAACGTATCGCAGATCGCCAACCTGGCGATGCTCCGCGGTTTTATCGGCAGGGAGCGATGCGGGTTGATGCCGATTCGCGGGCATAGCGGGGTACAGGGCGCCGGAGAGATGGGCGCCGAGCCGATGTCCTTGCCGGGAGGAGGGCCGATCGACGAGGAGAGCCGGGATCGTTTTGGGAAGCTGTGGGGATTCCCGATTCCCGCCTGGTCCGGGGATATCGTCGGCTTGTCGCTGGAGAATGCGCTATTGCCGGATGGTCACGAGCGGCGTACCCGCGTCTTTTATACGAGCGGCGGGAATTTCCTCGAGACGATGCCGAAGCCGGAGTTCATCCGCTCCTGTCTGGAACGTATGGAGCTTCGGGTTCATCAGGATATTATTCTGAACACGTCGACGCTTGCGGAAGCCCGCGAGGAAGTGATCGTCCTGCCGGCGATGACGCGTTACGAGCAGCCCGGAGGCGGCACGTCGACGAGCACGGAGCGGATGGTTTATTACAGCCCGGAGATCGAAGGCCCGCGAATCGGGGAAGCCCGGGCGGAATGGGACATTCTCGTCGATTTGGCGGGGAGGGTCAAGCCCGAGCACAAAGCGAAAATCGCCTTCCGCTCCGTACAGCACATTCGCGAAGAGATCGCGGAGGCCGTTCCGTATTACGACGGGATTCAGCATCTGTCCAAGGCGGGGGATGTTTTCCAATGGGGCGGCGCATGGCTGTGCGAGGACGGAATCAGTCCTACGCCGGACGGCAAGGGACGGCTTCTGCCGATCCAACTGCCGGAGCTGCGCAAGCCGGAAGGTCATCTGTATGTCACGACCCGCAGAGGCAAGCAGTTCAATTCGATGGTATACAGCCGCATCGATCCGTTTAATGCGGCCAGACGCGACGACGTGCTGCTGCACGAATCGGATGCCGGGGAGCTAGGGATCGCCGAGGGCGAAGCGATCGTGGTTTATAACCGGAACGGTACGATGTACGGCCGGGCCAAATTCGCCGAGATCAAGCCGGGCAATGTCGAGGTGTTTTGGCCGGAAGGCAATGTGCTGTTTCCGGTCGGCGTCTATGAGCCTCATGCCGGAATTCCGGAATACAACGGCGCAGTTATTATCGAGAAGGCGGAGACGTTTTTCGCTTTCAAAGACACCCGGTATGCCGAGCGGAGAATCGCCGAGTTGGATATCGGAACGGAGTAGTAGGCTCCGCCATAAGAGCCGCAATCGGCCGGATGCTTCGGGCGAACGGTTCTAATGATAGAGATGGAGCGGCCCGGTGAAGTCTTCGCCGGGCGTTTTCTTTTGGTCCAAAAACCGGATAAGTCGTTGGAACTATTTAGCGAACGGGACTTTAGTCTAATTATTTGTCGAAGATCGATGAATTTCATGCAGGAATTGGAAAGATGACGTGGAATATATTGGAGTTGCGATTAGAATGTACCGAGGTTATGGACCATGAATGTACTTATGAAGCCGCTCGTTCGTTTGATGGGGCGAATGAAATATAAACAAAAGCTGTATTTGATGGCGCTTGCAGTTATCGTTCCGTTCAGCCTGCTGGCGGTGTATTGGATTCAGGATATCGAGGACGACTCCCGCCGGCTGCGAATCGGTCGGGAAAGTCTGCTCGTTCATGATGCGCTCGTGCAAGTGTACGGCGACATACAGATCCATAGAGATTTTGCCGGACGTGTCTCAGCTGATCCAGCAGCTGTACAGGAGAAGCGCAAGGAGCTGCAGGCGGGGATCGATACGAAGCTGGCTGCTCTGGGACACGTGCTTCGCCAAACGAATGCTCCGGATAGCGTGACCGAGGAATGGCGAGCGGTCTCCGCCTACTGGAACGAATCCACGCGTGCGGAAGCGGCCGTGAGTCCGGCGGAAGCCGTCTCTGCCCACTCGAAGACGCTAAGCGCGATCTACGCGATGATGATCCGCACCGCCGAACGATCGGGGCTCGGTCATAGCGCGGACCCGGCGACGGAACGGCTGGCGGAAGCGGCTCTGACGAAGCTGCCGGTCGTCATCAGCCAGGCGGATGATCTGCGTACGGCCGCCTCCTCCGAGCCGTCTCTCGGCGCTGAAGCCTTAAGTTCGCGGGTCAAGCAGCCGGCTGAAGAAGTCGTCTCGAAATTGCTCCAATTGCGTGAAGGCACCCTTAAGCAGATTCCCGAGCCGCAAACGCAGCAGCGGTTGAACCAGGCTTTGGAAAGCGCTGTATCTGCATTTACCGTGTTATCCGCCAAGCGGCCGGCCCCTGCTTTCGAAGCAAGCTTGACTCGTTTGGACAAGGAGCAGCTCGACTCCCTCTCCCGAGAGGCGGTTAAGAAAGTATATGACGTATACGCGGAATATTCGAGGCTGCTTGACGATACGTTGAAGCAGCGCGCTGCCCGTCTGAGATCCGGCAAAGTCGTCGTCGTGCTGTTTGTCATAGCCGGCCAGCTGGCATCGATTCTGCTGTTCGCGGCCATCTACAAATCGGTTATCGGGTCGGTGGCCGAACTGAAGCGCGTATCGCGAAGGATCGCCTCCGGAGATTTATCGGCACGGGTCCGTCTGCATGCCCGCGACGAATTGCGCGAGGTGGAGACGGCGTTTAACAGAGTCATCGATTCCTTCGACCAGACGATGTCCGAAAGAAAGCTGGAAGAGGAGCAGATGCGGCACAAGGCGTATTATGACGCGCTGACCGGACTGCCGAACCGGTTCCTGCTGCAGGACCGGCTCCGCACGGCGATCTCCCATGCGAGCAGGCAAGGGGGGATGCTGGCGGTTTTGTTTATCGATCTGGACGGATTCAAGCATATTAACGATACGCTCGGACACCGGACAGGCGATATGCTGCTTCATGCGATCGCCGGACGGCTCCGCTCGCGGCTCAGGGAAAGCGATACGGTGTCCCGGGTGGGCGGGGACGAATTTATTATATTGCTGCCTGATCTGTCAGAACGGCAAGTGGCGGCTTACGTGGCGCGCAAGCTTGTAGACGAGATGTCCAAGGCGTTCGTATTCGAAGGGCAGGAATTGTTCGTATCGGCGAGCGTCGGCATCAGCCTGTACCCGGGCGACGGAACCGATTCCGACACGCTGCTCCAGAAGGCGGATTCGGCGATGTACCGGGTCAAATCAAACGGCAAAAACAATGTCCAGCTGATCGACACCGAAGACAAGGGCGGCGTGCAGCAGAAGCTGAATCTGGAAAACGAGCTGCGGATCGCGCTGGACAAAGGCCAATTCCATGTCGTCTATCAACCGATAGTCGGAGCGGAGAGCGGGACGCTGGCGGGGATTGAAGCTTTGCTGCGCTGGAACCATCCGAGACGCGGGCTTCTGTACCCGGCGGACTTTATGGAGGTGGCCCAGCAGAGCGGACTGATTGTCCGGATGGACGAATATACCCTTGCGGCCGCATGCCGGCAGATGAAGGGTTGGAAGGACGGGCTCGGATGGAACGTTCCGGTATCGGTGAACTTGTGCCTGCACCCGGAGTGGCGGGGCCGGCTGGCCGACAAAGTGTCGGAGCTGCTTACCGCGAGCGGGCTCCATGCCGATCAGCTCGTGGTGGAATTTACGGAAAACCGGGTGTTTCAAAACCTGGACGAGACGCTGCACATCCTAAAGAGCTTGCGTTTGCTCGGCGTACGCATTTTGCTGGACGATTTCGGAACCGGATTTTCGTCGTTCACGCATTTGAAGAAGCTGCCGATCGACGGGCTCAAAATAGACCGCACGTTTGTAAAAGACATTCCGCACGGACTGAAAGACTCGGCGATCACAGCTTCGACGGTAACGCTTGCTAAGCAGCTTCATATGCGTGTAGTTGCAGAAGGAGTGGAGACGGAGGAGCAGCTCCAGTATTTAAAGCAGATCGGTTGCGGTGAAATTCAAGGGTATATCATATCCAAGCCGGAAACGGCGGGTGTGATTGCAAGCCGTTTTCGGTAATGCCGGTCTGTCAGACAGCTCGGCGAATGATAGAAATTGTAACAGCAGGGAATTGTGGTGCTGAGAAAGAACC
The DNA here is from genome assembly GCF_058135425.1 of Paenibacillus sp. MAH-35. Taxonomy (NCBI): domain Bacteria; kingdom Bacillati; phylum Bacillota; class Bacilli; order Caryophanales; family Paenibacillaceae; genus Paenibacillus; species Paenibacillus sp. MAH-35. The sequence goes on from NZ_JBYUPU010000006.1 coordinate 224,957, forward strand.
GCAGCATACTGGAAACCGGGCTGCAGGATCTTTAGCGGCTGTACCGCATGACTTTGACAATTAATTGGTCCAGCTGTTGGCTTATTTCCAGTACTTGAGGATGTCCGAAGTTGAATTCATATATTTTTGCCGTGCGCAGAAGTTGTTTTTTTAACAGGTCGATTTCGACTTGAAGGCCCGTCAGATGATTCATGATGATTCCGCTTCCTCTTTCTGATGTATATTTCTGTATCAGTTTACATGATTTTTATTGATCGTGTAACACCATTCCGTGCAGGTTTATTTTTGTTTACAAACTACTTGGGATTCATGTAGAATATAATATTTACCAATTCATAGAAAGCTCTATCAGTCATCCATATCATAGAACAAACAAACGATTCTTGCAGCTGATTCTAATAAGGTCGGCAAACTTTTGTGACGGTTTCCCGCAACTTTTTGCAAACGTGCGAGTATAACGATTCAGAACAACACGTTTGATGGAGGTAATCGCATGAAGGTGAAGCGGCTTGCCGCACTAACAGCAACATTAGTCGTGCTTGGGGCAGGAATCGTATACGCTGGCTCCCCGTGGGGAGATTATAAAGGTTTTGACAAAGTAAAAGTGCAGGTAAACGGATCGGCGGTGCCCGATGGCGATGTTCCTGCGTTTATGATCGACGGCCGTGTCGTGCTGCCGCTTCGTGCTTTATCCGATTCGCTTCAAGCCGTCGTCCAGTGGGACGATTCAGCGAAGACGGTTAATATGTATAAACCGAATGTACATATGTTCGTCGCCGAGAAGCTCGGCAAGAAAGATTCGCTCGAAACGCCGTTCGGAGCCGTACCGCTCGGCAAAAAGCTGGATTTTGTCGTATCCGCGCAGGTCGACAGCTTGACTACACCGATCGATGCGTTCAAGATCGATCTGGTGTCTCCGGCCGGTGACGTGATCCGGACGACGGAAGTGCCGATGGAACAAAGCAAGGAGAGCTTCTGGTATACTTGGCCGCTTGAAGCCGTCCATTTTGAAGCGTCCGGCACCTATAAGATTCAGTTTAAAATCAAGATCGACAAATCGCAAGATTACGCCGTCGTCTCTGAGAAAAAAATCATTTCCCAGTAAGCTCCGCGCGCCATTCGTTTCATTGACCGTCGATAGGGAACATGGTACGATAGGATGGGTTTGAAATTCAATCGATGAAACGAGGGTTTTGCATGAGCGACCATCAGCACGACGAAAATTGCGGCTGCGGAGAGCATGAGGAAGACGTATTTATTTTAACCGACGAAGACGGCAACGAACACGAGATGGTGATCGTATATACGTTTGAAACGAAAGAGAAAGCGTACGCCGTATTGCTGGACCGCAACGACCCGGAATCGGACAGCATCATTTTCCGGATCGATGAAGAAGGCGAGGAGTCTTTCCTGGTCAACATCGAAGACGATGCCGAGTGGGAGCACGTTACGGCAGTATACGAGCAGATCGTAGAATCGGAAACCGAGGCATAAGATAGCGGAAAGAACCCCCTTTGCACGAGAGTGCAGAGGGGGTTCTTTGGTTTTGCTAGAAGAGTAGCGCCGGACAGAGGGAACGTGATTCTATCACTTGCGCGGATTAAAGTACATCGTCCGGCCGTTGAACAGCCGAAGCTCAGCCTTTAAGTGACGCGCCAAATATTTGCACAATTCGTTGCCTTTGGACTTGTCGCCGTGCGTCGCGTCATCGGGAAGCGTCACTTGAATGTACGTTTTTTCTTTCTCTTCTTCGGTTTGGGTGCCGACGCCGAACAATATGTATTTATACAGAGGATTGCTGCCTTTCAAGTAAAACCATTTGCCCTGGCCTTCCGGCTTCGTCTCGATCGAATAAGGAAACGCGGAACCGGCATAGTCCCATCCAAGCTGACGGCCCGTTAGCCCGGTTTGCTCCTTGTAACGGCCGAGGTGGTCTTTGAGTTCGTCCAGCGTCAGGGTGGATGCGGCCGATCCGTCCACCAAATAAATGTAAGCGCTTTGCGCCATCGTTACACCGCCCTTGTCGTTCCGTTTGTCAATGACCATCATAGCACTTCATCCCTTCATTGACAATATCCGCTGACGCCCGCGGATGAACCAATCCCTTATCCGGGACGAGACGGATACATTTATCATTGTCAAACTGGCGAGGAGGATGGTATAGTAACTGTAAAATATTATAAATATTCAGAAAATTCAAACGAAAAGAGCGTGATTCGCATGTTTGAACGTTTGTATGATACGTCCGAGCAAGCTCAAGTGCAATTTATCGGCTATGCTTCCGACCGGGCACGCTACGATTTCGGAATTGTGTATACGAACGCCTTTTTCGGCAAACCGATCGTATTTTGTATGCAGACGAACCGTTCGACTCTTCTCGATTATGACGATCTCGATAATTTGACTTATCTGCAAAAAGCGTTCCAGCTCACAACCGCCGAAGCGGAGGAAGTATCGGCACTGATGAAGCAATTTATTCCTACCTTGTCGATTAAGGATCAATATTAAAGGTTCGGACCGGACACCAAAACGGAGGGGGGCCAGGGGCTCCTCTCCGTTTTGTATGGGCTGCCCGCCGGCAGAACGACAAATTTCTCAGAAAATCGGCTTGGTTTCGACGATCACTTTGACGAATTCGATCGTGCGGTCTTCCGGGCCTTTGACCGGCAATCCGACCTCCAGATGATCGACGATATAATCGATGTTGTCCTGAGAGATCACTTCGCCAGGAAGCAGGATCGGTATCCCGGGCGGGTATACATAAATAAATTCGGCCATAATGCGCCCCGCAGATTCTTTAAACGGCACAATCTCCGTATCTCCGTAAAAAGCGTCGCGGGGGGTCAGAGACAGCTGCGGAATTTCCGGAATGTGAATGACGAGCTCGTTCGACTGATTGACGTTGTGCGTTTCCTTGGAGAGCTCCGCCAGCGCCTGGATCAAAATGTCGACATTCTCCTGCGTATCGCCCGGTGTGACGAGGCAGAGAATGTTGTACATATCGCTCATCTCAATCTCGAGATTGTACTTCTCCCGCAGCCAGTTCTCGGCGTCATACCCCGTAATGCCCAGATGGCGTACGTGCACGGTCACTTTGGTCGGATCGTAGTCAAACGTCGCTTCCGTCCCCAATATTTCTTCCCCGAAGCAATGCAGACCGGGTATTTCATTAATCGCCCTGCGGGCGTATTGGGCCAGCTGCAAAGCTTTCTCCGCGATTGCTTTGCCGTTCAGCGCCAAGTTTCTGCGAGACGTATCGAGTGAGGCCAGCAGCAAATAAGACGTCGAAGTGGTCGTCAGCATGCTGATGATCGTCTGAATCCGGCGCTGGTTGATTCTCGGACCTTGCACGTTCAGAATCGAGCTTTGCGTCATCGAGCCGCCGAGCTTATGAACGCTGGTGGCCGCCATGTCGGCGCCGGCTTGCATCGCCGATATCGGCAAATCGTCATGGAAATGAATCAGCGACCCGTGAGCCTCGTCGACGAGTACGGGAATATCGTAGCTGTGCACCAGCTCGACGATTTCTTTCAGGTCGGCGCATACTCCATAATAGGTCGGGTTGATCACGAGCACCGCTTTAGCGTCCGGATGCCTGCTTAACGCTTTTTTGACGGAGCTGGTCGTGACCCCGTGATCGATCCCCAGATTGGCGTCGCGCACCGGCGACAGGAAGATCGGTTTGGCACCCGAGAAAATGATGGCAGACAATATCGATTTATGCACGTTGCGGGGAACGATGATTTTATCGCCTTCTCCGACGACGGACATAATCATGGTCATAATCGCACCGCTCGTGCCTTGGACGGAGAAGAACGTATAGTCGGCTCCGAATGCGTCGGCTGCGAGCTGCTGCGCTTCCAGGATTACCCCTGTCGGCTGGTGAAGATCGTCCAGCGGCGCTATATTGATCAGGTCGATCGAAAGTGCGTTATCTCCGATAAACGAGCGAAACTCGGGATCGGAGCCGACCCCCGTTTTGTGTCCGGGAATATGAAACTGAATCGGGCGTTTGGCCGCATGCCCGGTCAGTGCGGTAAATAAAGGGGTGCGGTTATGATCCATGCGGTCATCCCTTCCTTCCGGCGATTTCGAATGATATGCTTAAAGAGTTGTTCAAAAAGTCCACTTTTGATCACGGACTTTTTGAACTTGCGCTTAAAACTAAACAAGCTTGAGTATATCAAATTGGGCGGGTGATGCAAGTTTTTATTTCATTAAAACTTGCACCGTTGATGCAAAGTTTTTATTTCGTGAAAAACATGCATCGTCGATGCGAACTTTTTATTTCATTAAAACTTGCATCGTAGACTTCCCTCAGCGAACATCGGCTTCGCAACGTTTTACGACCCTGCTCCTGGGGTAGACTAACCAATAAGTAGATTCTTATATCGGCTGAGGTGAACAAGTGAACCGGTTACTATCGTTTTGGAACGAACAGAAAAAATTTCTTACTCCTTTCGTGGTGTTGCTTTTGGTCATTATGTTTATTGTTGAATTCGTGAAGGGAGCGATTCTCGTCTCGATTTTGCCGATATATATGAAGTCGGTACTCGGGATTACGACGTTTTTAATCGGCTGGACGCTTGCGCTTCAATACATAGGCGACAACTTGTTCCGTTCCCCGATCGGCTGGCTGATCGATAAAGTCGGCTATCGTCCGGTTATGCTAGGCGGGGTGATCGTGACGCTGCTGTCGGTGCTTATTCTCGTGTTTTTTCGTCAGCCGTATTGGATCATGCTGTCCTGCACGCTGCTCGGAATCGGCACATCGCCTTTATGGCCCTGCGTCATTACGGGGGCGACGAATTCGACGGGAGAGAAGGCGACTGGCACTACGATGTCGGTCATCTATATGTCGTGGTTATCCGGGGTCGGCATGGGGCCGGTCGTCATCAATTTTTTTATCGGAGACACCTACAGAACAGCGTTCGGAATTTTGCTCGGCCTGATGGTGCTGACTGTCGTCGTCTCGCTGTTTTTGCCTGGCAAAGGATACGGCTCGGATCTGAAGTCCCTGGTGAACGATTACCGGGCCGAGCACGGGTCGCGCGGGTCCGCAGAAGGCTTCTTTACCCGGCAAGCACGCAAGATCCGTTTATATATGGATGAAGTGCGCCGTTCGCTCCATGTCAGTTGGGTATTTTATCCTTCGTTGTTCGCGCAGACGTTCGCTCTCGGGTTGCTGACGCCGGTGCTGACGCTGTATGCGAGGACGATCCTGAACTTGACGCCTGCCCAGTACAGCCTGTTTCTGGTTGCCGGGGGAGCGGTTACGGTACTTTTTCTTATCCCTGTAGGCAAGCTTGTGGACCGTTTCGGCGTCCGCTGGTTTATTAATATCGGGCTCGTGCTCAGCTCTGCGACGCTGTTGACGTTCACATCGGTGAAGTCTGTGGGCTGGGTGCTTGTGTTGGTAATGCTGCTCGGGATCGGTTACGCCCTGATCATCCCTTCCTGGAATGCGCTTATCGCTTCGGTTATTCCGAAGGAGAAGCGCGGCGCGATCTGGGGGTTTTTCCTCACGATCGAAGGATCGGGCAACGTGCTCGGACCGATCCTATCGGGCAAGCTGTGGGATTCGATCGGCTATCAGGCGCCGTTTCTGTTAAGCGGGTGCGTGCTTGCCGTCCTTTTCGTTCTACAATTGTTCATTTTTGTCGACCGTAAAGTTATGGTAAGATGATTAAAGCGCCTGCAAACGCAACGGTTTGGTTAGTGTTGTATACTACGTTTTCGGAGGCCTTTCGTCCATGAACAAGCAGATTGGGGTCATCATGCTCATTCTGGTGACCATCTTTATCGGATTCGGCATTATTATTCCGGTCCTTCCGGAAATTGTCAGTCCTTTTCATCTCAGTATGATGCTAACGCTTTACTCCGCGATCTCGTTCGTGATGTCGCCGTTTTGGGGCTCGTTATCGGACCGGATCGGCAGACGGCCGGTGCTGCTGCTCGGTCTTGTCGGATTTGCCGTGAGCTTTCTGATTCTCGGCCTTGCCGGCGACTCGTTATGGCTGATGTATGTGTCCCGCATCCTTGGAGGCGTGTTCTCCGGCGCGGCGACTTCCTGTGCAGTCGCTTATGTGGCGGATATTACGACGGAGAGCAACCGGACGAAAGGGATGGGACTGGTCGGCATGTCGATCGGGCTCGGGTTCATTTTCGGTCCGGCGATCGGCGGGCTGCTGGCGGGCTTCGGCTTGTCGATTCCGTTTTTCGTCTCCGCAGCCTTGTCGCTGATCACGTTTCTGTTTGCGTGGAAACGGCTGGTGGAGTCGCTTCCGGCAGAGAGCAGGGGACAGAGCGGCCAGAAGCGGGTGTCCCGATGGACCGCTTTCTCGGGTCCGCTCAAATATTTGTATGTGCTGTCGTTTTTCGTGACGTTTACACTGGCCGGCATGGAGGCGACGCTGCAATACTTCCAGATGCTCCGGTTTAATGCGACTCCGATGGATATCGGCATTATGTTTCTGGCGAGCGGTATCGTAGGGGCGGCCATTCAGGGAGGCGTCGTCCGGAGGCTGGTCAAACCGGGGGACGAGCCCAAAGTGATCGCGATCGGGCTGCTGCTGTCTTCGGTCGGATTTTTCCTGATCCTCCTGTCGTCGAACTTGCTGACCGCTTCAATTTATTTGACCGTATTCGGTGCGGGCAACGCTTTGATCCGTCCGTGCGTGTTGTCGCTCATTACGCAAAAAACGAAAGTCGGCCAAGGCGTAGCGACGGGCTTGAACTCGTCCATGGACAGCCTCGGCAGAATCGCCGGACCGCTGATGGGGATGGGCGCCTTTCACCTTAATGTCAATATGCCGTTCGCGATCGGCGGCGTCCTGTGTCTGGCCGCAATCCTGCTGCTCGTTCCGTACCGGGCGCTTGACCGCCGGATGAAAGCGGAAAGCGCGGCAGGCTGATCGCAGCCTGCTTGCAACGAGGACGGCTCCTGCCGGTAACATTCCTGCGGACGCGTCCGCTGTGTTCACCTCGAGCCGCAGATTTTTTCTAGCTGCACATATCCGCTTCGAAAACATATAAAGCCCCCCGGTAACGCCTGACGGCATTTCCGGGGGGCTTTGTTGATGCGTCATGCGTTTGGCCTTGTTACTTCGTTACCGAAACGGTAATCGATGCACTGGAGGTCACTCCGGCATAGTTGACCAGCTCGGCCCGATACGTATACGTCCCGACCGGCTTGCCGCTTATAAGCGTCGCCGCCGATTGCGCCTGAGGCGTCCGGGCGGTCAACGTCTGCGTGTCGATCAGCGTTCCGTTCTCGTACAGCCGGTACGTCTCTCCGTTCGTTCCCCACCACATATTCATGCTGATCGTGAAGTTCCCGTCCTTATCCCAATTATCGTGAGAGAGAACGGCTTTGGCCGGTGCGGCATCGGTTACGTTAACGGTCAGCACGCCGCTTTTCGTCGTGCCGTAAGCGTTCGTAAGCTCGGCGTAGTAACGGTAGGTGCCGTTAGGTTTATAAGTGACGGACGTAACGGTCGCCTGCGCATGAGGCGAATTGTCGAGTAGCGTCCGGGTGTCGATCACCACGTCGTTCTCATACAATTTGTACGAGCTGCCGTTATTGCCCGACCACATGTTCATCGTGATGTTGTAGCTGCCGTCCGCAAGCCCGGTATCGTGTCCGTTGTTGTGGGATAAAACCGGTAGTCCCGGCACTCCGGTGCTTTTCGTTGCGATATTCGTCACGGTAGCGGTTTGACTGCCTGGATTGCCTGCTTCATCGATAAATTCGAACGTAAAGCTGCCGTTGGCTTGGAACGTATAGCTGGCCGATCCGCCATTGTTCGTAATCGTAACCGGTTCGCTTGGCGTCAAGACCGCGGTAACCGGACCGCTGGTCGGAGAAGTGCTGCTGTAGGTGACGGAAGCGGCCGGCGCTGTTGTATCGATCCGCAGCGAAGCGGTCTTGACGGCTTCGCCATTGCCCGCCATGTCCGTCGAACGGTAGCTGATCGTATAGGAGCCATCCTGATCAAGGACGAACGGGCCCGTATAAGCGTTCCAGGCAGCTCCGCCGTTCAGGCTGTACACGGTGTCCATGACGCCGGCGCCGCGGTCGTAGGCGGACAAGGTGACTGTAACCGGATTGACGTACCATCCGTTCAAGCCGTCCGGCTGCCCCGGCGACAGTTCCGCAGTCGTTGCGGGAGCCGTGCGGTCCATCAGCATGTTTTTCAAGTATATCTTCCGCTTGTCGTCCACGTTGTAGCGCAGCTCCATCCAGGTCCGAACGTTCTGGAACAGCTCATCCGTTTGCACCGCATTCAAGCTCGCCAGTTGGCTCATCGGTGCGCCTTTCGAAGTGCCGTCCTCGATCAGGGGCAGGACGATGCGATTGTAGAAGGCGATGTCTTGCGTAGCGGGGTTCTGTGACCAATAGGCGTTCAGCTCCGCGGATTTGGTTTGAAACGACGCCCAAGCTTTGGCCAGCACATATTTCTGGATCGCCATCCGCTGCTCCGCCGTCGGGGCTTGAAAGCGCAGCAGGTTGAATTTCCCGGGCTGATGGACGTGTCCTCCCCAAGTCTGGCCGTCGGAAGGAGACCAGCGGATCAGATTGAACTGCCAATCTCCACCGTTCAGCGGCAAACGATCGTACACGTTCTCCCAAGGAAAAACGACCACCGTTCCCCAGCCGGTCGGGATTTGTCCCGTATTCACCTTGACGCTGCCTTTCAGCGGACGGTTATCCCGGTACTCGGTCTGCCACTCGTAATATTCGATCGGCCCTCCGTCCGTCGGCACAATCATCTGATGGTAGGGGAGATCGCCTTCCCCGGGGACTACAAAAAACTCGAACGAGCTCGGCTTCAAGCTGCCGCCCGCATCGTTCTCCCATTCGTTCGCCTGGAAAAACATATACAAGCCGTCCTCGCGATATACCATATAAAAGGAAGTTTCGCGCGGACCGCCCGGCGGAATCGGGGTACCGGGCCAATATACGCCGAACCGCGTTTCCTTATATGCCGGATTGTTGAAATAAGAGCTTTGCGCCCAATCCGTCGGAGATTGGAGCGATTGCTCCGTCCAAGTAACCGGATACACCTTCTTCGTCTCGGCCTGCGCACTCGCTGGGCTCATACCCGAAGCGGCCCATACAAGCGCAAGCAGCAGGATGATAACTCGCCCTGATTGTCGGAACATCGTACCGCCTCCTTAGTGGGTAGTTTCCAAATCAAGCAACAGCCCGATATGCCGGATCATCTCCAGCCGGAGCAGATCTTGATTCGTCGAGCGCTCGTCGACTTCTTCGAGCCAAATCAAGGCGTTGTTCGCGGCGGCTACCCGATCGGCTTGACCCGATGCAATCGCGGCGGCGGCAACCTGCTTGAGCTTGGTCGCATAGCGGATGTCGTCAATCCCTTCGCGGAACCCTTCCCAGGCGATCGTGTCGATCAATTTCGTTCTTGTCGGATAGACGAGGTTGAAGTTGCGGAATTCGTCCTGGATCGAGTTGTCGTTCCAGATGTTCGGAGGGCCTTCATAGAAAATATAATTGTATGTAGCGTCATAGTTGGCTTTGTACGTCCACATCCCGTGACGCTGGCGCATCAGGTCGGGATTTTCCGGTCCGGTATGCGGGTACGCGTAATTCGTAATCATTTTGTCGCTGCCGAAGGAGTGCCACATATCCGCCTTTTCGCGGGTCGGCTCTCCGACGATATTCAAGAAGTTTTCTTTCACATCCAGCTCGAAGTGGCGTTCGGTGCCGGTAGAGAACACTTTAGCTCCCTTGTCGTGCATGTACTGCCACATCTCCTGCTGGAACTGCAGCATCGACCAGGAAGGCTCATCCCAGCCGTCAAAATACAGGTTCGTGTGGCCGACGAAGCTGGAGACATAATCGTACGCCTCGTCGAGCGCGGCCTTTTGCGCGTTAACGCCGTTTCGCCATGCGTCGTAGAGGGTGTCCATCGCCAGCTTGTTCGCTTCGGTCGGATTCGCTTCATAGGTCGCTTTGGCGGCCAAATAACCTGTATATTTATTGAAAATGTCGTAGGGAGGAAACGTCTGCTTCACGCCGAATAACGGGTTCAGACTGAGGCCGGCCTGCTGCATAAGCTCCAGCTGCTTCGTGAAGGTCGCCCGGTCGGCAACCGAATATAGCGGTCCGGGGATATGAAGCGCGTTATGATCGGCGAGATTCTGGTAATCGTTCAGCAGCTTGGTCTCAACGAGAGCGAGATCCCCCTTGGCTTGAACCAAATGTTCTTTTACTCGGCTTTGGTGGTAAAGCATGACGTAAAAGTCTTTGTTCACATCGTAATACGTTTTCGGCTGAGGAAGCTCATAAGGAAGGACGCGGACATGTAAGGCGAGGCTGCCTGCCGGGACGCCGTCCGCTACGATATCGATCGAGCCGGTATAAAAGCCGGCGGCGGCTTGGCCGGGAACCTTCAAGGTAAGCCACATCTGCTTCGATTCCCCCTGCTTCAGTTCGATCGGCAGAAGAGTCGGGCTGTCCTCGACGGGTTCCTCGTATGTGTTGAATTTGGTCGCCGGGATGTTGGAGATGTCTTTGTACTGGGAGCCGGTCGGGTAGTCGACGCGCAAGGAGTTGCCTTTGCGGTTATGGTCGACGAGAATGAGGTTTTCATCGTGCAGCAGCAGCTCGGGAACCAGCACTTGCTTGGAGGAGTCGCTAAAGTAGCTTTGCCAGGCCGTTCCGCCCTGATACCAGGTTTTGACGACCCGCAGATCGATAGCGCCGGCCGGAATCGTGCCGCCTTCCCCTGTCAAATCGCTGACGGCAAAGGTGACAGAGCTTACATCGGAGAGCGGGGCGAGAACGAAGGAAGCTGCTTCGAATTCCCCTTTCGCCGAGATGACCGAGAGTTGATCGGTTAAGGCGCCGTCTTGCGGAAGCGTATCCGGCAGCCGCTTTTCCGGGCTGATCGGGGGAGCCTCGTAGACGATAAAAGGCGAGTTCGCCCAAGGGGCGCCGCTGCTGAGCAGGTTGACGTCCGCGGCCAGCTTCAAGGCGTAGCTCAGCGCCTTGTGCGTGGTCAAGCCGGCCTCGGGCGTGATGTCGGCTGAGCCCAGCACCGTATTGGCTTGATTGCGAACGCTTTCAAGAAATTGCTTCAACGGAAGCCGGTCGGTAGTGCCAAGGAGCACATCCAGTTCACTGACTTGGGCGGCCAGCCCTTCTCTCGACCAGGAGTCGCCCGGAGCGGGGGAAGCAGAATTCGCCATTGCCGGCGAGACAACGAGAAGCAAGGTGCAGAGCATAGTGACGACAAGCATCAGACGCTTGAACAACAAGATCACTCCCTCGTATTCCATTGTGATGGTTGCAGTCTGCGCACACTGCAGCCTTATATTTCACTCCACTGCGGCTTGACTCGGGCGGCCAACCCCAATACAGCTGCCGCACTGCAGGAAATAACGAATTCTCCATATCTGCTTCACCCTGCTGTAGCTGTAACCATCGGCGTTCTCGTGTATCCATTCTCCTCCTGTCCTCTTAGAAAACGGTTCGATTCATATTATACATCATAATTTATGTATGTAAATGTTTTTCTCATTTGCGCATTATGTATCGAAATCATGCGGGTACAGGATAAAATAAGCAGATAAAATCTTTGTTTTTTTTCATTATGCAATTTATTTATATTTATAAAAGTGGTAATATGCAGTTAACTGGAACAGGAACGGACCTGGAGAAAGACGGATTCGGCATGAAGTTTTCCCGTGGAGGATGGACGAATGCGGAACAGAATTAGCTGGGAGAGAGCGGGCTTGACCGGACTGGCGTGCCTGACGCTGGCCTTGTCCGGATGCACATTGTGGCCGAAGGAAGAATCGGTGCTGAAGCCGCCGCTCGTATTGCCGCAGAAGGAAATCTACAATTTGCACGAAGTGAAGCGGGGGACTGTGACCCGGCAGGTGAAAGGGACGGGCGTGTTCCAATCGTCCGACGTCGTCAGTCAGCACTTTTATTCTACAGGCAAAGTAACGGGCGTTCCGGCAAAACCCGGAGACCGGGTCCGGCAGGGAGACCCACTGATCGAGCTGGAGATCGGGCTTGGCGATATCGCCGTCAAGGAACGGGTCCGGGACTTGGCGAAGGCGAAGCGCAATCTGAATCTGGCCAAGGAAAGCCGGGACGAGGAGCTGATTCCGATCCGAATATTGGAGGTGGATATCGCCGAGCGATTATGGAACGATGCCCAGTCGCAGCTGGAAGGCAAAACGATGCGGGCGCAAATCGACGGCATTATCGTCGCGATGGAAGAGGTGAAGATCGGAGATACGGTTGAACCGGCTAAACCTTATGTAACGATAGCCGATCCGCAAAGGATCGAGCTGACCTACACATCGTCCGGCTCCGATAATGTGCAGGAGGTCCGGGCCGGGATGCGGGCCGACATCGTGTACCGGGACCGGCAACTGCAAGGGACGGTGGTCCAAAGTCTGGCAAACGCACCGTCTACCGGTCAGAAACCGCAAAACGCCGGTTATGCGAAAACGATATATGTGCGGCTGGACGATGCCGGCATCCGCCCGGAGCTGAACGACAGCGCGGAAATTCAAATCATGCTCCAAAAGAAAGAGAACGTCATCGTCATTCCGAGGTTCGCATTAACCTCTGTTCTGGGGCGTACTTACGTCAAAGTGCTGGAAGGAGAACGGATTCGGGAGGCCGATGTAGAGACCGGGCTCGAGTCGGCCACAGAAGTCGAGATCGTCAAAGGGCTGGGAGAAGGGCAGCAAATCATTATCCAGTAACAGCCGGGCTCCGCACTCCACTAAGTCGGGAGGTATCGTGTTGGCACTGCTTCTCATGATGGTGCGCAAGCTGGCGAATAACGGATGGCTGGCGATTTGTCTTCTCGGCGGGCTTGTTATGTCCGTGGCGCTCGTAAGCAGCATCCCGATCTATACCGATGCGGTATTGCAGCGGATGCTCATTAAGGATCTGGAGCAATTCCAGATTGCGTCCGGCCGTTATCCCGGAATTTATTATGCGAAGGCGGTTATGGGAGGCACTTCCTACTGGGATACCGGGGACTACAAGCCGGAGGACCGGCCGCAGGCGGTACGGACGCTGGACGACTTCATGCGCAAGGAAGCGGCTCCCGGATTCGGACTGCCGGTAAGCGAGCTGGTGCGCGAGAGAAGGACGACCTATTATTCGGTGATCCCTGCGGAACAGACCCGGATCGAATTGGGGACGAACCGGCAAATCGAGCTGGCGGCAAGGTCCGGCTTGTCCCAGCATATTCGTCTGGTAGACGGCAGATTACCGGCCGATCGGCCTGTGGACGGGATCTACGAGGCGCTTGTGACCGAGCAGTCGCTGAAGGCGTTAAATATGGTGCTGGGCAACTTATTCGTTATAAACGACGAGGAAGCGAAGACGAACATCCGGATCATACCCGTCGGCGTCGTCGCCAAGAAGGATAATACCGATCCTTACTGGTACAACCAGTTTGAAGACTACGCCAAAACGTTTTTTATCGACTTCGAGCTGTATGAACGCGACTTTACGACAGGGGAAGTGCTGCCGACGGCAAGCGCCGGCTGGCTGTTCCTGCTTGATTACTCCCGGATGGGCCTTGATTCCATGCACCGGTTTGTTGAGACGAGCGAACGAATCGAATTTTTTTTATCAGACCGGTTCCGTACCTACCTTACCGAAGTCCCTGCCATGCCGACATTGCAGACGTACTTCCAACGGGAAGCCAACTTAAGGAAGATGCTCTGGTCGTTGTACGTGCCGATTATGATTATGCTCGCTTATTACCTGTATATGGTGTCCAGCCTGATTACGGAGCGCCAACAAACGGAAATTGCGGTGCTGCGCAGCCGCGGAGCCAGCCGGCTTCAAGTCGCGGCCGGCTATATGATCGAAGGGCTGCTGCTGGGGGCTGTCGCGCTGGCGATCGGACCGCCGCTCGGCTTGCAACTCGTCCGCTTGCTCGGCGCTTCGAACGGGTTTCTCGAATTCGTCAACCGTTCGGCTCTGCCGGTCCGGTTGAGCGGCGAGTCGTACCGGTATGCGATGTATGCGGTCGCAGCCTCCGTCCTGATGACGCTTTTCCCCGCGCTCGCCGCAGCCCGCCTGTCGATCGTCAGCCATACTCGGCAGTTGGCCCGCCGCGGGAGCCGTTCGCTATGGCACCGATTCTACATAGACTTCGTGCTGGTCGCGGCCGCGGTATTCGGCCTTCGCCGGTTCGACAGGCAGCGCAGCGACTGGATGCGAATGGGAGCGGACGGCTCCGACTTCTCCGTCGATCCGCTGCTGTTCTTTTTTCCCGCGATGTTTATCTTGGGCGCGGGACTGCTTATGCTGCGCTTTTATCCTTGGCTGCTCCGACTCATCTATTGGACCGGCAGGAAAAGATGGCCCCCGGCGCTTTATGCGGCGCTGATCCAAGTCGGAAGAGCCGGAGCGCCGTATTTGTATGTGATGATGTTTCTGATCATGACGATCGCAATAGGCCTGTACAGCGCAAGCGCGGCAAGGACTTTGAACGAAAACGCGGAGCACAAGATCCGTTACAATAACGGCGCGGACCTCGTGCTGAAGCAAGCCTGGATCAGCGACGCCCCGCTTCCGGGCTCCGCAGGCCCGACCAGCCGTTTACCAGGCAGCCCCGGAGAGCAGGCGAGCGCAGGCGCTATCGGGGCGGATACGGGTTCGGCGAAGCGGACTCACTACGTGGAGCCGCCGTTCCAGCCGTTCTGGGAGCTTCCGGGCGTACAGTCCGCGGCCAAAGTATTCGTGAAAGAGGAAGCGAGGTATGCGGCCGGCAAGGAGGGCGGACCGATCCGGCTGATGGGCATTAACACAGCTGAATTCGGACGTACAGCATGGCTGAGGAAAGGCCTGCTGGAGCATCATCTGAACGACTATTTGAATCTGATCGCGACCGATCCGTCAGCGGTATTGATTTCCCGAACGATGGCCGATCAGGGGATCAAGCCCGGAGACGTGATTTATATCGATTGGAGCGGCGTTCCTGCGAAGCCTTTTACCGTTTACGGTGTAGTCGATTACTGGCCGGCCATGAATCCGAATCCGTCCGGGCGTGTCCGGGGCGGCGTGCTCCCGGAAATACCCCGCTTCGTGATCGGTCATCTCGAGTATATCCAGCTGGCGCTGGCGCCCGAGCCGTATGAAGTGTGGATCAGATTCAAGGATGGGGAAAGCAGGCAGCCTCTGTACGATGCGTTGACGGCGAACGGCATCAGCTTGATCTCGGTGGCGGATACGCGGGAGGAGGTCGTCGCAGCCAAAAACGATCCTTTTCAGCTGGCCGTAAACGGGGTGATGACGCTCGGCTTTCTCATCGCCGTGATCATCAGCTTTACCGGTTTCCTGCTGCATGGGGTACTGTCGCTCTCCGGACGGCTCGTGCAGTTCGGGATCTTGCGGGCCATGGGCAAATCGTTCCCGCAGCTGCTAGGGATGCTGGCTGCCGAGCAACTGCTGACGACCGCCGCCGCCGCGGTAATGGGCGGGCTTGTCGGTTGGGTAACGTGCGCTTGGTTCGTCACGCTGTTCGAGATCTCCTTCAGTCCTGCGGCGCAAGTACCGCCATTCCGGGTAACGTTCGATTCCGGCGATTCGCTGAAGCTGTATGTGATCGTGACCGGTATGATCACGGCGGGGCTGGTTGTTCTCGGCTGGCTGCTGTCCCGTATCCGAATTCACCAAGCGGTCAAGTTAGGAGAGGATTAGGCGGTGATGATCTTGGGGCATGGACGAAGGACGGACCGATCCGCTGCGAGAGGAGTACGGCGCTTCACGCTTTCTCTGACCGCCGTACTTCTGGCAGCAGCGCTCCTGGCGGGATGTTCGCTTCTCCCGAAGCGAAGCGAGTCCGGTCCCGGGCTGATCGAGAATGTCCGGGTAAAAGCCGACGTCTGGGCGGTGAAGAAGGGGACGCTGACCGTCGAATTAACCGGAGCTGCCATAGTCGTCCCGGCCTGGGAAAAGTTTTATTCTTTTCAGGTTAACGGGACGGTTGGGGAGGTACGGGTCAAGCGGGGGGACCGGGTCGGCCGGGGAGACGTGTTAATGCGGCTGCAAACCGCGGATTTCGCTTTATCGCACGCCCGGCACAAGCTTGCCGTCGAGAACATGAAGCTGGCGCTTCGCCAATCGCTGAAGTCCGGTCATCCCGACGATATAATGATCGACCGGATGAATCTCGAGATCGAACAGTTGAAGCTGTCCCGGCTGCTGGACAATCAAAGCAAAAGCGAGCTCGTCTCGGCAGCAGACGGAATCGTGACGTTTCTGGACGATATCGTAGCCGGGAGCAAGGCCGAGACGTACCGGAACGTGGTCGGCGTCGCTCCATCCGGTGCGTTGCGGCTTCAATATACGGGAGACCTGTCCGCTTACGCAGGCGGGATCAGGCCGGGGATGCCTGTCGCCATACAGGTGGAAGGGGCGACGGTGAACGCCCGGGTAGCGGGGGCGCATTTGACGATTTCTCAAGATAACGGTCATCAGCAGCAAGCCGAAACTAACGAGAACACCCTTTTTTTTGAATTCGCGGGCCCGCTCCCGGACGGACTGACGCTTGGTGCCAGCTTGAATTTCAAGCTGGAGCTGGCCAGCAAGCCGGATGTGCTGACGATCCCGCGCCGGGCGCTTCGGTATGAGAACGGCACGGTTTACGTACAGATTGCAGACGCGGATACACGCCGGGCTGCGGAGGTGCAGACAGGCCTCGTCACCCGTACGGAAGCGGAGATCGTAAGCGGGTTGACGGAGGGGCAGCTCGTTGTGATCAGTCCGTAGCCGACAGGCGAGCGAGAGCGGATGTTTCATACCCGTGAAAAATGTCGGATTTTCGCTGGATATTTCATTCGAAATCCTTATATTTATCACAAGTAAGAAAATAGTACACATTCATGAAAAAATTCATTGACTATCCGGATTTGCGGATATAAAATTTTGTTAGCGTTTCCTATTCGTCAGATCATACGGGACAGTTCAAGGATAAGGGGAGAGGGCGGCCATGGGCGAAAGCGGCAGTAAGCTGAATGTAGCAGTCCTCGTCACGGAATACCGGTACAACTCCCACGCGGATGTCATTTTGGGGCGTCTGTTGGGCGATTTTGCTTATCGCCCCCGGGTAGAGGTCGTTTCGATGTATACGGATCAGGTGCCGGACGGCGATATGAGCCGGGAAGCCGCGGCCCGGTGCGGCATTCCGGTCTGCCCGTCGATCGCCGAGGCGATCCGGGCCGACCATTCGGGAGGGCCTGTGGACGGCGTGATCATAATCGCCGAGCACGGAAATTACCCCAAGAACGAGAAGGGGCAAATTTTGTACCCCAGACGACGTTTTCTCGAGGAAACGCTGGCAGCGCTCGATGAGCTTGGGCGTGCGGTTCCGATTTTCTCCGACAAACATCTGGCCTACACTTACAGCGATTCACTGTGGATGTACGACGAGATGAAGGCGAGAGGCATTCCGTTCATGGGCGGCTCCTCGATCCCGTATGCCGATCTGGTGCCGGCTCTCGATCTTGGGCGTGCAGGGTCGATGAAGGAGATCCTGGTGATCAGCAACGGAGGGCTGGAATGTTACGGCTTCCACGCTATGGAGGTGCTTCAATCGATCGCCGAGTTTCGGGAGGGCGGCGAGACCGGGGTGCGGTCTGTGGAATTGATCCGGGGCGGTCAAGGGGAAGTATGGGAAGCGATGGACCGCGGGGAATGGCCGGAAGATTTGCTGCTGCATGCGCTCTCCGTTTATCCGGATTTGCCGCAAGTGCATCCGAGAACTAGCGAGCCGGACCCGGCTATGTACAGAATCGAATATGCGGACGGCACGAAGGCTTTCATTATTCAGTTCAAGCGGCTGCACGAGCATTGGGCTTTCGCCTTTCGCGACCGTGAAGGCCGGATCGCCGCTTCGCGCTACGACAACGACCTCGACCGGCCGTTCAGCCATTTTGAACGGTTGACCCGGGCTATCGAGACGTTTTTCCTTACGCGGCGGCCGCCGCAGCCGCCGGAACGGACGCTGCTCACATCGGGCATGATCAGCTTTGCGATGGAATCCTTATTTGCAGGAAAGAAGCTGGAGACGCCCGAGCTGATGATCAAGTATACGGCGCTTCCGGTCGTGGAGGGAGAAGAATGAATAACAATCTGTTTGCCGGAATTCCGGAGGAGCTTACCCGGTTTACCCAACTGCCCAATCAGGAAGGGCACAATGCGGTGTGGGATTTCGTGCGGTCGCCGGACGGCCGGTTTTATGTAAGCGTATGCGGGGAAAACGAGAAGCCGCTCACCGCGTTGCTGTACGAGTATTATCCCGAGTCGGGCGGGCTCAGGCTTATATTCGACGTGGCGAAAGTGTGGATCGTCGATTCGCAGCAAATGCCGCCGAGCAAAATCCATACGAGCATCGATTTTTTGCCGGACGGCAGACTGATTATGGCAACCCATAACACGGCCCCGGCGCCGGGGCACAAGCAGTGGATGTACGAGCAGTATTACGAGCATCCGTGGGAAGGATATCCCGGCTCGATCTTAATAATCGTCGATCCGGATACGAACGAGGTTCAGGTGAGAGGCATTCCCGTGCCGAGGGAGAGCATGTACGGCGGCATGCTGGGCAATGATCCGCGTTATTATTACTTTCTCGGTTACATGAGAGGGCACTTTTACCGGATCGATCTGGAGACGAATGAGGTGAAGGATTACGGCAAAGTGTCGGAATTCTCCTCCTGCCGGCTCGTCAAGGATGCCCAAGGCCGGTTGTACGGCAGCTCCTATACAGGGGGGATCTGGCGATTCGATCCGGAGCGGGAAAAGGTGCAGGATTTGAAGGTGAATTTCGTCTCTCCTAACGGAACGAAGCATCGGAGGCAGTTTATTTTCGCCGTGCATTCTCCGCGGAATTCGCTGTTCCTCGTAGACAATATGGACGGGGAGATGATCGAGCTCCATACGGAGACGCTTGCGGTTACGAGGCACGGCCCGATCCATCTGCGCCATGAAACGCCGGTGAATCCGTACGGGATCGGAGGACTGGCGGCCGACGACAATTTCGTTTTGTATTACGGCCTGAAAACATACGACGGCTATTTCCCGATCCGGCTCGTCCGGTGGGATATTTTGAACGGCGGAGAGCCGGAAAATCTGGGGCTGATCGCACCGCAAGGCAAAGACTCCCAGTACATATGCGAGATGATTTTCGACCGCGACGGCTGGCTGCATATGGTGGACGTATGCGGAGAGTTTTCCCCGTACATCCTCGCTGTCGATATGAAGAAGCTGCAGCCTCCGGGACCGGGCGCCCCGAACGTGCCGCTGAGGCCGTACACCGAACCGGACTATAACGGTGTCGGCCGCCCGGCGTTTATGCATATCGTGGCGGGCGGTACGCGGACCATGCCGCTTCACCAGTATATGAGCTGGAACGATACGGCGGTCCGTCATGTGCGTTCCATCGCGGAGCGCGTATTCACGATAAACGGCGGCGCTCAAGTGCTGCTGGCCGAGTCGGATGCCGGAACGGGACGGCTTGTGCAAACAACGGTGATTTATGACGGGGGCGCTCCTCTATCGTGTGTAGATGTGGACGGCCGGAGGGCGGCAGTCCTTACGGCGGACGGCAAAATCGTGGAAACGGATCTGCGGGCCGGCACCGGGACGATTATTTTCGAAACGCCGGAGGGAACGAAGCTGACGAAGCTGCACCTGCCGCTCCAAGGAAACCAACTGCTGTCCAGCGATCCGGTAGGCGCCGTATACGTATGCGATCCTCAGAAGGGGTCCCTTCAGTTGCTGCCCGGTCTGGTCTTGACCGAGCCGGATGCCCATCCGATCCGGCTGGACGACGACCGGCTGCTGCTGTCCGGCGCCGCTGACGAGCTGGTGCTCTACGATCTGGCGGAGGGACGTGCCGTGACGCTGCCGGTCAAAGTTCCCTCCATCCGGGGAAGAGCGTTCCGGGCGACGGTGACGGGAGGAGCGGCGCTCGCAGACGGAACCGTAGTTGCGGGGACGGCGGACGGCATATTGTTCACGTTGTCCGCAGATCACCGGAAGACGACGTCCTACGGCCGGTTATACTCCAGCGGGCAACTGCGTTGCTTCGTCAGACGGAACGAGGAGGAAGTATTCGGTGTATACGGCGGAGCCAGGGACGCCGGCCATGTGTTCCATTTTTCGTGCGAGCACGGGTTTACGGATCTGGGAAGACCGCGGGTTATTAAAGACAATGCGGAGCTGAGGGAACTGGATTCCGAGTGGGCCAGCATCCATTCGATCTCGTGTCTCGCCTACTCGCCCGAGGACGATTCCTTATGTGTCGGTTCGGGAGAGCTGTACGGCTGCGTGGTGCGTTATACGAATGTCGCGGTTCCCGGACAGGGCGGGGAGTTAGGTTGAGTGACGAATACGAGGCCGGCGTCACACGGGAAATGGCACCGAAGGCCGACTATATGCTGGGCAACGATCCAGGACGGATGATCGGCGGACAGGGCCGAAAGGGGAATGTGAGATGAAGGGACGGGAGCAGACGAAGACGGGTTTTCGTGCCGTCGAAGAGCGATACGATGTCGTGGTGTGCGGCGGCGGACTGGCGGGTTTCTCCGCGGCCGTCGCCGCAGCTCGTCACGGCGCGAAGGTGTGTCTCGTGCAGGACCGGCCGGTGTTCGGCGGCAACAGTTCGTCGGAAATACGCGTCCCCCCGCAAGGAGCGGCCAGCTTCCATGCTTACGCACGGGAAACCGGCATCATCTCCGAGCTGCTGATCGAGGAGAGGGCGCGCAACCACGAAAATCCGACGTGGGACAACGGATATATCAACAGCGTCTGGGATATGGTTATGTACGATATGGCGATGCACACGCCGAATCTGACGTTCCGGCTGAATTCGACGGTCGCCGATGTAAGGATGCGGGATGAACGGACAGTGGAAGCCGTAATCGCCCGCGTCAGCCATGCGGAGACCGAGCTGACGATCTATGCGGATACGTTCGTCGATTGCACCGGCGACGGTATCGTTGCCGCGTTGGCCGGCTGCGAATGGAGGCTAGGGACGGAGAGCCGGGACGAATTCGGCGAGCCGCACGCGCCGGAGCTAGCCAGCGATGCGGTCATGGGCAATTCGATACATTTCAAGGCGAAGGATGTAGGCTATCCGGTGCCCTTTACCGCACCGGACTGGGCGGTCCGCTACGACAACCCCGACTTTTTCTACAAGCAGGGCAGATGGCCGAGCGATGTGCGAAGCGGGTTCTGGTGGATCGAGCTGTCCGTTCCGTGGCATACGATCTACGACAACGAGACGCTCCGGCATGAATTGACCCGGCACGTATTAGGCGTCTGGGACTGGATCAAAAACAGGGACCCGCGGCTGAAGGACGAGGCGAGGACATATGCGCTCGACTGGATCGGGCAAGTGCCCGGCAAGCGGGAAAGCCGGAGAATCGTCGGCGAATACCTGATGACCGAGCACGATCCTTTGCAGAAGACGGTATTCCCGGACGAGGTCGCCTACGGCGGCTGGTTTATCGATTTGCATGAGCCTGGAGGACTTCTCGCTCCGTTCAGCGAACATTCTGCTATAGAGGGAAATTCCGGAACTTCCTACATGTCGAAAAGTTATGTCGGACCGTACGGAATCCCGCTGCGCATCTTGATTGCGAACAAGATGAATAATGTGATGATGGCCGGCCGGAACGTCAGTGTCACTCATGCGGCGCTCGGCACGGTGCGCGTCATGGGGACGACGGCGGTGATGGGGCAGGCGGCGGGGACGGCTGCCGCCCTGGCGATTCGCGCCGGCATCCCGGTGCGCGACGTTCCGGAGCGGGCGATCGGCGATGTCCAGCAGGCGCTGCTGCGCGACGGTTGCTTCCTGCCGAACGTGGTGAACGAGGATGAGTGCGATCTGGCGAGACGGGCCGAGGTCCGTGCTAGCAGCGAAGCGGTTCTGGCCGGCGCACATCCTCCGCCGGACGGGGAAGACCGGCCGGCTGCACAGCCGCTAACGCACAGGAGAGGTCAATGGATCTGCGTCGGCGCGGATCGTGTGGAGGTGTTGACCGTATGTCTGGCCAACGGGTCGGGTGCCGCTCAGACCGTGGAAGCCCGGTTATATGCCGCGGAGCATATATGGGATTACCGGGTCGAGCCGGGAGAGCCGCTCGCAGCGGCCACGCTCACGGTACCGCCGGGAGAGGAGCAATGGGTGGAATGGCCGGTCGGCATCGACGTATCGCAGCTCCGGGGAAGCTATATCCGCCTGGATCTGCTGGCGAATCCGCTCGTCGGCTGGCACGCTGCGGCTGCGATCCAGCCCGGGCATGTAAGCGCCTACGAGATCGGCAACGGTCTGATGCGGCGGTTCGGAAGCGGGACGACGATGAGCTTCCGCATCTCGCCGTCCCAGGCGTGTTACGGGGCGGACAACGTCCGCAGCGGCGTCACCCGCCCTTACCGGAGCACGAACTTGTGGCGCTCCGACCCGTCCGAGTCTGACGCCCCTTGGCTGGAGCTGACATGGGCGGAGCCGGTGGAGATCGGGCGGATCGAGCTGACCTTTCCCTGCCAGCTGCTTCGCGACTACCGGAACTATCCGGGCCTCTACCGCGATCCGGAATGTCCGAAGGATGTTGCGGCAGAAGCATTCGTAGACGGCAGCTGGACCGGGATCGGGGCGATCGCCGACAATTATCAGCGGATGCGGTCGATCGTTCCGGAACGCCCGGTCCGGACGGAACGGCTGCGTATCACCGTTCGTTCCACGAATGGCGATCCGTCTGCGGGGATTTATGAAGTCAGGTGTTATCCTACTTCCTAGAAAGTGGTGAACCGCGTGAGTATGCTGGACAATAAAGTGGTGCTGATCACCGGCGGTTTAGGCGCTTTGGGCCGGTCGGCCGCGCGCATGTTTCTGGCAAGAGGAGCGGCGGTGTTCCTATGCGACCGCGCTTCTCTTGCGGCATTTCCGGAGATCGGAGCGTTGGAAGCGCAGTACGGGGACAAGCGGTTCGCCTTCATGCAGGCCGACCTGTGCGACGAGCGGCAGGTGATGGACGTCGTGGCCGAAGTCGAACGCCACTTCGGCAGGCTGGACGGGACGTATCATAATGTGTTCGCGAATGTGTGGAAGCCTGCGCTTGAGATCACGCTGACGGAATGGGAGGATACGATCCGGGGGACGCTGACGAGCACGTTCCTGGTTAATAAATACGCGCTCGCCCTGATGATCCGCTCGGGCGGCGGATCGATCGTCAATACGTCCTCGATTCTCGGGGAGATCGTGTCGGAGGGCTGTCTGGCTTATGGAGCCGGCAAAGCGGCGATCCATCAGTTTACGAAAGTGCTGGCCGCCGATTACGCGTCATACGGGATACGCGCGAATGTGCTCGTTCCCGGCGATTTCAGGGCGAAGGAAGATTTTGCGCTCCAATCCGAGAAGGAAAAAGAAGCAATTCGCAGCCGAACCTGGCTGGGCCGCAGCGGCAGTGCCGACGAGATTAACGAGATGGCCGCCTTTTTGTTGTCGGACGCTTCCTCTTATATAACCGGCTCGATTTATAAAGTGGATGGAGGGTTTCATGCATGACGCCAAAAACGATAGAATGCAAATTTACAGAGGATGAGACCAGGAGATGGGAGACGCTGCAGGCGGAACAACTGGTCGATGTAGTCAGCGGCGGTCAGGTGCAGCAACAGACGCGGGTGATGACGTGCTGGGACAGGGATGCGGTTTATTTCCGGTTCGAATGTGTCGATGATCATACGGTCGCCGATTATACGCAACGCGACGATCCGTTGTACGAACAGGATGTAGTGGAAGTATTTATAGATGAAGAGGGGACGGGGCGGCATTATATCGAGCTGGAGCTCAGCCCCTTGAACGTAGTGTTCGATGCCCGTGTGGACAACGAGGACGGGCGGATCCGCGTACATACGGAGTGGGATGCGGATGGAATGGAGACGAAGGTATGGAACGAAGGCGATCTTCGGCTCTACGAGATCCGCTTGCCGTTCATCCATTTTAGCCGGCGGCCGGAAGCGGGCGCGTTGTGGCGCATCAACTTTTACAGAATCGACGAGGACCGGGACAATAAACGGCATTACCAGGCATGGTCGTCGACGGGGGCGGTCAATTACCATATTCCGTCGCGATTCGGAACGTTACGGTTCGTCAAGTAACCGTACGCCATGGGGGAGGAGACGGGGCAAATCATGAAATCCTTCTTGTATCACGAGCATACGAGGGAAGAACTAACGGCCAAAGCCAAACAGGGTTATATGGCCGTCGTTCCGCTGGCGGCAACGGAACAGCACGGGCCGCATCTCCCCGTATACACCGACAGCCTGATCTGCGGACATATCGCGAACGGAGCGGCGCTTCGGGCGGCCTCCTCGGTTCCGCTCCTGCTCTGTCCGCTCATCCCGATCGGCTGCTCGCATCATCATCTAGCCTTCGGAGGAACGTTGAGCTTCTCTTCGGCAACTTATATGCAGATGCTTCGGGATATCGGGGAAAGCCTCGTCGCGAACGGGTTCCGTAAAATTGTATTCCTTAACGGCCACGGCGGAAACGATCCGATCATGCAGCAGACGGCGAGCGATCTGGCCGTCTCGCATCCGATCTGGACCGCCTCGGCTTCCTACTGGAGCGTTGCGAAGGAAGCGCTTCGGCTTGCCGATGCGGAGCAAGTCGGCATGGTGCCGGGCCATGCGGGAGGGTTCGAGACTTCGGCGATACTGGCCTTGCGCGAGGAGTTGGTTCATACCGACAGGGCTGCCGGGGAACATCCCCAGCGTCCCTGGATTCTTTCGGGGCCGCCCGGAACATTTATTGGCAGGCATGGAGAACTGACCGGAGCGGACGGATATACCGATACCCCGCACCGGGCAACTGCGGAGAAAGGGCGCGCTTATTTGGATGTAATCAGCCGTAGCGTCGCCGAATGGCTCGTCCGGACGTATCAATCGATGGAGACCGGGGAGAGAAGCTTGGCAGCGAACGAAAAGCAGGAAAATGGCATATAAGCCAAGAACATACAAAGGGGAGGACGAGCCGCAGCTCGTCGCTCCCCTTCACTGAACGTACCGGAATTATGCTTTCAGCTTGGCGATCACGTCGATTTCGACAAGCAAGTCGAAATTGAGTTCGCAATAGACGAGTGTGCGCGCCGGGTAAGGGCAGGGGAAGAGGCGGGCGTAAATTTGGTTGAACAGCTCGTAGTGTTCCCGCTTGCATAGATATACGTTGACCTTTACTACGTCCCGCAGCGTTAATCCGGATTGAGACAAGATGCGTTCAATGTTCTGGACGGTTACGATCGTCTGATGTTCCAGATCGTTCGCCGTAATATCGCCTGTATGCGGATCCACTCCCCCTTGCCCGGATACGAACAGCAGCGATTCCGTAGGCGTAGCAGAAGAGAAGGGAACTTCATCCATTCCGTATTTTTGTAACTTCGTATCCAATGCTCATGTTCCTCTCCGCGGAAAAGGTTCTGTACGTATCCGATTGGCCCCGGAGAGGCGAGACGGCCGGTTTCCGCTTACTTCCGCCCCGTTCCTCCTCCGAGGGACCGATATCTACCAGCCTAAAGCTTTGCGGGTCTCGAGAGCTTTGGTGTTGTAAGCCTCGATCGCCGGGAACACGGTGCTGATATTGCCGCCTTCGCGGATCAGTTTATCGATGGAAGCGTTGACCTTGCCGGCCAAATCGCCAAGATTGACGGTGCGCGGATCGCTGGAGAAGCAGCACATTTTGGCGGACAATTGCAGCGCCTCGACGTTTTTGCCTTTCCAGAGCGGCACCTCGCCGAAATATTTCTCCAACACGGGATCTTTGACGAACGCGCTGGAGCCGGTTTCAATCATCGTTTTCTGGGCTTCGATATCGAACAGGAAGCTGATGTACAGGAACGCTTCCTCTTTATGTTTGGACGCTTTCGGAATCGAGATCGGGCCTGCCTGATGAATCGTCGCCTGCATCTTTTTGCCCTTCGGCATCGGCAGAACGTCCCACTCGAACTTCGCTTTCTGAATCGTCTCCAGCATCCAGTCCGCGCCGAGCATGAACAGGACATTGCCTTTTATGAAAGCTTCTTCCGCTACGGCAGGTATGCCCAAATCTTTTTGCTCTTGAACGGTAGGCTGGACGTGCCATTTGTTCGTCAAATCCTGAACCCATTTGAAGTCTTCCTGAATGGCCGGCGTATGGGCGACGCTCTGGGAAGAGTCCTTGTTCATATACCGGTAGTTATCGGCGCTTCCGCTCGCCATCGTCAGAATGCTCGTAAATTCATGGCCCATGCCGACCATGCCCCAATCGTTTGCCGCCGTATTCGTCGCTTTTTTGGCCATCTCGAGGTAGTCGTTGTACGTCCAATCGTTTTTGGGCATCGTCATTCCGTATTTCTTCATCAAATCTTTGTTGACGATGATCCACATCGGGATGTCGGAGAAGGGGACGGTCCACTGTTTGCCGCCGGTAGCGAACGATTCCAGCAAGTTATCGATTTTGTTCGCGCTTTGAATTCTTTGATCTTTCTTGATGTAGGGAGTCAAATCTTCCAGCAGATCGCCGCTCATCCATTCCGACAACCCGTTGTCGAGAAAGACGAGGTCGGCCTGATCGCCGGCTATGACGTTTTTGATGATGCCCCCGTTGATCTTCGTACTGGCGTCGATCGTAATCCAAGGGTATTTCTCGGTGAACTTGTCGAACAGCTTCTGGAAAGGTCCTGCGTTCCAGGTTAATACTTTTAAAGTAACCGGGTCCTTTTTCTCAGGTGCGGCGGTATTCGGAGTCGGGGTGGTGCCGGCCGGATCGGCAGGTTTCCCGGAGCTTCCGCCGGAACAAGCGGCTAATAAAGGCAGGAAGGTGAGGACCAGGATGAACGTGCTGATCAGCGCGAATTGCCGTGAACGCTTTTTACGGAATTTCATTGGATCGCCTCCACATATCGATTCGAGTGACACCCAGTTTTCATCATTACATAACCCTTATCTGCGACAGCGATCGTCGCGGTTCATCCAGATGGTTACAATCCCGCAATCCCCCCTACATATCATTCGCATATTCGGATAGTAAGCGCATACATCTCGGGTTTTCTGAACGATTCGGAATATGGAGCCGGATTAAGCGAGAAGCGGAACCGCTCATCGAAAACGCTTCGGACGAAAGCTTTTCTTTCTCGATTTTATCACGAACATTTCTCAAGTCAAGAAATAAATTTCATGTATACGATAAATGAAAAAACAATATGCGCGGACAAAAAGTGATTTACCGTATATATATGTAATAAGATTTGTGTTTACGTGATTATTTTATTTTGCTATGATTTATTCATGTATAGGAAAAGTTTTTAAGAATTGAGTGTGGGGGTAGGTCCGTATGGGAAGCGTTGCATTCAACCACGTGTACAAGTACTACAAGGGGGAAGCGAATCCGTCGGTTAACGATTTTCATCTGGATGTAGCCGACGGAGAGTTCCTTGTCCTGGTCGGACCTTCGGGATGCGGCAAGTCCACAACCCTCCGGATGCTCGCCGGCCTGGAGGAAGTATCGCAGGGCGATATCTACATAGACGGCAAATTCATCAACTACGTATCCCCGAAAAATCGCGATATTGCGATGGTTTTCCAAAACTATGCCCTGTATCCGAATATGACCGTGTTTGAAAATATGGCGTTAGGCTTGCAGCTTCATAAGGTGGCGAAGCACGAGATCGAGCAGCGGGTCAGCCGGGCGGCCAAGATGCTGGAGATCTCGCATTTCCTGGCAAAGCGGCCCGGTCAGCTGTCCGGCGGACAGAAGCAGCGCGTAGCGTTGGGGCGCGCCCTCGTGCGGGAGCCGCAAGTGTTTCTGATGGATGAGCCGCTCTCGAACCTGGACGCCAAGCTCCGGACGCAGACCCGTGTGGAAATCAGCAAGCTGCACAGCGAGCTGCGAACGACGATGGTATATGTCACCCACGATCAGACGGAAGCGATGACGATGGGAACGCGGATCGTCGTGATGGAGAAAGGCAAGATCCAGCAGGTGGCCCCGCCCCAGCACTTGTATGACCATCCGAACAACATGTTCGTAGCCGGATTTATCGGCACCCCGCAGATGAACTTTATACCGGGGGCGATAGTATCGGAACACGGCGTCTTTTATTTTGAGAACAGGCGGCTGAAAATACGGGTGCCGGAAAGCCGCTGCGCCCAAATTGCCGCAGCCCGGACGAATTTGCGCCAAGTCGTGCTCGGCATCCGGCCGGAATATGTGCTGAGCGAGTCTTGGGCGCTCGAACAGTATCCGGATTGGCGAATAACCGCCATCGTCGATTCGAGGGAACCGATGGGCTCCAACACGTTTCTGCATGCCAAGTCGGGGGACGATACGTTCATCTCGCGAGCGGAAGCGCATACACCGATTCAGCCCGGCGATACGGTATCGCTTGTCGTGCGTATGGATCGGGCGCATTTCTTCGACTCGGAAAGCGGAGTTTCCTTTGCGGTGCAGGGGGATCTTCGATCATGAGCCGGCGCTGGAGAAGAAGCGGACGTATCTTGTTCGGCACGTTAGCAGTGTGCGGGATCGCATGGATCTTCTGGCGCTCGTCATCCGCGGAGCCGGCCAGCTTCCCGGTTGTCGCCCAGTCGGACATTCGTCTGTCTGCCGCGGCCGCGGACCGGCAGCCGTTCTCTTACGTGTTGTGGCAGCGCAGCGGCGAATTCAGCCGGTTCCAGCCGGCCGGGACATCGGGGGCCCGCGTGCTCGCGGCCGAATACAGCGGGATGTCGCCGGATGCCGGCGTCCAGCGCCGCCGGGATGACGCGAAGAAGGCGGACATCGTGGAATGGACCCATGCGAAAGGCTGGCTCGAATGGAACGTGGAGGTGCCGGAGGACGGACTGTACGATCTGATGATCGAGTATGCGCCTATGAAAGGAAGCTTCTCGGAGATCGTCCGGGGCGTTCAGATCGACGGCAAGTATCCGTTCGCCGAAGCGGGGCGGATCGTCCTGGACCGGCAGTGGAGAGACGCCAAGTATCCGTACGACCGCAATGGGATCGGCAATGAGATCCGTCCGGTGCAGGAGGAAAGAAGCGGCTGGCAGACCGCGCGCATAACCGATTATTCGCTCTCCCCGGAGCCGCTGCGCTGGGCGCTGACCAAGGGCACGCATACGATCCGCCTGGTCGGAGTGAAGGAACCGGTTGCCTTGTATTCGCTTACACTCGCTTCGCCCGAGAAGCTGCCGGCTTACGCCGAATACGCCGGCCGGCATCCGGCCGGCAGCGGGCCGCAGAAGGACTGGTATCAGCGGTACGAAGCGGAGCAATTTCTGCAGAAGTCTGCGGTCAGCACCCGAACGATAAGCGTGGCGGAGCCGCTGGTCTCCCCGGATGCGAAAGGCAAAATAACGTACAACGCGCTCGGAGGCACTTCGTGGGAGAAGGCGGGCCAGTCGGTCGAGTGGGAGATTGCCGTACCGGAGACCGGATATTACGCGATCGATCTGAAATATTTTCAAGGCTATAACGGGAATGCGTCCGTGTACCGGACGGTGCTGATCGACGATCGGGTACCGTTCCGGGAAATGCTGCATTACCGCTTCGCCCCGAACCGCGCTTTGGAGATCAAGCCGCTTGCGGACCCGGACGGAGAGCCGTACTTGTTCCATCTGACCGAGGGCACGCACCGGCTTAAGCTGGTCGCGGATAATTCGCTCGTCCGTCCTGCGGTCGAGGCGTTGCATGAAATTAGACAACGGGTCATGTCGATCGAGAAGGAGATCCGGGCGATCTCCGGCAACTACGGCTTCGGCGCCGATCAGAACATCGACACCGCGCGGACATGGGAGATTAAGAAATTCGATCCGGAGATCGAAAACAAGCTGCAATCCGTCATCGATGAGATGGAGGTCGTCCGCGACTACTTGCTCGGACTGAACCAGGCGGTTACCGATCCGACTACGGCTCTGAGCGCGCTGATCGACCTGGTCCGGTCGCTGAAGCAAGACGTCAACGAGATTCCGAATCAGGTGACTGCCTTCTCGGATATCGTGTCAGGCATCGGCACCTGGATCAAACCGGTGGAAAGCCAGGCGCTGCAGCTCGATTATATCGTCGTGCGAACCCCGCAGACGAACCCGCCGTTCCAGATCCCGAACGGTTGGGACAAGGTGCGGTATACGGCGGTGAACTTCGCCCGCTCCTTCTTCGAGAATTACGATACGAACGAGCTGAACGACGAGAACGCCCTGACGATTTGGGTGCAGCGCGGACGGGACTACGTCGATTTGCTGCAATCGCTGATCGAGCAGGAATTTACCCCGCAGACGGGCATTAAAGTGAATGTGAATCTGATCCCGAATCAGAACGTGCTGTTGATGGGCAATGCGGCAGGCGATCAGCCGGATCTGGCGCTTGGCGTCGGGATGGAGACGCCGGTCGACTTCGCCATGCGCGGTGCGGCGGAAGACTTGTCGCAGTATGACGGGTTCGAGGAAGTGCTCAAACGGTTCAATCCCGGGATCATGCGATCGTATAACTACGGAGGGGGCGTATACGGGCTGCCGGAGACCCAGACGTACAACATGATGTTTTACCGGACCGACATCTTCGAGCAGTTGGGCATCGAGCCGCCGGATACGTGGGACGATCTGATGCGTTTGCTGCCGACCTTGCAGGAGAGAGGCATGGCATTTAAATATCCGAGAAAAATCGACGGTACGATCCACTCCAACTTGACGACGTCGGGCGCCTACAGCCTGCACTATGCGCTGCCCTTTTATCAGCAGGGAGCGGAGTTTTATACGGAAGACGGCTTGCAGACGGAGCTGACCAGCACGGAGGGGCTGGCCGCGTTCAAGCAATATACGGAGTGGTTCAGCAAATACAGCCTGCCGCAGGAAGTTCCGGCCTTCATCAACCATTTCCGGTATGGGGATATGCCGATCGGGATCAGCGATTTTATGCTGAACATTCAACTGACGGTCGCCGCTCCCGAGCTCGCCGGACACTGGAAGATGGTTCCCGTCCCGGGCACCCGGCAGCCGGACGGCACCGTGGTGCGATGGGCGCCGCAGGAAACGACGTCGGCTTTTATGATGAAGCAGAGCAAGCGCAAGGAAGAGGCGTGGAAGTTTCTGGAGTGGTGGACGTCGGGTAGCGTCCAGAGCCGGTACGGCAACGATATCGAATCGTATGCCGGCATCGAGTACCGCTGGTATACGGCGAACGTGGCCGCGATGCAGACGCTGCCCTGGTCCGAAGACGACTTGAAGGCGCTGAACGAACAAGACCGGTGGGCCAAAAACGTGCCGTACGTTCCGGGTTATTATTTTCTGACCCGCGAGATGGATTTTGCCTGGATCAATACGGTCATCGGAGGAAAACCGGCCCGGGAGACGCTCGGCAAATCCGAAATGTCGCTGCAGCGGGAAATGAGGCGCAAGCAGGAGGAGTTCGGTCTCACGCCGGACGACAATCTGCAAGTAACGCCATACAACCAGCCTTACGGAAGGGAGTAACCTATGGAACCCGTACAACTGTCCAACGCCGTTACGCTGCCGCCGGGCGGGCCGAGAACCCCGGCTCCTAAGACGATAGCGAGAATCAAACGATTTTTACGGGAATGCTGGCGCGACCGATTGTCGTATTTGTTTCTGGCTCCCTTCCTCATTTGCTTTGCCTGTTTTATTATCGTTCCGGTGCTGATGGCGGCTTTGCTTAGCGTCACTTCCTTTAACGGAATCGAGTTTCCGCGATTTATTGGGGCGAGCAACTTCGTCTACATGTTGACGCAGGACATCGTATTTATGAAATACACGCTTCCGAATACGCTGAAGTTCGCGATCATCGTCGGGCCCGGCGGTTATGTGCTGTCGTTCGTGTTCGCCTGGCTCATTCATCAGCTGCCCTCCGGCATCCGCGATTACTTCACGCTGGCGCTGTATGCGCCGTCCATGGTCGGGGGAGTGGCGCTGTCGGTCGTCTGGGCGGCTACGTTCAGCGGCGACCGGGTCGGGTATTTGAACAATGTGCTGATGCGTCTCGGGTTCATCGAATCGCCGCATCTATGGCTGCAGGACCCGAGATATTTGATGACCATCATGATTGTCGTGACGTTGTGGACCAGTATGGGGGTCGGGTTTCTCGCCATGCTTGGCGGGCTGCAAACCGTGAACAAGGAGCTGTACGAAGCGGGCAGAATCGACGGGATCAAGAACAGCTTGCAGGAAGTGTACTATATCACGATTCCGGCGATGAAGCCGCAGATGCTGTTCAGCGCGGTCATGGCGATCGTCGGCACGCTGAAGGCGGGGGCGATCTCGACCCAGCTTACGGGACTGACGATTACGCCGGACTATGCCGGACACCTCATCACGAACCATATCGACGACTATGCTTATTTGCGGTATGAATGGGGTTACGCTTCCTCGTTGTCCGTCGTGCTGCTGATCATGAGCTATGGCCTGATGAAGCTTAGCTACAAGCTGTTCGGATCGAAGGGGGAATAGCGGAATGCTGCTTTCGATTCGCAAGCTCTCGTTCTCCCGGGTAGTGCTGGTCGGATTCCTTGCCGCTGTGGCCGCGTTTATGCTCGTGCCGATTGTTTTTTTGTTTAATAACGCCTTCAAGCCGTTAAACGAGCTGTTTTTGTTTCCGCCTACGATCTTCGTCAAGCACCCGACGATGCGCAATTTCGAACAATTGCTGCTTCATACGTCGGCCGGACTCGTTCCGGCGACGCGGTACTTGTTCAACAGCGTACTCGTTTCGGCGGTGTCCACCGTGTCCGTCATCCTCGTCAGCACGATGGCCGGTTATGTGCTTGCGAAGCACCGGTTTCATTTTAAAACGGCCATAATGGCCTTCATCATGATCGCGCTTATGTTCGCTCCGGAGACCGTAGCGATCCCCCGCTATCTCGTCGTAAGCAGTCTGGGGCTGAAAAATACGTATCTCGCTCATATTTTGCCGTTTATCGCTTCGCCGGTCGCGGTGTTCCTGATGAAGCAATTTATCGACCAAATCCCGGACTCCTTGCTGGAAGCGGCCAAGCTGGACGGCGCCGGCGATCTGTACATCTTCTCGCGCATCGTGATTCCGCTCACGGCGCCGGCGGTCGCAACGGTCACTATCATTACGTTTCAGGCCGTGTATCTGGATGTGGAAACCTCGACGCTGTACACGACAAAAGAAACGATGAAGACGCTGGCCTTTTATGTAACCAGCCTCACGACGAACGTCCCCGGCGTTGCGGCGGCCAGCATGGCGGCGGCGGTCGGACTGCTGATGTTTTTGCCGAATCTGATCCTGTTCCTGCTGTTCCAGCGGAAAATGATCGAAACGATGCTGCATTCGGGTGTGAAGTAATATGGGGAAAAAGAGAGGGCTTCCGATGATCCGACGCGCCGCATCCGGTGGGATGATAACCACTGTGACTATGCTCACCGTCTTATGTCTGCTCAGCTTGCTGGTTCCGCAGGCGGCATGGGCCAAGCTGCCCTACAGCACGTATTATGTCGATCCGGTCACCGGCGAGATGAATCAGATTCAGCCTTTATATGTACCGGACCGCATCATCGACGGCAACCTGATGAAGAAGCCGTTCTCCGCGCCAAGCGACCTGTTCATAGCGGGCAACGACCACGTCTACATCGCCGACACGGGGAACGATCGCATCGTCGAGCTCGGTCCGTCCGGACAATTCATCCGTACGATCGGCGAGGAGGAGGGGCCGGGCAAGCTGAGCCGTCCGGAGGGCGTGTTCGTCGCTGCAGACGGTACGATCTACGCGGCCAATACCGCCGGGGAGACGATTGTCCAATATGCGCCGGACGGCAGCCTGTTGAAGGTGTTCGCCAAGCCGGACTCCAGCGTGCTGGGGAAAGACTACTTTTTTATTCCGACCAAACTGGTTGTGGATAACCGCGGGTTTCTGTATGTCGTCATAAAAGACACATATCAGGGCTTGCTGCGGATGAATCCGGAAGGCGAGTTTACCGGGTTTTTCGGGGCGAACAAAGCGAAGCTGAGTTGGATGGACCGGCTGAAGCGGACGGTGCTCAACCAGGTGCAGCTGGCTCAGGAGGTCGCGAAGCGCCCGGACTCGATCGCAAACGTCACCTTGTCCGAAGACGGCTTTTTGTTCACAACGACCGCAACCGCACTTAACGACGGGCAGATCAAAAAGCTGAACGCCGGAGGCTCCGACGCGTTCAAAAACAAAGAGTTCGGGGAAACGCAGCTGGTCGATATGACCGTGGACGGCCACGGCTTTTTGTACGGGATGAACCGGCAGTTTAATGAAATCTCGATCTACGACCCGATGGGCGGCGTTTTGTTTTATTTCAGCGAGGGTGACAAAAACGCCCGGCAGATCGGGGTAACGAGCTTTGCCAGCAGTATCGCAATCAATGGACGAAACGAAATATGGCTGGCCGACAGCCGCTCCAATCTGATTCACGTCTTTAAGCGAACGAGCTTCGGCGACGCTTTTATGACGGCGGCCCATCTTTACTACGAGGGCGATTATTTCAAAAGCAAGGCGTACTGGGAAGAAGTCGTCCGTCAGAACGGGATGCTCAACATCTCGTTTAACGGATTGGGCAAAATCGCCCTGCACGAGAAACGGTATGACGACGCGTTGTATTATTTCAAGCAATCGTACGACCCCGAAGGATATTCGGACGCCTTCTGGAATTTGCGGTACGAATGGATTCAGGACCACTTCTTCATAGCGGCTCTGGCAACGGCTGCCGGGATCGGAGCGCTCGTTTTTCTCGGGAGGAAGGGAAGGGCGTTCGTCCGCAGCCGGACATGGCCCCGGGGGTTGGAGCGTTATGCGGCCGAGCTTAAGGATGCGATTTATTTGATTTTCCACCCGTATGAAGGGTTTTACCGGTTGAAGGATCGGCAAATTTCCTGGTTCGTGCTGCTGCTGATCGGCTCTCTTGCCGTCGGGGTCCATCTGCTGTCCATATTCGGTTCCGGTTTTATCGCGTATCCGTTCGATCTCGGCAGCTATAACCTGAAATGGTCTTTGGGCCTGCTCCTGGTGCCATGGGCGACGTGGGTAATTGCGAACTACCTGGTCAGCTCCGTGAAGGGCGGGGAAGGGCGGTTTCGCGAAGTGCTGCAGGCCAGCACCTATGCGATCGTTCCTTATATGGTGATGCAGATCCCGGCGATTGCGCTCTCCAACGTCGCCGTGCTCGAAGAATGGATATTGATCGACCTGATTCATCAGCTCATGTGGATCTGGATCGTACTGCTGCTGTTCGTTATGACCCAGGTCATTCATAATTTCGATTTTACCGAAGCGATCAAAAATGCAGGCATCACCGTATTTACGATCGGGGTTATGTGGGTGTTTGCGGTCATCATGACCGGGCTCGGTATGAACCTGTACGATTTTCTGGAACAGATCTACCGGGAGGTGACGTTTAATGGTTAGACGGCTATGGCCTGTGCATCCGAAAAGGGGCATCCAACTGATCGCGGCAGCTGCGGCGGTTCTGGCGATCGTACTGCTGTGGGCGTTAAACCGGGATACGCTGCCGAAGCTGGAAGCGATGAACATCGAGATTCCTGCCGCCGCTAGGCTGTCTGTAGCGCAAGGGGAGGATTGGAAGCCGGCGGCGGTCGATCCGGAAGGCTACGCGACGGTGGCGGAGAACAGCCGATTCTCGCTGCGGCTCGATCCGATGACGAGTCAAATCGCCGTGCTGAACAAACAAAACGGCTACTTGTGGCGAAGCAATCCGCCGGGCGGCAAACTTGCCGGGGAGACGGTAAAGGGGACGCTGCTGGAAAATATGCAGTCCCCCTATATTCTCGAATACACGTCGGGAACGGAGACGAAACGTTCGGTCACGAATGCGCTCGATCCGAAAATGACGACCCGGTACACCCGGATCGGAACGGACGGCATTCAGGTCACCTATACTCACACTGAGCTGCACATCTCTTTCGTGCTGCAGTACCGGATAACCGACAGCGGGTTCGAAGTGTCCGTCCCCAGCTCGGGAATTGCCGAAACGGGAGAAGCCCGATTGTTTGCGCTTAATGTGCTGCCTTTTTTCGGAGCCGTTTCGAAGGCGGAAGAGACCGGTTATTTATTCGTTCCGGACGGTCCCGGGGGGCTCGTCTATTATGACCGCAAGCGGCCGGCGATCGGAACCGTCTACGAGTTCCCGGTCTACGGGGAAGACCCGTCGCATCTGAAAGAGCGGGAGAGGAAGACGCCGCGCGAGCAGATCGGCTTTCCGGTATTCGGCCTGAAGCGCGGAACGCAAGCGTTCGCCGCGATCGTCCAGGAGGGGCAGTATACTGCCTCGGTCAAAGCGGTCCTGCCCGGCAACATTTCGAGCTACAATACGGTGAGCGCCAACTTCAGCTACAGGCAGGAGTATGGGCGCAAAGTGAGCGGGATTACGAAGGATGTCGTCGGCACGATTCAAAAAAACCGGAATGAGGACGACCGGCGCGTGGAATACCGGCTGTTGTCCGGCGATGCCGCAAGCTACGTCGGGATGGCGCAGGCGTACCGCGCTTATTTGAAGGAAGGGGGCGCGCTCGCCGCCGGGCTGAAACCGGTCGATCAAGTCCCGATGCAGCTGTCGTTTATAGGCGGAGCGACGAAGCCCCGATTCGGCGGCAGCCGGTACGAGACGGCGACCACGTTCGCACAAGCGGAGAGCATGGTGGACGAACTGATGCGGCTGGGTGCGGGCAACATCCGCGTGACGTATCAGGGCTGGCAGCATAGCGGATACGCCCGGTCCGATCAACGCTTCCCCGTCGTGCCGGAGATTGGAGGAACCGAGGGAGCCAAGCGATTCATCCAGGCGATGCATGAGAAAGGCATCCAGGTGCTGTTCGAGGATTATATGTCGTGGAAACATCCGGATTACAGCCGCTTCCAAGTCAAGTCGGACGGCATCCGCGGGATCGATACGGCCGTCTTGCAAGACCGCGAAGGCCGGTTCATCGTCGATCCGGTGAAGGCCGTACGCGGGCAAAAAGACGTCGTCGACCGGTTGAAGGGGCTCGGCGTGGACGGTATCCATTATGTCGAAGGCCCCGGCGATCAAGTGTTCAGCGACTTCAATCCTTCCTCTCCCCTGGCGAGAAAGGATACCTCCTACTATTACCGTGAACTGCTTGATTATGTCCGCCACCGGCTGGGGACGGTCGGAGTGGTCCGGGGCAACGACTATTCGCTCGGACACGTCAGCTTTATCGAAGAGCTGCCGTTCAGCTCCAGCTACGACCTGATGATCGACGAGACGGTGCCTTTTTACCCGATGGCGCTCCATGGGTCGGTGGAATATACGTCGGCGGCCGGCAATTTGCGGGACGTGTATGACGAGCAGCTGCTGAAAGCGATCGAATACGGTGCCGTTCCGTATTTCAGGCTGACCTACTCGGAAAGCCGCGTCTTGAAGGACACCGATTACAGCCATATATACAGCGGGGAATATGCAGTCTGGAAAGACCGGATCATCGAGGAGTACCGGAAGTTCAATCAGCTCGCTGCCGTCTACCATCAACCGATGACCGGTCACGAGCGGGTCTCGGAAGGGGTCTACAGGACGACCTATGCCGACGGAACGAGCGTGACCGTCAATTACAATACGAAACGATTCGACGTAGCGAAAGGAGGAGGAGCCTAGATGGTCAGCAAGACGGAACGGCGCCTGGGATACATCAAGCTTCTCCTGAAAGATTACGGAATCGGATATTTGTTCATGCTGCCGTGGCTGGTCGGTTTTGCATGGTTCGTCGCGTTTCCGGTCGGCTGGTCGCTCTACAACAGCTTCAATAAAGTAACGCCGTCCAGCGGCAGCTTCAAGTACGAATGGGTGGGCCTCGACAATTACAAGCGAATGCTGGTGACGGATAACGCTTATCCGATCGTCCTGTTCTCGTTGTTTCAGGAGATGCTGATGATCATTCCGCTCATCCTGATCTTTTCGTTTTTCGTATCGCTGCTGCTGAATCAGAAGTTTCCCGGCCGGGGGCTGATGCGGGCGATCTTTTTTCTCCCGGTCTTATTTGCAACAGGGCAAGTGCTGCTGGAGCTGTTCGCGCAAGGCGCGGGGGAGATGCCGTTTCTCGAGCAGTACAACGTGGCTGCGATCGTCCAGCAGTATTTCAGCGAACGGACGGCGGCTACCGTGATGAATGTGCTGAGCCGGGCGGTCATTATATTATGGTACTCGGGCGTCCAGATCCTCATCTTCCTAGCCGGTTTCCAGACGATATCCAGATCGATCTATGAAGCGATTCGAGTAGACGGCGCTTCCCCGTGGGAAAGCTTCTGGAAGATTACGTTTCCCGGCATGCTGCCCTTTATCGGGTTAAACGCCGTATTTACGATCGTCGATCTGTTCACGTTCCCGTTTAATCCCGTGCTGCAAATTGTCAAAAACAATATGTTCTCCCCGACCACGGGGTACGGATATGCGAGCGCTCAGGCGTGGTTGTATTTCTTGCTTATCCTGATCCTGCTTGGCGTGACCGTGGGGCTGACGTATCGGGTGACGAAAGGAAGGGGCGAGCTGCGATGAGGTTGACGGAGCGATACCGGCAAGTGAGGCTGGAGGCGGTGCGATTCACGGAGAGCCGCCGGGCGCAGCGGGTGGGCAAGCTGCTGCTCGGTCCAAACGTGAATGACGGATACGTGGCAAAAACGGTGATCATCGTCCTGTTGTCGGTCATCGCCTTCCTGTACTTGAAACCGATTATTTACATGGTCTCCACCAGCGTGAAAAGTTTGGAAGACTTGATTGATCCCGTAGTCGGACTGATTCCCAGGAGCGTGCACAGCCAAAACTATACCGATG
Organism: Paenibacillus sp. MAH-35; assembly: GCF_058135425.1. Lineage (NCBI taxonomy): Bacteria > Bacillati > Bacillota > Bacilli > Caryophanales > Paenibacillaceae > Paenibacillus > Paenibacillus sp. MAH-35. The sequence continues at coordinate 263,802 of NZ_JBYUPU010000006.1, forward strand.
CGTGGAAAGGGCTCCGCTACCCGGAAGCGTTTACCAATACGTTTATTATCGCTTTTTTCGGTTCCTTGTTCCAGGTGTTCTCCTGCGCTCTTACCGGGTATGCGCTGGCCCGCCTCCGGTTTCCGGGGAAATCGCTGTTTTTCGTCTTGATTTTGATTACGTTTCTCGTTCCGCCGGAAATTACGATCATCCCTCTGTATATGATTTTCAACAAGCTCGGCTGGCTGAACACGCCGCTCGTTTTTCTCGTGCCGGCTATACTGGGCCAAGGGATGCGCGGGGCATTGTTCATTATCATCTTCCGGCAGTTTTTCCTGTCCCAGCCGAAAGCGCTGGAGGAAGCGGCCAAGATGGACGGGGCATCCGTGTTCCGGTTGTTTTTCCGGATCATGATGCCGCTTGCCGGCTCCGCCTGCCTTGTCGTGTTTCTGTTCTCGTTCGTCTGGTATTGGAATATGCATTTCGAGCCGTCGATGTTTCTCAGCAAAGACTTCATTCCGCTGTCGCTGCGCCTGAACGAGCTGTCGACCGAGCTGCTCGGGAACAAGTCGCTGAGCTTAAGCGTAGCCGTCGGAAAAGATCCGGTCTCGGAAGGGCCCAAGATGGCCGCCGCGTTTCTGATTATTTTGCCGCCGCTGCTCGTTTATTTCATCGCACAGCGCTGGTTTACGGAAGGAATCGAGCGTACGGGGCTGGTCGAATAGGACGGCACGGCGCGTTGCGTCAAAAAGGGGGGCTCAACTCAACAGTCAGGCCGCGATGATTCGGGCCCCGCTTAGAACCGGTTTGACTGGAGAAAAAGGACCTCGGCCTCCACGTTACAGTGGAATTTGAGGTCCTTGTCCTTTCGATTGGGAAATGGGGATGATCCCTGACATGCGAGCATTTCCGGGACAGCCCCGAAGCGGGGCGGGTGAGGGCAGCGAAGCGGAGTCGCCCCCTCCGCGCCTGTTAATTTTGGCGGTATACCTTGTTGCTAAGCTCCTCGCACGAGCGTCTGATCCAATCGTGCACGTTCCCCCACACCTCGCCGGTAATGCGCACGACCGGGATCGAGATGCTGATCGAGGCGACCGCACGGTCGTCCATATCTTTGACCGCCCCGGCGACACAGTGTACGCCGTCGACCGTCTCGCCCATGTTGTAGCCGAATTCCTGCTTGCGGACTTTGTCCAGCTCTTTGAGCAAGTCCGAGAAGGAGGAGATCGTCTTGCTCGTCACTTTCTCCAATTCGTCGGACGGGTACAAGGCGCGCAGTTCCTCCGCCGACAGATCGGCCAGCAAAATTTTGCCCGACGCGGTGGCATGCAGGGGCAGCGTTACGCCGAGACTCGGATTAAACCGGAGCGAATGTGTACTCACCTTTTCTCCGATATATAAAAGCTGATTGCCGGTTCTTATCGATAAACTGACCGTCTCGTTCAGATTGTTGATAATCTTCTCGGCGATGTAGTTGAATTCTCCGGTTAAGCTGGCGTTGCGCATATAGCCGGAACGAATCGCAAACAATTTGTAGCCGATACGAAACTGCTTGCCGGACCGGTCTGTCTCCAAATATCCGCGGCTGAGCATGTTTTGCAAAATCAGATACGTGCTGCTGGAAGGCATGTTCAGATTTTTGGATATTTCCGTCAAATTGTACGAATCTTTCTCTCCGGTGAACAATTCGAAAATATCCAGGACGCGATCGGCAGATTTAACTTTTGGCGCTTGTTGTTCCATTGGATTCACCCTCCATAGAAAAGATTTCATAAATATGAAATCTATAATGATTCTATCGTATTTGCTTCAAATTGTCGACATCATTATTTGGCCGTTGCAGGCAAGCCCGGGCCTATTCGGAAACCGGGGGCTGTTCGCGAAAAGCAGACAGGCCGGTGCATCGTATGGATTGACAACTTACTGGTAAATGTAGTATAGTGGGATATGGAAATGGAATTTTTTGAAATTCGCATATCGATAAATGTTATCATCCGTCGTTATGGTACCTTTATCAATATGTGAATTTTTTTCGTTGCAGATGTTCCTGATCGTTCAATCGCTTCTGCTTTGAACCGGATTCCAGGCTTCTGTCGTAAAAAACAGAACATGTTAGTTTATTCAGAAAGGAGCGATTTCCATGCAAACGGGAACTGTAAAGTGGTTCAACTCTGAAAAAGGGTACGGCTTTATCGAAGTGGAAGGCGGAAATGACGTTTTCGTTCATTTCAGCGCCATCGTCGGCGAAGGCTACAAGTCGCTTGACGAAGGTCAACAAGTTCAATTCAATGTGGTACAAGGCAACCGCGGACCGCAAGCTGAGAACGTTGTGAAGCTGTAACACCGGACAAGAGTAGTAAAAGCTGCCCTGCCTCGTTGTATGGGCGGCTTTTTTTCATACAGAAAGGGTCCACTACAATCGGAAGGGGTACGTGAGAGAGATGAACAAACGCAGACGGTTTACGGAAGAGCTGCCGCTCGAGGAAACGGAAATCTGGTCCTGTACGAAGGAAGCTTGCAACGGATGGATGAGAGACGACTTTGCTTTCGAGAGCACGCCCACTTGCCGCCTTTGTTTGTCGCCGATGACTCGCGCTTTAAAGATGATCCCTGTGGTGTCGAATTCTAACGGAAACCTGAAACCGTTCAAAGCGGAATAGAACCCTACGATCACGAGGTCCGGCCGGACATTCGCGTTACCCGAAAATCCTTTTCTTCCTTGTAACGGACGAAGAGGATTTTTTTGATGATTTATGTAAGCGGTTTAAGCTATAATACTACCATACTGCCTGCCGTGCGTTTTGTTTATAGATAGGACTTGGAGTTATACCGGTTTCCATGGGGGATTTTGTTCAAGCATCTGGAGGGACCAACTGTGAAACGTTCGTTGACCGCGCTTCGACCCCGCTCGCGTATTCTGATAGCCGCAGCGGTCGTATTCGTTATGTTGTACATGCTGCACCTGGAGTCCGCCGTAGGCAACGACAACAGGCCGAAGCAGATCATGATCCGGCTTGAGGACGTCGGTCCGGGAGGACAGTACGAGGGTGCGGAACAGCTCGGCAAGCTGCGGGCCGTGTTTACTTTATTGAAGGAACGGGACGTTCCCTATCAGATTGCGGTTATCCCGCGCTGGAAAAACGTCTTGAAGGACGGCACGGTATACGACGTGTCGATCGACCAGACGGATAACGAATATGCGCGGTCGTTTGCGGCTCTGCTGCACAATGCGGCGAGATCGGGCGCTGTGATCGGGATGCACGGGTATACGCATCAGGTTGGCGATACGGTCCGTCCGGACGGATACCAGGAGTCGGGAATCGGCGACGAGTTTTACGTCCCCGACGTCGCAGAGACGTTAACGACACAGTTCGCCTCCCGAAGAGTAGAGGAGGGTGCGGAGACTCTCCGCCGCGCCGGCTTGTTCCCTTATTTCTGGGAAGCACCCCATTACCGGACGCTTCCCGAGCAGGACGCCGTGTTTCGCAATTATTTCGGGCTTCATTTTCAAGCCGACGTTCATCAGAATGCCAACACGTTATATACGCAATACAAGACGGAGCGAAACGAAGGTTACGGCTCGTCCTCACTTGGCGCGATCTACGTGCCGACACCGTTCTCTTATATTCCTTATAACCGGGATTCCGACATCATCATGAACCAACTGGACAAATCGGATAAGCTGCCCTCATTTTTTTATCATCCTTTTCTCGAATTTGGTCATTTGGTTCCGGTTACCGACGAGTCGGGGGAGCCGGTCATTCAGGACGGCCTGCCGCTGTACCGCTATCCGGCGTCGGATAAGAGCAATTTGCAAAAGCTGCTGAGCCGTCTTAGGGATAAAGGCTACAGCTTCGTCCCGATTACGGACTATATCCCGTTCGTTCCGGCGCATAGCGTCAAAGTCGGCACGGGGATGGAGGGAGCGGTGTCGGCCGCGGATGTGACGGGAGACGGTCAGGCGGATGTCGTCGTCTGGGACCGCCAGAGCGGACAAGTGACCGTTAAAAGCGGCGAGTTCCGGGGGCTGCGGAACGAAAGCTCCGGTGCGCCGAAAGTATGGGGCCGGCTGCCCTATACGAAAGGGGACTCCTGGACGCTTCTGGACGATAACGGCGATGGAAAAGCCGACTTGTGGGTGATGCGCACGGACGGCACCTTGGAGTCGTACCGTTCCAGCGGAGACAGCTTCGTGCCGGGCCGTTCCTGGAAAACGGGCAAGCCGGGATGGAGCTCGATGTATGCCCTGAAACGAAACGGCGGCGAATGGATCATCGCGGGCGAGACGGCGGATAACAATCAGCTGGAGAGCTTCTCGTTCAAAAAAGGCGAGCTGCAGCCGCTGGCTCCCCGTCCCTGGGACCGGAGACTTCCCGTACGGCTGGTCGCCGGCGACCTGGACGGAGACGGCAACGAATCGCTGCTGATCCCGTTCCCTCATTCTTCGAGATGGATCGAGCTGAGTCCCGACGAGACGTCGCCGAAATGGAAACGCCGCGTGCTGCAGCTCGATATCCCGACCGGAGAGGACGGCACGGTGAAGATCGGGGATTTTAACGGGGACGGGAAGACGGATATTTTGTTCTGGAACCGGGAGGAGAAAACGTTTGCCGTATACCGGCAGACCGGTCCGCTGCAATTCGAGCTGTCCTCGCGAATGGGTCCTTGGGGGCATTCGGACGGGGAACTGCTCGTCTGCGATATGAACGGGGACGGACGCCAGGACGTCGCGGAGCTGGACGACGGGCAGCCGTACATCGATATGGCTCTGTCGTTCCAGACCAAGAAGCCGGCGGTTCCTGTCAAGGCGCCATAACATACAAAAGCTTCGGCCAGGGAAGGGAATTCCGTTTCCTTGCGCCGAAGCTTATCAACTGTGTGCATGAGGTTGAACGGTCATCCAAAGAGTAGCGGAAGATTGACTTCCGGTATTTCCGTATAACGTGTAACTTTCCTGCTATAGCGGAAATTTGATTTCCGTTATTTTGGCTTTTTAGGGGGATAAAAGCGATTTAACTGAAAATAGCGGAACAAATAGTTCCGTTATGCGCCGATTTCCTGCTGTAAGAAACAAATAACGGAAGTGATACTTCCGGAAGAAATCTCACTGGCTTTAGTTGAAGCCGGTTGTTGTCACATCAACTCCAATTGACAAACACGACAGTGGTGGCAGCTGGCGTGAAGCTACACATTCCTGTCTACTTACAAACGTAGGGGGTTGTATGCCAAAGACCGTCCGGACGCTTATAATTTACTAGAATGTTAAGTGCTTCAGTGTTGAAGTAGAAGACAGCTCGTAAGAAATCCAAGGGAATGGTATTGGAGCGTAAAGTTTGGGTGTGAATTGGGCATAAAGCTAGCCAAATTCACATTCGGTCCGCATTTGAAGTCGTGTTGTAACCGTAAAACCTCAAAAAGACAACACGATTGAGGGCGAGCGGATGGAGCCCGATACCCATTCCCTTCCACGCGCATACGTATTTGGGTTTACACGTCAAAAGGACCATCCGGCCGCTTTTACTGGACGGTTTTCGTTAACCGGGACGTCCCGAAGTGGATAATCCGTACAAAATAAACTGGATAGTGTGCTCGATCTCCTTCTCGTCCTCCCATTCCAGATGGGGCAGCAGCATATATCGCATCGCCAAAAATCCGAGGATGGCCGAACCTGTCAATCGCAGCGCGGTCTTGGACGGAATCGGGACGATTTGCCCGTTCGCTTGAAACTTTTCGATGATCGGCGTCAATCGTCCGAGCACTTGTCCCGCTACAGCATCGAGAAACTGTTCCTTCAGCTCTGGATGGAACGGAATCTCCTGGAGCAGTATTTTAACGACCGGCAAATGCTTTTTGACGAACTCGATGCGGTTCACGATTACAGCACGCAGAAATTGTTCGTAGGAAGCATAGTCGGCGTCAAGCACTTTCGTAAAATCGCGAAGCACGAACGGGGCCAGTAACCTGGTCATCATCGGCGCCACGATGCTCAGCAGCAGCTCTTTTTTCGTCTTGTAATGCCGGAAGATCGTACCTTCGGCGACAGCCGCTTTTTGAGCGATTTCGCTCGTGGAGGACGCCGCATACCCTTTCTCGGCAAATACTTCGATGGCAGCCGATAAGATTCGCAGCTGCTTTTCCGTTTTTTTCTCATCCTCGTCGTAAAACTTCAATTGCTCCTGCAGCCATAACTCCATCTGGTCCGACATAGGGCGCGGGCCTCCTCCCGGTGCGATATAAGGGTCAAGTAATTCCTTGCGGTTTTCGGGATCAATCAGATCCGCCGGTGTTTTTTCAACGCCAGCACGTTCAAGAACATGATCACGGCCGAGAAGGCGAGCAGCACGTAGACGTCAGCCGCAATATCGGACCAGCCCTGGCCCCGGACCATAATATTCCGCAGCGCGTCGGCTCCGTACGAAAGCGGCATGCACTTGCCCAGCCAGCGCAGCCAGACGGACATCGTGTCCATGTTAAACAAGCCGGAGAAAAACACTTGCGGAACGATAACCAGCGGTATAAATTGTATCATCTGAAACTCGTTGCTGGCAAATGCCGACAAAAACGTGCCGAGCGCCAAAGCGGTAACCGCGAGCAGCAGCGTAACGAGCAGCACGTACCAGAACGAGCCGGCCATCATCATGCCCAGCACGTGGATCGCATACCAGGCGATCAGGGCGGACTGAATCATCGTAAACAGGCCGAATCCTAAAATGTAACCGGCCACGATCTCCCAGCGCCGGATCGGAGTGGCGAGCAGCCGTTCCAAAGTCCCGCCCGTCCTTTCGCGCAAAAACGATACGCCGGATATAAGGAATACGAAAAAAAAGACGAAAAACCCGATAAGCACAGGGCCGAAATGATCAAAAGCCGCCATCTCCGCCGATCCGTGCAAATAAGTGACGGCAGGCTTGGGAGCGACCGCTGCCGGATTCAGGTCCTGGAGCACGTTTTGGAGCAGCAGAAGCACCGCTCGGTTGGCCGTCGGGTCGCTGCCTTCCAGCTTCACGACAGGTGCCGAGCCTTGCAGGGTGACGATGGCATCGATTCGCGCGTCCGCCAAAGCCGTCTCCGCTTCTTCCGGAGTATAGCGGTAGATGTCCGCGCCGCGCTGCTCCAGTTTCTGAACGAGCGGCTCGGGCAGCCCGCCGACCGAAAGGGCCGGTCGGAACGTATCGCCGTTAAAGACGAGCGACATTAAAGTAAGTACGAGCATCGGCGCGACAATCATAAGCGCGAGCGTCCGTTTGTCATGCCAAAACTGGCGCAAAATCCGGATGACCAGTGCGCGGATTCTCATGAGGCGGCACCTCCGAAATGCAAAAATGCTTGTTCCAGCGTAGCGGAACCGGTATCCTTCTTGAGCGCTTCGGGAGTACCTGCGGCGATAAGCGTGCCGTCGCGAATCATCCCGAGCTGCCCGCACCGTTCGGCTTCGTCCATCACGTGGGTGGTGACGACGATCGTCGTGCCGGAACGACTTAACTGCTCCAGCTCGCTCCATATCGATTGGCGCAGGACGGGATCGATGCCGACCGTCGGTTCGTCCAGGATAAGCACCGGCGGCTGGTGGAGCAGCGCGACGGCCAGCGACAGCCTTCGTTTCATCCCGCCGGAATAACGGGCGACCTGTTGCTTCATATGAGCGCCGAGATTGACCAGTTCCATAACCTCCTGCATGCGGCGCTTTTTATCGGCTCCGCCGAGACCGTACAAAGCGCAGAAAAATTCGAGATTTTCCTGTGCGGTTAATTCTGCATACAGCGCATCGGATTGACCCATGTACCCGATCTGCTGCATATGCGACAGTTTGGGCATGCGTTCGCCCAGCACATATACGTCGCCGCTTGTCGCCTCGTCGATTCCGGCGATCATTTTCACAAGCGTCGTTTTGCCGGAGCCAGACGGTCCCAGCAATCCGAATATGTCCGAGCGGCCCACTTGAAGCGAAATCTCCTTGATCACTTCCTTGCTTCCGAATGTTCGGCAGACCTGATCGAGCCGAATACAAGCCACACTTTGCATAAATAATCGCCCTCCTCACGAAAGTGAGTAATCACTCATTTTTAGTATAAAGCGGACTTCGGCTATTGTAAATAAAAAAGGCGAGGGGTGAAAAACGGCTGCGAAATAATTTGAGAATACGCATTCTTTATGATTGAAAAGTAACCGCATACATGATATATTGAAACCGAGAAATCGATTTCTATCAAATCGGGGTCAACTGAAGGAGGTATATAGAAGTCACGAATATACTGGATAATCGGGCGTCATAAAACGGATTTCGCTGCGATTAGGCAGGGCAATCGGGCATGGGCAGTCCGCGGCAACAGGTAACACATACGTATAAGTGATTTGCCAATAAGATCAGCTTGTGATCAGGTTCGACACATCAATGAATAAGAACGGAACCATTAGGAAGCATCTACTAAAGGGAGGGTTCAGCATGTCTGTTAAACGCGCTTTGGTCGCTTCGACCGTTATGGCTGCGATGCTGCTTGCAACCGCTTGCGGAGGCGGCGGAAAATCGGCCGGCCAGACAGAGAATGGAGAGAAAGGCCAGCCGTCCGCACCGGATATTACGAAGACGCCTGCGGAACTTAATTTTTTCACGATGGCCGGAGATACGGATGAAGTATTTAACGAAAGGTTCGGCAATTCGATCCGCAAAAAATTTCCTAATTATAAAATCAATTATATCCGCGCCCAAAAAGGGAGCACTTTGCCGGAGCTGCTGGCAGCGGGGACGACGATCGATATTTATTACGATTCGATCGGCAATTTCAGCGAAGGGCTGCTGGTCAACAAGCTGGAGTACGATCTGTCCGAGCTGATCAAGAAAAATTCGGTCGATCTGAACCGGTTCGAGCCGACGGTCGTCGATGCGATGAAGCAAATATCCGGCGGCAAAATGTACGGTTTGCCTGTGTACACGAACAACCTGGCTTTATTTTATAACAAGGCGGTATTCGATAAGTTCGGGGTGCCGTATCCGAAGGACGGCATGACGTGGGACGAGACGCTGGAGATCGCCCGCAAGCTGAACCGGACCGACGGCGATAAGCAATATATCGGACTGGCCGTATCGGGCTCGCATATGCTCCGGATGAATCAGTTCTCGCTTCCGTATGTCGATATGCAAACCGACAAGCCGACGATCCAAAACGAGAAGTGGAGACGGCTGTACCAGGCGACGATAATCGATCCGGCCCAGGATGCCGGTTATAAAGCGAAAATTACCGAATTGAAAAATGCGCTGCCGTATCGCGACGCGCTGACGAAGGACCAGTATCTCGGCATGTTCGTCTTTTTGTCCCAGATGCCGTTTACCGTGCCGGAGATGAAAACGATGAACTGGGAAATGGTCGCGCTGCCTACCTTCAAAGAGCTTCAGAACGTCGGCTCGCAGTCGTATCCTTCGTACTTCACGGTCACTTCGCTGTCCAAATCGAAAGAGGCGGCGATGGAAGTGCTGAAATACCTGATCTCCGACGAGTATCAGATGGAGATTTCACGTAAAGGAACGATGCCCGTTCTTAAAAACGAAGCCGTCCAGAAAGCGTATGCCCAGGATACGGAGTATAAGGATAAAAACTTTGCTTCCGTGTTTTATAACAATTTCGCTCCCATATCGAACAAATCGATCTATGACGTAGCGGTCGAAAAGACATATACGAAAGATATCGGTCTAATAGCGAAAGGCGAGATCGATATTAACACGGCATTCCGCAACGCCGAAGAGGCGGCGGCGAAAGCGATCGCCGAAGCGAAGAACAAGTAGTGCGGCGATTTGCTTGGAACGGATGAATGGATGATTGGATGATTGGATTAATGGATGATTGGATTAATGGATGAACAGATGACGGGACAGCAGGCCGCAGCCTGCTGTCCCGTCTGCGTGTGCTCAGAAGACTATACGACCTATCCCCGGTATCCGATCCAGGAATTCCCGGATCGATCCGCCTACGGATTCGTGATCGTTCCGAGGAACAGCCAGGAACCGGTGTGACTGTCTTCGATCGCGAAGAAAAAGGGACGGTTCACGATCATGTCGACCGGCTTGGAAGGCGGGGCCGAGCCTGCCATCATGGCGCCGGTAGCGGCGGCGGCTTCGGTGCCTTCTTCGTTTACGTCCAGATACGTCTTGTGCGTAACGCCGCTAATGTAAAGAGGATGAACGTCGGCCATTTTACGAAAATCCGCCCGGCCCGGATCGAAAGCCAGGGACATGCCGATACCGGTTAGCGCGTCTTTCAGCTGCGCGGTATACTCCACCTTGAACTTAGGGAGACGGAGATCAACCCGGACAGGTTCGAACGTCTGCCGGCAGGGGAGACAATCGGACCACAGCTGGCGGTTTAATTCGTCCAGGGAGGACGTCTCCTTCGGCAGGACGAGCAGCATATTCATCCGTCCGTCGCCGTAGGGAAGCTTGACGGCTTGCCAAGCTTCGTGTTCGGAGTAGGCATAGGTGCGGGTTTGCCGCATCATGGGCAATTTTTTAACCGTACCGTCCGGAAGCGTGAAGTTATCATCTTGAGTATCGCCCTTCTTGAACGGGTCCGTCCAGGACGCGTTGAAGTAGACCGCATTCAGCAGCACCGCTGCGCTATCGGCGGGGAGCTGTTCCTCGAGCAGCTTGCGGATTTTGCCTTCCGTCCGCTTCGACACCCAGCTGTTGATAACGTCCGTCGTCTTCGGGGAGGAGAAATCTGCAGAGCGGACCTCCGCTTGATAATAATCTTTGACGGTCTGAAGATAAGGCTTATGGAAGACCGTATGTGCAGCGGTCCATACGGAATTCGCGATCGTTAGCTTAACGCCGCCCCCGGATGCGGTTAGCAGCTCCGTCATCCTGCGGTTCGCCTCGTTTAACTCGTTCTCACTCATTCCGTCCCAGCCCAGCGCAGCCGCGATTTTCTCCGCCGTCTCCCCGGAGCTTCCCGTATAGGCCAGAGCAAGCGCGGCCGATACGCTTGCCGGCGAGATTACGACACTTTCCCCTTTTCCGGCATCGCTCATCTGCTTGTGCAGCTTAAGTCCGAATGAGCGGCTCGCTTCGGCGATTCGCGGATCGATCGCCGCCGCGGCCGCTTTTCGTTCATCCGCCGACCACTTCGGTCCGGAAGGCCCGGCGCCTGCACAGCCGGTCAACAGGAGTAGCAGAACACCCGCCGCAACAGTCTTTTTCTTCATAACGCCCCATCCCCCAAAAATTGGTTGTTTCTCTTTCCTAGACCAGACGAGTTCAAGACGCCGAAGGTTGCGCCTTTGAGCAACAAATGTGCCGGACAGCCCAGTCCGGTTAGGCAGGAGCGATTGATTAGAACGGTTTTATCCGGGTGCGATTCCAGCTGTGTAACGGTATAATAGATGAGCTTAGCAAGAGAAGACCATCTGAACAGGAGGGGCCGCCGTTAATCGGATGATCCGTTGTTTTCTCCAAGCTGCTTCCATTCTTCACAAGGTAGAAAAGCGGCCGGTAGTCGTACTCGCCGCTGCTATGCTGGCAATCGTCCCGGTATTGCCGGCTGAGCTATGGCTGATGAAAGAGTTGATTGATCGTATCCAAGGCTGGAACCCCTCCCTAAGTAGTTACCCGATCCTGACCTCCGCCGCCTGGCTGGCCGCTCTGATGCTGGTGAACAATATCGGGCTGGGCGTACCGATCCCCATGGCGCTAACCCGGATTAACGAGATCGGAGCGCTGGAGCAGCAGCGGCTGGTGCTTGAGAAAACGTCCCGCCTTCCTCTCCAATCCGTAGAAGCTCCTTCCGTCAAAGATATCCGGGAACGGGCGTTGCTAGTTTCCCTGCACGAGATCTACAGTACGGGCCTTCAATGGATACAGCAGCTGATCCAGGCCGCCCTGCTCGTCTCGATCCTGCTCGCCTTCGGGCAATGGATTCCTCTTGCTGCCGTAATCGGCGCTACGGTCTTGCTGTCAATCGTTACCGGCAAGTCGGTGCGTTCCCTCGAGAAGCTGTCCCGGAGCCAGACGCCGGATCAGAGATTGATGGATCATTATGCGGGGCTGATGACCGGAAAAGAGGCGGCGAAGGAGATCCGGCTGTTCGGTCATGCGCCTGAGCTGGAGAAACGCTGGCGCGGCCTGTATGAGCGGCAATCCCGGGACAGACGGACCGCCGTCCGCGTCTCCGAATTGCGCAAGCTGGGGCCGGAGCTTCTGCTCGCTCTGCTGTCGGGACTGCTGCTGGCGTTGCTGGTGCTGCTGCCGGGAGCGCGGACGTTTACGGCAGGAGACTTTGCGGTATTGTTCATGACGATGACGATGCTGCTCGCGAAGCTGCCGGAAATCGTTCGGACTGGAGGTTCCTTCCAGAAACTTTATATGAGGTGGGAAGACTTCCGGACTTATCTGGAGCTGGAGGAGGACGCCTCGGCGGAAAACGCGGGGAGGGCGGAAACGTGTGGCAGGAGCGCAGCCGGCGGAGGATTGCGGTTATCCGATGTTTCGTTCCGTTATCCCGGGATGGACCGCAAAGCGCTGGATGGAATCCGGATGACGATACCGCCGGGCTGCCGGGCCGCGCTCGTCGGCGAGAACGGCTCCGGCAAATCGACGCTGGTGAAGCTGCTCGCCGGGTTTTATCAGCCGTCGGAAGGTGGTATCGATTGGGGCGGTTTACCAGCCAACGGGCTGGAGTTGGACCGGGAGCCGGAGAGAGAGCGGAACGTGAAGCTGGCCGCCGTCTTTCAAGACTTCTCGCAGCTGCATGTGCGGCTTCGGGAAAACGTCGCACTCGGTCAACTGGCGGAGCTGCATAACGATCCGGCGATCGAAGCGGCGCTCCGATCCGCCGGATACCGAAAAAGCGGACTGGACACGTTGCTCGGCGCCGCGTTTGGCGGAATCGAGCCTTCCGGGGGCGAATGGCAAAAAATCGCCACAGCCCGGGCGCTGATGCGCGACGCGGATTTCGTCTTTTTCGACGAGCCGACGGCCGCGCTTGATCCGCAAGCGGAACGGGAGGCGTTCGAGCTGTTTATGAAAGTGACTGAAGGCAAGTCGGCGCTGCTCGTCACCCACCGGCTCGGAGCGGCGAAGCTGGCGGACCTTGTGTTCGTTCTTAGGCAAGGCAAGCTGGTCGAGCAAGGGACGCACGAGGAGCTGATGCGGATGAACGGCGAATACAGCCGGATGTATCGGACGCAGGCGTCTTGGTATAGCGGGGATTAGGCAGCAAGGGCATTTGTTCCATAAAGAAACTCCGGCCGAAGCCGGAGTTTGCGCCACCTTTTAGTGATACGCTACGTAAAAATCCCGACACTTGTACGAGTAGATTTTACCGAAGTGGCCAGTTTGACGCAGACGGAGCGGTTGGATTCAGCTCTTCCTGCAAATGAAGCTAGAGGAAACTTTACTTCCGCTAATTCGTCGATGGCGCTCTTTTATGGTCGTTAGCGGAAGTTTTATTTCCTCTATACGGAGAATTCCTCTGTAGCTCAAGCAAATTTCCGGAAATAACGGAAATAATAGTTCCGCTATCCAACTTTATGGACGGTTTCAGGCGTAATACCGGAAGTTTTTCTTCCGCTAATCGCTTCACCCTACAAAAACAACCCCTTGCTGTCCTTCAGCGTGTAGGCGCGAATTCGTTTGCTGTCGGAAACGGACATCCTATCTCCGTTGCCCATGCGCTGGTAGATTTGCTAGAATGATCGTCCGCAACGTACGCTTCAGCACCGCAGGTTACCGTTTCAGCAGCGTGATCGAAAATAAGGTGCTGCCTTGGGTAACGGCTGTTCCTGACGGGTTGAGAAGACGGAGGGACACCGTTCCTTTTGCCGCCACATAGGCGGATGCCACGAGCTTTTGCAGCGCGACATTGGTACCGACCGTTACCGCATCGCCGACTACCGCCTCCGGATGGGCGATGTTGACGGTTGCTTCTCCGCCTCCTCCGGCGATCGACGGAACGTTCCACGTATAGTCGACGGAGAGCAGCTGGCGGTCGTTATAGCGGTTCGTATCGTCCGCGAAATAAGCGTTGCTCAGGCCGTTCGGGTCGGAGCCGTTTCCGTAAACAGTCGGAAAGGGGATATCGTAAAAGCGGTTTCCGATCAGCACCGGCTTCGCCGCCGTTCCGGCGTAGGCCGTCGTCCAGGCCCACCGCCAAGTAATGCCGACCCCGCTTTTGCCCGCGATGTTGTTGTTGCACAGCCGGATGTTCATATAACCTTCGCTTGTCGTCAGCGGCAAGTTTTTGGCCGGATCGCAGTAAAACATCACGCCATTGTGGCGAATGCTGCACCCGCGCACCTCCAGTCCGTCGATGGAATTGATTTCAAAGATGTTGGACGAGGCAATGGTAGGGTGAACGTTGATCCGGTCCAGAACGGAGTTATGGAATTTCAAGACGCGGGCGTGAAAGGAACGGATGCCGTCGAACGTAATATTGCTCCATTCGCAGCCTTGCAGAACGTGCGACAGCGAGTCGATTCCGAAATGAATGACGGAAGCGTCCGCCTTCAGGACAAGATCCCGGAAAGAGCAGTTGACCAGGGAAGCCGGATAATAAACCGCTCCGTCCGTATGCGTAAACGTTTTGATCCGGTTGCTGGCGTTAAACAGGTGACCGGCATTCATATCGGGCGGAATAATGATTTTGACGCACGACTGCTGCGCAGCCGATCCGGCCGGGATCTCCAGCGTCGAGCGGCGGAACGTGACATGAACCGCTTGAGGTAAATAAGAATGCTCGTAGTAGCGCCACTGATTGATTCCCCCGAACACGACATTTTCCTTGGAGTCGTAATGGCCGTCGTACGTCCAGCCTGCGGAGTTCGGCACGAGCGCCGGATCGTCGGCATTGGCCCGGTAAGCGACATATTTTTTGCCGCTCTGGAAGACGACCGGCAGCTTGGAGACGATATGGCAGCCGTCGACCAGAACGTGCCGCACCCGGTTAAAGACGAACCCGTTCACCGTCCCGTGGAAATAGCTGTCCCTTACCTGCAAATGTTCGCTGTAGTCGAATTCGTCGCTGCTCCGCAGCCAGATAGCGGTAATGTACCCGCGGACGTCCGCCCGTGTGACGCTGATATGTTTGCTGCCGTAGCCGACGTTAATGCCGCGGGCTCCGATCGTGCCGTCGCTGACCACTTGAATGTCGGACACGCTGCACTTGATGCCGTGCTTGTACTCGTAGCCCATCGTATTCGTTTTGCCGACGCGGATGCGGCGGTCGTGAATTGCATAGCTCCAAAAAATAAACACGCCGTATGTAATGTTCGCGTTGTCGTCGATCCGGACGTTCTCCCAGCTTCCTTCGGAGCAATAAAACGTCCGGATGACGTTGCCCGCGGAAGGAAGCGGTCCGGCGGAAGGGCTGGCAAACGTAAAGTGAAGGTTGGCGTTGCGGAAGCCGTCGACCTTCCGCATCGTAATGACGGTGCCCGTATTCCGGGTCAGGCACAGCTCCAGATCGGAGATGCCGACATTGCTGAGACGATAGTCGTCGCCGCCGTATTGCGCCGGGTCGAACGTATCCATGTCCGCGTAATAAGGCAGGTTGCTCGGATTCGTTCCGCCGAACCCTCCGCGGCTGTCCCAGACATGGATGCAGCTGTCGCCCGTTCCGGGGGACTGAAACAGCAGCCGGGTATGGCCGGTGCCGCACAGAAAGACGTTGCTCCGCTGGATCGAGAGATGGCTTCCCTGGATGACGTACGTTCCGTCCGGGATCACTACGGTGCCGCCGCCTGCATCGTAGGTGGCGTCGATCGCGCTTTGCAGCGCCGCCGTATCGTCGGTAACGCCATCGCCTTTGGCGCCGAACCATTTGGCGTTCAGGACGTCTTCATTCGAGCGCTTGAACCTCGCGCCGGCGGCGGATACGAGCACCGTCCCCGTATTATCCGCGGATGTCGTATCGGCGGGGTCGTAATAGTAGTGGCCTTCCTGGCCCGGGTCCGTTACATAATACGCCGTATCCGCGTCCGGCAGCGTCATCGTGCGCAAGCCGGATACCGTCGTCGCAACGACGCAAACGTCTGTAGCCGCTGTCAGGCCGTAAACCGATGAAGTAACGGAGCTTTGCGCAAATGTTCGCGTAGCGAGGCTGGTCTGAACGAGCCCGCCTGCGGTCAACGCGGCACCGGCAAGGCCGGCGGTTGCCAGCAGCTGTCTGCGGCTTAATTTTTTCGGATCGGAAGTCATCAACGGTCACTCCATTCCCCATGGTTATTGTCAGACTGCGGGACCGCATGGGCTCCGCAGCCGTCGTGCCTGAATCCGTTTTGCGCCGCCGGCTACTTGTTGGCGGATTCCAATTCCGCAATTTTTTGATTGGTCCGCTCTTCCGCTTCCCGGATCGCCGTATTGTAATCTTTGCCTCCGGCCATCAGCTCGGTAAACGCTTTGTTCAGCTCCGCGACGCCATAGCCGTTATATTTGGACATGTACGCGGGCGGCGCGAACGATTCCGGCAGGAACGCCTGCAAATTTTTCCCTTTATATTCGGGCGCATCCTGGGCGAACGCTTGCCGGATCTCTTTGTTTCTCAGCACGGTCAGGATGCCGCTGCGCGACTTCTGCATCTGGAATTCGTCCGACGCCAGAAAGGCGAGAGCCTGAAACGCATCCTCCTTGTGCGCGCTCGTGCTCGTCAAGTAGAAGAACAGCGGCCACGACTGCGGTCCGATGCCGGGCGCCTCTTTAAACGACGGGATTTTCGCGAAATCGTAATTGATCCCTTCGAACGACAAATCGTGAACGCCGGTACCGGACACCGGAAGCCACATGGCAAGCCGCTGCTCCTTGTGGAACAGAGTTCTCGTCTCGCCTCCCGCGAGTTGGGCCGGCGACAGCTGATTGCCGGGAATCTGGTAAAAGCGGAGCAGGTTGTGAACGTAGTCCCTCCACTTGCTGCTTGAAAAATCGGCTTTTTGCGTCGTCGGATTGATGAAGCCGAGCGAAAACGAATTGCGCAGCAGCGCATCGACCGGCGAGATGACGGCTCCGTAATACGATACGCCGCCTTCGCTCCGGGACAGCTTTTTCGTCATCTCGTACAGATCGTCCCACGTCATATTGTCCGTCGGATAGGCGACCCCGAACTTGTCGAACAGGTCCTTGTTGTAGACGATCGGCGAAGCGGCCCCGTTTACCGGCATCCCGTAGATGCCGCCCCCGGCGAGCTGCTTGGCGAGCGCGACCGTCGTCGGGTCGATGCGTTCCATATCAAAGCCATGCTTTTTGATGTAAGGCGTCATGTCGAACTGCAGCTTATTGTCTTCGATATTTCCGTAAAAGCCCGACAGCGCTACAATAACGACATCAAGCTGAGCTTTGGTCGTCAGCATCTCCTTGATCGGAGCGGCGCTTTTCGGCACGAACGAAATTTTCATATGCGGGTATTTGTTCTGAATTGCATTGCCGTAGTCTTTCATGAACGATTCCGCCGACCAGCCGAACGTCGCATCCTTAAATACAAGCTCCACCGGCTCCGGCGGCTTGGGCGCTTCAGGACGAGCCCCGGTCTGTGGCGCTTCTCCGGAGCTTCCGCTTCGGCTCCCGCAGGAGGTCAGCAGCAGCGGCGCGATCATCAGGCTGGCCAGGACGACCGGTCCGCTTCGCGTCCGGCGGCGTTTCCGGCCCCTCGTATACTTGTCCTCCTGTTCCCGGTTATTGCTGGATCGTGACATGTTCGGTACACCCCTTCGATTTGTTGTGGCGACTGCATTCTTATTGTCCGATATTCCGGCCGGCGGGCCTATATCAAATTTTTAAGATTCATTACATTTGTTTGCGCAGCGGCATTACAGTTTTTCTGCGGAGTACGTTTTTTTGCGCGGCGGGGTGGGTGATTCGGCTTTGGAGTGAGGGAGGGAGAACGGATGCGGCCCCCGGTTTACAAGTCGTATACCGCATGTTACGATTCAAGTTACATAAGGGAGAGAACGGAACGGGAAGGCGACGTGGAATGGGGGCATTCAGGTGAGAAAAGAGAGGGTACACCGATTCAGCGCTTTATTCGAAAACGCTTACTTTCGGCGCTTGTTCGTATCGTATGCGGTGACAACCGCTCTGATCGCCTGCTTATGCGGCGCCGTCCTGTACGACAGGGCCGGAAGAGCCGCCCATGAGGAGCTGGAGCGGCAAAGCCGCAGCAAGCTGCTGGGCGTTCAGGAGCATCTGGAGAATACGTACCCGAACGTATTCAAAAACGCGTTCGTCAGCAATTTGCTGTCGGCGGTCGATAAGCCGGGGCGGGACGCGTTTTCCGTCTATTACGAAGAGTACGGACAAAATGTATATCAAATGTATCATTTGGCCGCTCACTTGAAAACGATCGTTTCCGGCCGGCCCGAAGCGGAGAACGTAACGGTTTATTTCAAAAATACGAATTTTATGGTCGACAAGCACGCCTTCTTCCCGATGGAGGAGCATACGCCGGGCGCCGAACTGATCCAGCGGCTGCAAAAGGACGAAATCCCGACAAACCGCTGGCTGCAGCGCAACGTGTACTACGGCGAAGGCGTATACGACCGGCTCATGACGTTCGTATATTCGTTTCCCGAACGGGCGAAGGGCGGCGAGATCCAAGGGTATATGCTGATCGACATTCGCGCCGACCGGTTCCGCGACATCCTCAGCGGGCTTGCCGGCGATTCCGGAGAGAAATTTGTGATGCTGAGCGTCAAGGACGGCTATATGACCGGCTCGGATCACGTTACGGAAACGGATTTCACCCGGGTGCTGAACGCCCGGGAGCGGGGGGCGGGGAGCAGCGACAAAGGAGTGAGCCTGCTTCCGGCGTCCGAAGGGAACGGCGATTGGGCATATGCCTCGATCCGGCCGAAAGGGATGGTGGCTCCGGCTTCCGCCCAGATGCAGCGCAACGTCGTTTTCGTTTGTCTGGGCGTGATCGCATTAGGCGTGCTGATCGCTTATTATTTGTCGCTCAAATCGTATAAACCTGTGCAAACGATGCTGCTGCGGCTGAAGGAACGCGACAACGGGCTGCTTCCGAATCAGCAGCGTAATGAATTTCTGGCACTCGATCTCGTGCTGAACGGGCTGTACAGCACGATCCAGCAGCTGTCCCAGCAAGTGGACGGGAATATGCTGCACGCCTTGCTGAACGGCCGATTGTCCGAGGACGAAATGCCGAAGCAGGTGCCGGTCAAAGCCGGTTACGTCGTGGCGGCTGTCAGGATGGAGAACGGCGGCGCGCGCGAGCTCGTCCCGGCCCTTCAGAGCGGCAGTCCGATTGCGCAGTTAGTCGCCGAGAAAGATGCGCATGAGATCACGATCCTGTATTTCAGCGATGAGACGGGGACCCTCCGGGAGCGCATCCGGGAGGAGCTGGAGCGCTTGCTGCCTTCGCTTGCCGGGGATCGCGGTTATGCGGCCGGCATGGGCGGTCTGGTTCAGACGCGCGAGGATATCGCCAAGTCGAACGAACAAGCGGCCAGCGCTTTGAAATACACGTTTCTGCTCGGGATGAACCGCGTGTTTGACTCCGAGGAACTCGGGTTGCGCTGTGATATTCCTCAGATCGATTACGAGCCGTTCGAGCGCGCGCTTCGTGCGGGGAACAGCGAGGCGGCGAAGCAGTTTATCGCCGATTTTTCGGAGAAGATCAAGGGCCGGCCCGTTCCGCTGGAAACGGCGGAGCTTTCGCTTGCGCAGCTGACGATGATCATGTCCAAGGTAATGATCGATATCAATACGAAGGAACGTATCTTTCCCGATGTTTTGCCGTATCAGCGGGCGAGTCAGGGGACGTTCGCCGAAACGGTCGATTCGATATGCGAGCAGAGCATGCAGATTGCCGGTCATATCGGACGGCATTTACTGCCGCATGCGCAGCACGAAGTCATAGCCGGACTGATGCGGTATATGGATGCCCATCTGCACGAAGATATATCGCTGGACCAACTGGCTGGAATGGCTGGGCTGTCGACCCAATATTTGTCCAGACAGTTCAAGGAGATCGCCGGGATTTCCTTTATCGAATATTTGACGAATGTGCGGATGGAGCGGGCCGGCGGACTGCTGCAGAACAGCCGCTCGTCCGTAACGGAGATCGCCGCCGCCGTCGGATACAGCAATGCCCAATATTTTTGCGCAAGGTTTAAAAGCAAGTTCGGCGTCACGCCGATGCAATACCGCAATTTATTCAAAATAGAGGGCGACCGGACCGCGCATGCGGGACGCGGATAGACGGAGGGAGAGGGCCGGCGTCCGTCCGCTGTCCGGGATTCCGCTTCATCCATAGGAGGGGAAATGAAAAGAACTAGCCGTTATTCGTTAGGGCGCTGCATGATGCTGCTCATATACCGGATATGGAAGGCTATGCCCGTGCTTGCTTCGGTATGGCTCGCCGTTCCGCTGCTGCTCGGGCTGCTGCTTGTTCCGGGCTTCGCGGCGCAGCGGGAGCTGATCGATCTATTTACAGGAGGAATCGGCAGCACAGGCTGGACCGAGATGCTCGCATTGGCCTGGCAGCCTGTCGTCGTGATCGCAGCGGTCGCCATGCTCCGCTCCTCGTTATCCGCCCTGCACCAGATGACGGATTCGGGGTTGAAGGACCGGGCTTCGATGCTTCTGCAGGCCGAGGTGCACGCCAAGGCGGTCGGCGTTCCGCTCGAGCGGATGGAGCAGGCCGGCTACTATGACCGGCTGGACAGAGCCAATCAGGCCGCGAGGTCGGAGCTGTTCGACATTTTGCAAAACGGGATTACACTGTTCCGCCTGTTATTCGAGTTCGCCGGTCTGCTGGTCGTAAGCTGGCTGGCTGATCCGGTCGTCGGCATTATTCTTGCCTTCGCGTTTGCCGTGTCGTTCGCCATCCGTCTGGAAGCGGATATGGTGAAGCGCAGGCTGAACCGGGAGCTGACGTTCTCCGGCAGATACTCCGACTATTTGCGCAGCGCTGCGGTCCAGCCGGCGACGGTAAAGGAGCTTCGTTTATTCGGATCGATGAGCTACCTGATCGGGAAATGGCATGCGGTTACGGACCGGGCGGTTACGCTTCGCGGCGATGCGAACCGCAGAGAGATCCGTCACGGCATCGTCGTCTCGGCCGTTCAGATCGCCGGCCTGTTCGCTTCGATCGTATGGCTCGTTTTGCAGATGAAGGCGGGAACGTTTACGGCGGGGACGCTGGTCGTCGTCTTCCAGGCGATGAGGCAAGCTTACGGAATATCCGGAAGAATGGCTTGGCCGGTAGGAAAGCTGTATTTGCAAAGTGCGAAAATCACCGACTTGGTCCGGTATTTGCATGAATCGCCGGAGACGGAGGCGGGAACGGGGACCGGGGCAGCGGCAGGCCGGGAGCGTTATGGTCCGGACGGAGCGTCCGCCGCAGGGAGCCGGTCTTCCCAAGTGCCGGGCGAAGAGGGGCGCATCGTGTTCGATCAGGTGGAGTTTCGTTATCCCGGCGCTTCGCAGCCGGTGCTGCGGAATATCCGGCTGGAGCTGAAGCCCGGCGAGACCGTAGCGCTTGTAGGGGAAAACGGTGCGGGCAAATCGACGCTCGTCCGGCTGCTGCTCGGTCTATACGAGCCGACATCGGGCAAAGTGACATGGGACGGCACCGACTACCGGGAATTGGACCCTGAGCTATTGCGCGCCTCGGTGTCCGCCGCGTTCCAGGACTACGTCCGTTATGAAACGACGGTTCGCGACAACGTCGGTTTCGGCCGGCCGGACCTGCTGAACGACGACGATTCGGTCCGGCTCGCGATGCGGGCGGGAGGGGCCGAACGGATCGGGGGCGGTTATCTCGATTCGCGGGTCGGGCTTGTGACGGAAGGCGCCCGCGAGCTGAGCGGCGGACAATGGCAGCGGCTCGCGATCTCCCGCGCTGCGATCCGCCCGGCCCGTCTGCTGGTGCTCGATGAGCCGACCGCCGCGCTGGACCCGCAGCATGAACAGGAGCTGTATCGTTCGTTCCGCGAGTTGTCCCGGGGCCGGACCGTGATGTTCGTCTCGCACAGGCTGGGCTGGGCGCGGTACGCCGACCGGATCGTCGTGCTTCGGGACGGCGCGATCGCCGAAGAGGGGACCCATGAAGCGCTGATGGCTGCGGATTCCTGCTATGCGGCGATGTTCCGGGCGCAAGCCCGGTGGTATTGCGACGAGAGCGGGGGGAAAGGTCAGCCTTGAACCTCGGAGGCGTCGATGAAACCGGCAACGATGCGCTCCAGTGCGGTCATGAAATCGTCCGAATCGTTCGGATATTGAACCGATACGAATTCCATGCCGAGTTCTCTGGCTTTCACGCTGCAATCGTGGCCGCAATCGTAGACGACCTCCACATTTTCCGTCACCGTAAGCAGGTCGCATACGACGACGGCGGCCGCTCCGTCTGCGGCGGCTTCTACGATCATCCCGGTAACGTCGGGAGCGAGCCACGTTTGGCGGAGCGGGCCCGCCGCTGCGGTAGCCCATCTTCCAGGAACCGATTCCGCCGGCAGACGGCCGTGGAACAGGTGCGAGTAAAAGGCGGGCGGCTCGTCAATCGACGCGATCGAAAAGTACCCCATCATGAGAACGGCTTTTTTCATCATCGGATCTCCTTATTTCCCGAATTGTCCGGGATGAAACCATTCGGCCAATTCCGCAACCGTATCGATGTTATAACGATTCGGATACGGCATCCGCTTGACCGTCATCGTTTTGACGTTCCCTGTGCTGCTTTGGAGCGTTGACAGTTTCCACGTTTGTCCTCCTGTGATGGTTTCTTCCTGCCGATCCGCTGCGCCACAGCGTTCACTGAACATTTATTTCCCTTGGGCATATAATTTTACCTCGGTTCAAAATGTTTCCTTGGGTAAAGAAATGCCCAAAAAAAAGACGGGCGCCGATCGGGCTTCCGGATGATTTTTATCGTACAGCATGAAAGTTTTCCTTGAAACAAATATTTTCCTGTATGCAAAAATAATTCGTTATATCGTGTTAATTGCAGGAATCATGAGTAAACTGGAATTATTGATCGGAATGTGGCCAATTCCTGTGGCGACAGCTCAAAAAAAAGCTTGAAATGTTTCTAAAATGCGGTATGATTATGATAATGATTATCATTCTAGTACGTCACTACGATTTGACGAGGAGTGCCGATTGATGTCTTTCATGGTCCCGATCTTATTTGTCGTATTGCTTGCGGTTGGCGGTCTGGCCGTATTTACCGGATGGGAGAACGTTCGTCAGACGAAAGCCTGGAAAGCGCAGCCCGCCCGCACCGGCAGAGCGGTCCGGTTGGACTGGAGCGGTTCGGAAGCCCGGGAGATGAAGTAACAGGTAATCAAGGCGTGACTCCGTTCGTCGTTATAACTTAATCGTGGATTTAGAAAAGCGGCGTTATCATCGGCGCTTTTTTTGTGTTGACGTTATTCGGTTATTTATTTATAATGAGTATAAATAAGAACCAATGCTAAATAAAAAACGAGCTTTCTTATCATGCTGTTCCCAACCGGGAGCAGCATGAGTCATTTTTAAGGTACTAACAATGGTTCTCAATCTCAAATAGAATGGAGCGATCGAACATGAACTCATCCCTTAATAACGTGGACCGCAACGTCCATTCCCCTATCGTGAAGCCGTCCATCCACAGCGTCAAATCGTGGATCGCTCAATACGGCGAAGGGGCGGCTGCGCTCCTAAGCGGCTTGCTGATCGCCGTCGCCTGGGTGCTCGGGAACGTCTCGGAAACGGCTTCCGTACTCGTCTACTTGCTCGCTTTCGTTGTCGGCGGCTTCGCCAAAGCGAGGGAAGGGCTGGAGACGTTAATCCAGGAACGCGATCTCGACGTAAACCTGCTCATGATCGTCGCCGCCATAGGTGCGGCATGTATCGGGTATTGGGCGGAAGGCGCCGTTCTCATCTTCATCTTCTCTCTGAGCGGTGCGCTCGAGAGCTACACGATGGCGCGCAGCCACCGCGATATTTCGTCGCTGATGGAGCTGAAGCCGGAGACAGCTGTCTTGTATGTGGATGGCCAAGAAACTGTAGTACCGATCGAGAAGCTCTCCGTAGGCGATACGGTGATCGTGAAGCCGGGCGAGCGCATTCCGTCCGACGGCATGGTGAAAGGCGGCGCTTCGGCGGTTAACCAGGCTTCGATCACAGGCGAATCCGTTCCGGTGGACAAAGCCGCAGGCGACGGAGTGTACGCAGGAACTTTGAACGGCCAAGGCATCTTGTTCATCGAAGTTACGCAGACGAGCGAATCGTCGCTGTTCGCCAAAATTATTCGTCTCGTTCAGGAAGCGCAAAGCGAGAAGCCGGCGTCGCAGCGGTTTATCGAGCGGTTTGAACGAATTTATGCCAGAGCGATTATTGCCGGGACGCTGCTGCTTGTCCTTGTGCCGCCGGTATTGTCGACGGTAAGCTGGAGCGATGCGTTTTATAAAGCGATGGTATTTCTCGTCGTCGCTTCTCCTTGCGCCCTCGTCGCTTCGATCATGCCGGCCGTGCTGTCGGCCGTCTCGAACGGGGCCCGCCAAGGACTGCTCGTCAAAGGCGGCGCCCATCTGGAGCATTTGGCGAATACCGCGGTTGTAGCGTTTGACAAAACAGGCACCTTAACCGAAGGCAAACCCGCAGTGACGGATGTAGTCGCATTCCGGTCTTATACGGAGGAGCAGGTGCTGGAGATCGCCGCTGCGATCGAAAGCTTCTCGGAGCATCCTCTGGCCAAAGCCGTCGTTCAGCACGCCGCGGAGCGCAAGCTGGAAGTAGGCCGTCCGGACCGGTTCACGTCGCTGACCGGTTTCGGGGTAGAAGCGGACTATAAGGGCGGAACATGGACGATAGGCAAACCGGAATGGACGGATACGGAGACGCGGGAGGCCGAGGTGACCGCCGCCGTTCATGAACTGGAGCAACAGGGCAAGACGGTCGTCGTTCTTCGTGGAAGCGAAGGTCCGGCCGGCTTGATCGCGATGCAGGACCGCATCCGTCCGCAAGCGGCTGCCGTCGTCGCCCGACTGAAGAAGATGGGGATAACGGTGGCGATGCTGACCGGCGACCAGGAGCGGACGGCTCAGGCGGTAGCTCGCGAAGCAGGTATCGACCTCGTCTACGCCCGGCTGCTGCCGGAGGAGAAGGTAGCGCGTATTAAAGAGCTGAGACAGACGTACGGCAAAGTCGCGATGGTCGGGGACGGCGTCAATGACGCGCCCGCGCTTGCGGCGGCAACGACGGGCATCGCCATGGGAGGAGCGGGCAGCGACTCCGCGCTCGAGACGGCCGATATCGTGCTGATGAACGACGATACAAGAAACATCGCCACTGCGATCGCGCTCGGGCAAAAAACGAAAAAGATCATTAAACAAAATCTCGTCTTCTCGATTTCAGTCATCGTTCTGCTGATCGCGGCCAACTTCCTGCAAGGGATCGCGCTTCCGCTCGGCGTTGTGGGGCATGAGGGAAGCACGATTCTCGTCATCTTAAACGGACTGCGCCTGCTCCGCGGCGTTCCGGACCGGTTCGCTGCCGGCGAATAAATGGACCTGAGTGCCGCAGGCCGTTCATCGTGGCAAGCCTAACAGGAGACAGCTCATACGTTGATCGTTGATCAGTGTCCCGCTTATGAGGGAGCGAACCAAGAGCGGTTTGAAGCCGCTAAAATCGGCGAAAAGGGTGCATAGCCCATCCCTGAAATAAGGGGCGCAAACCGCTTCTATTCGTCGCTGTCACCGCAATATGGCGAAAATAGAGGGGGCCAGCGACTCTTATTTTGTGGATTGGGGCTGCCTCTCGAGGTAGCATCAATAGTCCTGTTGCCGTGAATCGAGCCCCGCTTACAACCGATTTCCCCTTGCAAATAAGGACCTCCATCTCCACTTTACCGTGGAAGTCGAGGTCCTTACGTTTGGAAAGTCGCCTATTTCCCTCTCATGCGAACGCCGTTGGCACAGCCTCTCTTTTATAGGCTGCCAAACCAATTGCAACTTCACAGGAGTTGGAGTCGATCCGCGCACCGTTTATCGTTTGAACGAATGCCGCTCCATCCGGTTCGGCTTCCATAGCCGGGCCGCTTTTATTTTGCGGGACAGCAGAGCGATAACGTAGATCGCGGCAAGTACGCAGGGCAGCCATACCCATTTGAGCCCGGTGGTGGAGATGTAGCTCCACAAATCCTGGACCTGATCCCCCGTCTGAAACCCGATGGTGAAATAAATGGAAGTCCAGACCAAGGCCGGAGCATAGGCAAAAAGAGCAAATCGCTTGAACCTCATCCGGTTCGTTCCCGCGAGGATGGGCATCAGATGGCGCACGACAGGGAAAAAACTGCTGATGCACAACGCGAAGCTGCCGTACTTCCCCATCAGCCTTTCGGTGAAACGAATATATCGGCTATATTTCTTATTCCGCAGACGGGCCAGCAGCTTGACACCGATCCACCGGCCGATCGAATAACCGGCAGTCAGTGCGACGGCAAGACCCATATATATCGTGGCAAAGGCAGCGATCGGATGAAACAGCCCGCTGGAAGCGGCGGCGCCCCCGGTCATCACGACAATCTCGTGCGGCAGCGGAAGCCCGAACAGACCGAGGCCGAGCTGAATGAACAACGCCCAGTACCCCGCGTCGTCGATTAGACGGTAGATGAGATCGACGTTCATCCCGGTTGCCTCCTTTTTCGAATGATCCTACACGTCTAGTATAGTCCCGGACTATTTAAATTTTCTTAAAACGGTCTAATCTGCTACAATCAATTCGAACGAAATTATACGGATCCGGATGAAAAGGATGGGGGCCTAATGAGAGTTCTGGTTGTTGAGGACGAGCCGTCTCTGCAAAAAGTGATACAGGACGTATTCGAAAGCGAGTCGTTCCAGACCGATTGCGCAGCTACCGGGGACGACGGATATTTTTTGGCGGAGCAGGCGATTTACGATTTGATCGTGCTTGACATTATGCTGCCCGGGATGAGCGGGATCGATATCGTCAAAAAGCTTCGCGGGAGGTCGATCATGACGCCGATCATTCTGCTGACGGCCAAAGACAGTCTGGAGGACCGGGTAGCCGGACTGGACGCCGGGGCGGACGACTATCTCGTCAAACCTTTTGCCGTATCGGAGCTGCTGGCCCGGACGAGAGCAGTGCTTCGCAGACAGGGAACGATTCATGCCGACGGCTTGCTCGTGTGCGGCCCGATCCGGCTCGTTCCGGCGCTCCGGGACGCTTTTACGGGGGAGCAGGCATTAAAGCTGACGACCAAGGAGTACGATCTGCTTGAATTTTTCATGTGCAACAAAGAGCAGATTCTGACCCGGGAGCAAATTCTGCACCGGATCTGGGGGTTCGACTCCGATACCGCTTCCAGCGCCGTCGATGTGTACGTCCATCTGCTGCGCAAAAAGCTGGCCGCCTGCGGCGTCGAATCGTTTCTGCAGACGATCAGGGGCGCGGGGTATATGTTCAAGGGGGAGCAGCATGTTCCATAAAACCAGGATACGCCTGGTCCTGTTATACTCGATCGTGATTCTTCTGATTTTGACCAGCTTCAGCGCGTTATTATATGCATATGTCCGTTACAAGCTTTTTGAGCAGGTCGACACGGGGCTCCAGCAGACGGAACGGAAGATCGTCCGGCTCGGCTTTCAGGACATCCATCCGGAGCTGGACATCGGCACGTTTTATTTGTTCTGGAACACCCAGGGAGAGCTGCTAAATCCGCTTCCGAAACGCTTCATCCCCGTCGAGCACCAGTACGGGTTCCGCCAGGAGCTGACGGAGCGCACGATGAAAGACATGACGTATAACGGGCAAAGCTACAGGCTGCTGCAGTTCCCGAATGAAGGCAAAATCAAGCGGCCGTCCGACGATCCGTCCGTTCCCGTCATAGCGGCGGTGACGCTGCTGAAAGATTTGGGCGACGAGAAACGGATGCTGAAAGCGCTCCGGTTCGTCATTTTTATCGGAATCGCGGCAGGTATCGTGTTATCCGTAATTGCCGGCTTTTTTTTGGCGGGACGATCGCTTATTCCGATCCGGCGTTCATGGGACAAGCAGCAGCAGTTCGTGGCCGACGCTTCGCACGAGCTCAGGACGCCGACTACGGTCATTCAGGCGCAGACGGAGCTGCTGTTCCGTCATCCCGGCCATACGATCGAGCAGGAAAGCGAAAACATCGCCAATGTGCTGAAGGAGAGCAAGCGGATGGGCAAGCTGATCGACGATCTGCTGACCCTCGCGCGCTCCGATTCGGACCAGTTGCAGATTCAATCGAACACGTTTCCGCTCGGTCCGCTCCTGGAGGATATTGCCCAGCAGTTCCGGTACTTGGCCGAAACGAAAAGCATTACGATCAACACCGATATTCAGGAAGGAACGGTATTCCGAGGGGACGAGGGTAGAATCCGCCAACTGATCGTCATTTTACTGGACAACTCTTTGAAGTATACGCCGGCGGACGGAACGATCGAGCTGCACTGCCGCAAAAGCTCCAGCGCCGTACATCTGGTCGTCAAGGACAGCGGCTGCGGCATCGGTCAGGAGCACATCTCCCGGATATTCGAAAGGTTCTACCGGGTCAATATTTCGCGTTCGCGGACGGAGGGCGGGACCGGGCTCGGCTTGTCGATCGCCAAGTGGATCGTAGAGGCGCATGACGGCGACATCCGTGTTCAGTCCGAGCTGACCAAGGGGACGACGTTCCATATTACCTTTCCGCAAAAAAAACAAAGAGAGTAACACAAGAAGGGCTTCCCGGGCGCATGATACCATGACGCACTCCCGGAGAAGCCCTTTGTTTTAAAAGCCGGAATGTGTAAGTTTACTAAGGTGTTCAAAATGGTGAAATAAAATATTTTTACTAAGGAAATCCTTCACCTACGCCAGGTCATTCATCGTGGCTAAGGCTTCGTTAAGAAGCTTTTCTTTTTATTTCTGTCCCGTTACTGCGACGGAGGACCTTTGCTGACCCAAAACATTACTTTGCTCCCTTTATCCACTTTTTTGCCCGGAGCCGGGTCCTGCCGGATGACGGTGCCCGCCGCCTGAGTGGCGAATTCGATAAAGTAATCGTACTTGAGTCCGTAAGCGAGCGCTTGTTTCTCGGCTTCCTCCCGGGCCAGACCAGTTAACGTCGGGATTTCCACCACATCCCCTGATCCGGGAGTGGGAGGAGGGGTGACCGGCGGTTTTACCGGGTCAGGCGCGGGCTGGTCCTTTTTGGGCACCTCGGCCGGCCCCTGCTTCTGCTGGGCCGGCTGATCGGGCGCAGCGACGGAGGGCGCTTCCTTCCCTTTATTGCCCGTAATTCCCAGCAGCAGTGTAAAGACTCCGACGAAAACGGCGACCCCTACCAGCGCGAACGCCCCCCCGATCCAAATCGTCTTGCTGATCCGGAACAACCGGCCCTTCCGGCCGTCCGAAACAGCCGCATCCGTCTCATCGGCCCCCGCCTGGCCGTCATCCTCGTCGTCATCGGGCACAGGTTCATAACGGCGCTCGCGAGCTTCGGAGGAGGGGGATCGCGGTTCTTTTCGCGAAGGCAGCGGGGGAGCGAGCGAATCGCCCGGCCGGTTGTCCCCCTGAACGATTCCCGGGCGCATATCCGAGACGATGCGGACGAGATCGGCGGCCGTAATGTTTTCCTGCCAGCCATCCGTTAAAGCCGTAATCGCCGTTTCCTTCAACGGGGAAGGAACGTGGCGCATCGCCTGCCGGAGCTGGGCGGAGAACGTGCCGGCTTCCGCCGGCACGACCAGCGAACCGACGACGAGCTGGTACAAAAGCCCGCTTAAATGTTTGACGAGCCTATCCTTGAAGGAAGGGGCGTTCCACGTATCGATGACATTGATCCGCATCTCCTCGGTAACCCATAGATTGCCGGCCTCGAGCGAGAAGTCGAGCGGTCTTTGCTCCGCCGCATCCAGCAGAGCCGCACCGAAATCGCCGACCATCGAAGCGGCTTCCTTAAAGGACAACGGATGCTCCTGAATGAATTCGCGCAGCGGGCGGCCTTCCTTATAATTCAGGACGGCGCGCAGCTGCTCCTCTCCGACTTCGACATCCAGAACGTGCATAAATTCCGGCTGGTGAAGGCCGTGAGATGCTTTGCTCAGCCCGGCGATCGCTCCGGACTTGCCGGTTTCCCCCTGATACGGAATTTCGTATATGAATACGAGCCGTTTTAAGGCCGTGTCTTTGCCGATGTATAAAGTACCTTGCTGGAGCGGAGTTACGAGCCTCTCCGGCATATAACGGTTTGAAAATGGCTTCATTGGAATCCCCCCTATATGTCTATACCCATATTGTTCGCGTATGCCGCTGCTTTTTGGGGTAAGAGAAAGCTCGGAAAGCGCAGCTTTTCCATAAAGTACATAGGAATGATTGCGGAGCCTTGATCGGCAGCTTGGCAGAGCCGTATAGACAGTTCCTATAACGTTAATACGATTTATATATTTCCTGTTGGAAATCCGGTTTTATATACTGAAATTGACAAGCACACCGTTCAACACATACAGGGAGGTGTCAGGATGTCCGACATGGTTAAACACCAATTTGATTGCGCGGCGGACCGTTACGACAGCCAGAGAAAACGATTGATTCCTTGCTTCGACGACTTTTACGACACGGCCGCCTCCTGGATCGTGACCGGCGAGCCGGCTCCGCGCATATTGGATCTGGGCGCAGGCACGGGCCTGTTCGCCGGATTCGCCAGACGGAAGTTTCCGGAAGCATGGCTGACCCTGATCGATCTGAGCGATAAAATGATCGGGCAGGCGCGCACCCGATTTGCAGGAGACACCCGGGTCGAATGCATTGTAGCTGATTATACTAGTTATTCGTACCGGGGACAATACGACGCTGTCATCTCTTCGCTGTCAATCCATCATTTGTCCCATGAACAGAAGAGAGCGTTGTTTCGCACCGTCTACGAACTGCTGCATGAGGGAGGCGTCTTCGTAAATGCGGATCAGGCTTCGGGTTCGACGCCGCAGCTCGACGCCGAGTACAACAGACGCTGGGAAGCGTTCGTTCACGACAGCGGCTTGCCGGCGGAGGCGATCGAATCGGCGATCGAGAGAAGAAAGCTGGATCGCAACGCTCCGCTGCACGCTCAGCTCGACTGGCTGAGGGAGGCCGGGTTCGCCGATGCAGACTGTGTGTACAAATTTAACGAATTCACCGTATTTGCCGCACGAAAAGCCGGCCCGTCGTAAGGGCCGGCTTAGGCTTCATGCATCCACAGCGGCGGACAAGTTCAGGAGCGGGAAAACCCTTCCTCCTGCAAATATTCGACCGCTTCCTCATACGTTTCGAACACCGAATCCAGGTTCAGCCCGGCGAATATGTACCAGAAGTCGTCCTCGAACTTCAGCGTCAGCGACTGGTTGCCGGTGCCGGTCCATCGTTCGCTGCGCCGCTGGCCGCTGGCTTGGGCCGGTTCGGCCGCCGTCGACAGCGAACGGATCGAGTCCGCGATCAGGGAACGAAGCTCATGCTCGGGCAGATCCCGGATGTTGACGAACCCTTTGTCGTCCGCGGGGCAGTCGGGAAGCAGTCCGGCGTATACGAAGCCGTTGCCGTTCGGATGGAGATGATATACGACGTTTTTCTTATCGTGCACGCTCCCGGGATACTGGAAGTTGACGCGCCCGAGCGAGACGTCTTTGCGCTCCAGCTCGGCGAACGATTCGATGATCGCCAGTTTCTGTTCAAAGCTTAACATGCTGATTCCCCTTCGTCATTCCGCTTCGTTTTTTAGAAATTAAAGTTGTCCGGGTCCGCACCGACGCGGGTATCGAGATTGAGACCGTCGATTAATGCCATATCCTCCGCGGACAGCTGGAAATCGAAAATATCGGCGTTTTCGCGAATACGCGACGGCGTAACCGATTTCGGAATCGTAACGACGCCGTTTTGCAAGTCCCAGCGAAGAATGATCTGGGCGGGAGACTTGCCGTATTTTTGGCCGAGGCCGACAAGCAGCTCATGCGAGATCAGCTCTTTGCCCTGCATCAGCGGACTCCATGCTTCCATCTGGATTCCGTTCTTCTGGCAATAGGCAAGCAGCGGGCGCTGAGAGAGCCGGGGATGATACTCGACCTGATTGACCATCGGCTTGACCACCGCATCCTGCAGCAGATCGTCGAGATGATGAACGTGGAAGTTGCTGACGCCGATGGCGCGCACGCGGCCTTGCTCATACAGATGCTCCAGCGCTTTCCATGTGTCCTTATACTTGCCTTTAACCGGCCAATGAATCAGGTACAGGTCCACGTACTCCAGACCGAGCTTGCCGAGGCTTTGCTCATATGCGGCCAGCGTCGAGTCGTAGCCTTGGTCGGCGTTCCACACTTTCGTCGTAACGAACAATTCATCGCGGGAGACGCCGCTATCACGAATAGCCCGGCCGACGCCTTCCTCGTTGCCGTATACGGCCGCTGTGTCGATGCTGCGGTAGCCGGTTTCGATCGCAGTCCGGACCGCATGCTCGACCTCCTGGCCTTCCGTCACTTTCCATACGCCGAGCCCGAGCCAGGGCATCCGAACGCCGTTGCCAAGTACAGTCGTGTCCGTCAAATGTGAAGCCAAGTGCAGCCTCCTCCTTCTCACCTGCAGAAATGAATATCATCCTAGGATTCGCGATCCTCTTCCAAAATACCATCCCGGGACATCCGATGCAAACAGGGAAGGGCCGCTTTGCGCCATCGCCTTCGGGAGTGCGGTAAACGGCTACGGACTCACCCTCGCGATCACGGCGGCGGCTTCCGCGCGCGTAATCGGCCGGTCCGGCCGGAACGTGCCGTCATCATAACCGTCGAACAGCTCAGCTCGAACGGCCGCATAGATGAGGCCTTCCGCCCAATGACCTTCGACATCGCCAAAGGCCGCAGCCGTCCCGCCGTCTTGTCCCGACGTGTTCAGCGCTTCGCTTCGGGTCAGGATCGCCGCAATCTCCGAGCGTGTAATTTCCTGGTCCGGCCGGAACGTGGAGTCCGGGTAGCCGTCGACAATGCCGTATTCGATTGCCGTTGCGATGTAGGTTTTGTAGGGGGACTTGGCGATGTCGGTGATGTCCGGACCGCTGCCGTTCGAGAGGAACAGCTGTTTGGCTTTGACCAGATACGTTATCAATTCCGCTCTCGTAATGTTCTGCTCCGGCTTATACAGCAGCTTGCCGTCTTCGATATAACCGTCGACGGCCCGTTTGCGATGAAGCGACAAGATCGAATCCCGGGCCCAATGTGCTTCGATATCGGATAATTCCGTCGGAATGCCGTTAAGCGACAATACATAGTTGACGATCGCTTCGTAGTCTTCGTCCCGGAGCGTGGCCGGCGCGTTTTGCGGCATCTCGGTGCTGATATAGCCGTACGCCTCTTCGAAGGTGCCGTATTTTTTCTTGAAGCGTTCTGTCGTCAGCGCCGGATTCGAGCCCCGTCCTGCGCCGTCTGCGGCATGGCACGACAAGCAGTGCTGCTTGTACAGCTCTTCGCCGGAAGAAAGGGTCCCGGAGGCGGAGCCGGCGTTCGTCTGAGCGGACGTGGCGGGCTGCTGAAAGGGCAGGGCGGCAGCGGCCAACGCGACGGTGCCGATCGCTGCGGCAATCAGCCATTTGCGTTGACGGTCCGTGATAAGCGGCATGGTGAACGGCCTCCTTGCTTGTGGGGTTAAAAGTGTCATTCTTCAGCGTATCACAAGTTTATGACATTCTTATGACGTCTTGTACGCCACTAACACCATTTCGCGGGCAGTTCCTCGGTATGGTAGCCGGGGGAGGGGAGCCGCCGAAGAAGCTCCGGCCAAAAGAAAAAACCGGCCCAGGGCCGGTTTGGACGTGTGTTCGGTATGGCAGCGATCAGTAGATCATGGATTCATGACTTGGAATGCCGGAATGGGACTGCATCTCTTTCCCTTTTTTGTGGTGGCGTTCCTTATCCTTTTTCCATTCCTTCCAGTCTTTTTTGTTGACCATCGCTTTCAGGTGCTCCGGCAGCTTTTGTTTGATGCGGTCCGCTTTGTCCTGCGGCCATTTGCCGGATTGGACGGCTTCGTCGATTTTCTGGTTCCGGATGGCGATCATCCGGTTGATCAGATCCTCTTCCCCGATGCCTTTCGCCTTGGCGATATCCGCTATGCTTTTGCCGGCTTCAAGCTGCTTTTTCAGCTCTTTTTTGTCCACGCCGATGACGGCGGCGGCATCTTCGAACAAGAAGAAGCCT
Organism: Paenibacillus sp. MAH-35; assembly: GCF_058135425.1. Taxonomy (NCBI): domain Bacteria; kingdom Bacillati; phylum Bacillota; class Bacilli; order Caryophanales; family Paenibacillaceae; genus Paenibacillus; species Paenibacillus sp. MAH-35. Next base: position 297,939 of record NZ_JBYUPU010000006.1, read on the forward strand.
TTGCGCCGCTTTTTCTCATCCTGGGCGGCGGAGGGCGAGTGAAACTCGGTATCTGGAGCCGCTTCGTTCAAGACGGCGATCTCGGGCGACGGCGCCGCGGAAGCGGGGGTGCCTCCGGGAACGACCAGCAGAGCAGCCGTCAAGCCAAGGGCGAGGAGGCCCAGCGGGATCTTTTTGGCAGTCGGAATAACGTTCATGGTACTTCATCACCTTTCTTCTCCAAAGTTCGGGTCGGTTTTAGTTTGTTCCAAACTTTGGAGAATGATACGGGATGAATGTCAGAACGCGATCCGGTACAGCGGCATGACGCGGTCGAACGTATCTTTGATGATGTCGGTCAGCAGAGCCGGATCGGTCAATACCGGATCTTTGCGGTCGATGCGGATGCCGCACAGCGCTTCGGTTTTTTTGACCCGCTGCAGCTTGTCGATCATCCGCTCAAAGTCTTGTTTGCTCATATCCTTATGTACGGAGGACTCAGGCTGCATATGATCGGTTGACCAGCGGAAATGTCCGGGAATCGATTTGCGGATGGCGGGCAGTTTCTTCTCCAGATTGCGGGCGAAAATTTCTTTGTTGCCGCTTTCGTAAATAACGGCGAACTGCACGAATAAATGTGTCGACCACAGTCCGACCTGAAAATGCGGATGGGCTTTGTACCCTTTTTTGTTATTCGCCCACGCCACCCATGTGTCGTCCGGAGGATTGATCGTCCGTCTGGCATGTCTGGCCACATGGGGGTACATCGGCTCGCCGCACAGCGCGGACAAGTAAGGAGCGAGCTCCTCGCCAAGCTTCGTCAGCTTCGGCCGGACGCGTGAGATTAAAGCTTCCATACGCGGCTCCAGCCCGGGAATTGCGAACACTTCAAAATCGGCAACGTCAAACGCGGGAACATCGAGGACAGTCATAAGTACCTCCTGAATAAATAACTTATCGATCGTCGAACGGCTCCTCTTAACAGTACAACAACCGGCCGATTGTTCGCAAACGGTCAACTCCTTCTATGCGGGGGAACGAGCCTGAGCTATAATAGAAACTGGATAAAGAAGGAACTGATACGAGAACAGTTCGGGACAGGAGTGAGATTGATGAACCATATTCGTTTCAAACGGATAGCCGGATTAACATTGGCGATGGGGCTTATGTTTACGGCTGGCGTCTACGCTAAGGACACGCTGCAGAAGGTCGAGGCTTATCTGCGTCCGGATTTCAAAGTGGAGATCGACGGCAACAAAGTCGGCGGCATGACTCCGCTCATCTATGACGGCAGCAGCTACTTGCCTTTCAAAGCGATCGGAGAGCTGCTGGGCGCCCAGGTAAGCTGGGACGAGAGTACGACGACGATCAAATTGAAGCGGCCGGCCGCGCCCCAGACAGGTTCCGGTACGAATACGGGAAGCGGTACAGGAACCGGCACAGGAACCGGGACGGGTACGGAAACCCCGATCGTTCCGCCGGTGGTCGAAGTACCCGAAGAGATTACGCTGGACACGCTGATCCGCTACAATTTCGAGTACGAGAAAGTCAACTACCCGGCCTTGATCAATTTGTATAAAGGGACGGAGTATATCCGCTGGAAAGATATCAAGAATATTCCGATCAACGTCGGCAATCCGGAGCTGACGAAGGAGAAGCATACCGGGGAGCTTTACGTTCATATGGATTTGATCAAGCCGTACTGGAAAGATAAAGTGAAAGGCGGCCTGAGCAAATACGCGATTGTCGAAGGCGGTTATGCGATCGCGGAGGACAAGCTAAAGGCGCTGGACGAATATTTCGGCCGGTTCGAGAAAGGGTTTACGATCAAGCCGCTGGAAGGAGACAACGAATATACCGTTCTCGCCCAAGGCAGCAACAAATCGTACTACCAGTACAATATCCGCTTTTCTCCCAAATACAACGGAGGCTGGCTCGTATCGAGCTTCGGCTGGAAATCGTACCCGACCGAAAATCTCGATCCCGCGCTGTGGCCCCCGCGCTGACCGAAAAAGCCGCCCGGCGAGGGCGGCTTTACCGCTTCAAATAAAAAATCGCGATCTGGGTACGGTCGCGCAGCTCCAGCTTGCTCAAAATGTCCGTAATATAATTTTTGACCGTTCCTTCGCTCAGGTGCAGCTGCCGGGCGATTTCTTTGTTGCTCAGCCCGTCGGCAATCTTCTCCACGATCTGCTGCTCGGAGACGGTCAGTCCGTATTCCACCAACGATTTTTTGGCATTCGGCGCTTTGTTGGAAGGCTTCAGAAAGACGGTCAGTTTTTTGGCGATATCGGGGTGGATCAGGACGTTTCCGCGGGCGACGGTTTTGATGCCGTCGATGATTCGGTCCGGAGCGACGTTTTTGAGCAAGTAGCCGCCGGCTCCGTTGCGGAGCGCTTCGATGATATACTCGTCGTCGTCGAACGTCGTCAAAATGATCACGGCGATGCCGGTATTATAAGCTTTGATTCGCCTCGTGCCTTCGACGCCGTCGCAGACCGGCATGCGAATATCCATTAGCACTACGTTTATACCGCCGTGCTTTTGTACGAATTGCAGCGCTTCCTCCCCGTTCGTGCATACTCCTTCCACCGTAATTTCCGGGTCCAGCTCCAAAATCATTTTCAAGCTTTCTCGAATAAACGGATCGTCGTCGACGATCAGCAGGCGAATGTCGCTCATCGGTTGTTACTCCTTATGCGCCGCCGGAGGCTCGGCTCTATGGGATCTGGGAATGACCGTAGTGACCGCAAATTCGGGCTCCAGGCCGATTTCGAGCGACCCTCCCAGCAGCTTGATTCGTTCTTCCATGCCGCTCAGCCCGAGTCCCCTGCGCGAGATCGAAGCGGGGACGGTGCCATTGTTGGACACTGTCATCGCCACCTTCTGCCGCCCGTAGCGGATCGCGATGCGAAAACGGTCTGCGCCCCCATGGCGGATCGCATTCGTGACCGCTTCCTGGGCGTTGCGGTAAAGGACGATTTCTTCGCTCGGATAGAGGGGATACGGCATCCCTTCCGTGTCGAACGACAGCTCGATTCCGTTCGTCTTGCCCAGCTCCTCAATCAGAGCGGCGAGCGAATACGGGCTTTTCGCCTCACCGGGCTTCATATTCCGGACCGTCTTTCTCAAAATATCCATGCTGTCCGCAAGCTGGTCGCGCACTTCGGCTGCAAGCTCGAACCCTTTCTCCGGCCGGGTCGGAATGACCGCGCAAGCGGCGTCCATCATCATCTTCAGGCGAACGAGACGGTGCCCCAGCTCGTCGTGAATGTCCCGGGCGATCCGGTTGCGCTCTTCGGTTTGCGCCAGGTGTTCCACCTTCGCCGCGTAATCGGCGATGCGGTTGCGGGCTTCTTCCAGCTCGTAATGTTTGCGGCGGAGCTCGTCGTTGTAGGTCTCGGCTTTGCTCGTCTCCGAGGAAGCGATGCGAAGCAGGTGCAGCACGGCCGCCAAAGCGGCAAAAGCGAGACATACGGCAATCCGGGTGCTTGCGGGCAGCGTTACCACCGAAACGTTCAATAGAACGAACAGCGCGCTTGCGATCAGCCCGTGTCCTTGCCGCCCCCGTTCGGCGTATACGGATACGAGCGTGGAGAAGGGCAGCATGTAGAACAGTCCGCCATACGTCCAGGCGAGCCAGCCGGAATATAGGATCTCGCCCCACAGCAGGAGCTGTCCGGCCGTGTGGGCGTGCCGCTTGACGCGCACCTGGGCCAGCCATATAAGCAGGAGGGCATGAATGACGTATACCGTGTAGGAGGAAATATCGGCTCCATACAGCCCGGCGATCGACGGGATGAGAATAAGCATGTAGCGGACGGCTGGCAATGGCAAAACGACTTCCTCCGATCTGTTTCTTTCCTCATTATACCCGGGCGTTCGGGCGCGGCGCTACGGAAAAACGAAGCCGGCGGAGAGGATATGACTTTCGTCACCCGGTTTCATGACTTTTTCTACCTGCCGTTTCGGCCGCGGAGGGATACAATGGAACCATAAGCAAACCGAAGCAGACCAAGAGACGGGAGCGGAGCGATGGAATATATACAAATTCGCGATCTGGTGAAACGATACGGTAGCCAGGTATCGGTGGATCATCTGAATCTGGACGTAAACGAAGGAGAAATTTTCGGGCTTCTCGGCCCGAACGGAGCCGGCAAAAGCACGACGATTAAAATGATGTGCGGCCTGCTCGCGCCCGATCAGGGTGAGATCCGGATCGGAGGGGAGTCGGTCCGGCGCAGTCCGCTCGAGATCAAGAGGCGGATCGGTGTCGTTCCTCAGGAGTTGGCGATCTATGAAGATTTGAGCGCCCGGGAAAATGTAACATTTTTCGCCAAGCTGTACGGATTGAAGGGGAAGGTGCTGGAGGAGCGGGTCGAGGAGGCGCTTGGCTTCGTCGGGCTGCTGGACCGGCAAAAGGATAAGCCCAGCGCTTATTCCGGGGGGATGAAGCGGAGACTCAATATCGCTTGCGCCATTACACACCGCCCGAAGCTGATCATTATGGACGAACCGACCGTCGGCATCGATCCGCAGTCGCGCAATCATATTCTCGAGTCGGTGAAGACGCTGAACAAGATGGGCTCCACGATCATTTACACGACTCATTATATGGAGGAAGTCGAGGCAATCTGCAGCAGAGTCGGCATTATGGATCACGGGAGGCTGATCGCAAGCGGTACGAAGGAGCAGTTAATCCGGCAGCTGGCGCGCGAGGAGAAGGTGGTGATCGGGACCGGCGGGGTGAACGCTGCTGCCGTCGAAGAGCTGCGCGGGCACAGCCGCGTAGAGAAAGTTCTGGTCGAAGGCGATGAACTGGCCGTTTATTTGCCTTCCTCTTCGTCCTACTTGCAAGATATTTTGTTTATTTTATCGAAACATGAAGTGGCGATTCAGACGTTAAACCGGATTGAGCCGAATTTGGAGACAGTGTTCCTGGCTTTGACCGGGCGTACACTGCGCGACTAGGGGGAGGAACCGTTATGCAGCTGTGGACGGTAGTCCTCTGCGAGATCCGGCGGATGCTCCGGAGCCGGTCGTTTTATTTCGTGTTGTTCGCCCTGCCGTTTCTGCTCATTCTGATTCTCGGCAGCGCGTTGAAAGATATATTCAGTCAAGACGACCGTACGATCGCTCCTGTCCGGCTGGCGGTCGCAAGCCTGGATCAGGGAGCGCTGCGGGAAGGCGTTCAAGCATTTCTGGGAAGTCCGGATCTGTCCAAGTATTTGCAGCCGTCGCCGGCCGTTTCACGGGAAGCGGCCGTAGAGGCCATAAAGTCGGGGGAAGCCGACTTCGGATTGGTCATTCCGGAGCAGTTCAGCGAGTCCGTCCTGCGGGGTGAGCCGGCGAGCTGGGAGTTTCTGTACGGACCCAGCCGCACCCGTAATACGACGGCCGAGCATGTGCTGCAAACGTTTATCGACCAGACCAATACAATTCAATCCGTTCATTTGACGATTCCGTCCGCTGCGGCTTCTGCGGTGCGCCCGCCCGCCGCCGTTCCTGCCGGAGGCGAAAGTTTTGTGCTGGCCGGTTCGCTGAACCAGGCGAATACCGCTGTATCCGCGTTGCAATATTACGCTGCGGCGGAGCTGATTATGTTTCTGCTCTATGCGGGGATGATGGCGGCGATCAGCCTGACTACGGAGAAAGAGCAGCATACGCTGGCCCGGCTGGGAACGCTGCCTGTCAAGCCTGCGACCGTGCTGGCCGGTAAAATGGCGGGACAAGGATTTCTTGCGGTCGTACAGGCGGCCGTTATCGTTGCGGGCACGTCGCTGTTGTACGGGGTCGATTGGGGTGACAGCTGGGGGATGCTGGCGGCTGTCATTTTGTTGACGATAGCCGCTTCCATGAGCCTGGCCCTCTTGATCGCCATCATCGCCAAAACGTACAAAGCGGCGGTCGGCTTGTTCCAGGCGGTTATTATCGGGATGACGCTGCTTAGCGGAGGGTTTATGCCGGTTGACGGAATGCTCCAAAAACTCGGTTATTTCACGGTCAGCTACTGGGCTTCGGACAGTATTACCCGGATTATGCAGGGCTTCGGCCCCGATATTGTAGCCGGCCATCTGACCGTACTCGCGGCGATCGCCGGCGGGCTGCTCGCCGTTTCGTTCGCTGTATACCGGAAGGCGGGATTTTAATCATATGAATAGCATAGCGATCGCAATTAATCTCATACGTCGTACGTTCGGGAACAAGAAAGGCATCCTGACCTTCCTTCTCGCTCCTTCATTGATCGTAGCGCTCGTCATCAGTTTCCTCGGCTCCGGCTCGTCGCAACCCACCGTGGCCTTCGTGAACGGGGATCGGGAAGGACTCGGCGGTTATGTGATCTCCGCCCTGGCCGATTCCGGGGAATACAAGCTCGCAGCTGCACCGTCTGCCGAGGCTGCCAGGCAATCCGTATCGGAAAATAAGGCGGCTGCCGCGATTCTGATCCCGGATAGGTTCGGAGAACGGCTGCTGCAAGGAGGCGGGGCCGAAGTCGAGATGCTTCAGATGCGGGTCGACGAGGAGACGTTCGGGCTGAAGCTGGCCGTCGAGCAGACGATCCGCAGCATGAACCAGGCGGTTTCGTATGCGAAGGAAGCGGGATCAGCCGGTCCGCAGCTGCTAGGGACGGTCGAGCGCATTTGGATTCAGCAGCAAACCAAGCAGGTCGGTGTAACGAAGACCGATCTCGGTCTGGAAGTGAATCCGGCAGTGGATATGGCTACGGGGATTTTGCTCGTATTTATGCTAAGTCTGGTGACCAGCTCCGTGGCGTCGATCGTGGAAGATAAGAGAAACCGGACGATGACCCGGATGTACACTGCGCCGGTTCGTGCATGGGAGATCGCGGCCGGCAACTTTATCGGCAGCTTCGCGATCGGTACGATTCAGACGGTGATCGTGCTTGTGTTCTCCCGGTACGCCCTCGGGTTCGATTACGGGGTCGGATTCTGGCTTCATTTCCTGGTGATCGAGTTTTTCCTGCTCGCCGCTATGGGACTCGGCTGTACGATCGCCGGCCTGGTCCGGAATCCGAATCATCTTGGCGCGATCAATTCGCTGATCATCACGCCGACATGCATGCTGGGCGGTTGCTTCTGGCCGGTCGAGCTGACTCCGGAGTTTATGCAGAAGCTGTCCAATATCGTGCCGCAGCGGTGGGCGATCGATGCGCTGCGGCAACTGGCGGCCGGAGAGTCTCTGGCCGGGGTTTCTTTGAAGCTTGGCATTCTTGTGCTGTTTGCGGTCATTTTACTCGGATTCGGCTCCGTCGTGCTGCGGCCAAACGAGAGCTGATCCCGGGAACCCTCCTCCTTGCGGTACGCAGGGAAGGGGGTTTTTTGTATTTCGAACCGTCTGCCCTGTCCGGCGGCGAGTGCAAGCGCTCCGAATTTTTTACCCGTCTGCTTTAAAAATAATCAATAATCCAAGTTGCTAAATCATATGATCCATAATAAGATAAAAGTAAGCGGCAAAGTTGTCTGAACATTCTGTCAAAAAGTGCAGCGATTGATCAACGGGGTGCAAGCCTAAAGCAGACTTTCAGCGCGACAACGATTCAATCCACAGCCCGTACGTCCGGTTCGGACGCCGAAAGACGGTTTATAGTAATGACAAGGGTGTTCATTGTGTAGGAGGGATTGCCGTGAACAAAAGTTATGAAGTAGAGTACTGCAACCTGGAGTTGCGTTTTGACCGCCGGCAAATCCGCAACTTTATCAAGTCGCTCATTCAGGAAGGCTACTCCTTGTACTGGAACGAGAACGATCAGCAGTTCGTCATCTCGATCCGTACGGGCCGCAAGCTGATCAAGCTGAAATTCCAGCGGATCGGGGACCGCTACAAAATCGTCGGCGATTATTCGTTCAAGGACGAGAAGCTGTCCGAGCTGATGGAGAAGATGATCGGAGACACCCGCGGCCACGCTATCGTCAAACGGTTCCGGGAGCGGCAAATTGTAATCGAGAACATCATGTTCGGGGAAATTATCCGCATGGTGGAAATATCGGGAGTCGAGCACAAAATTCTGTTCCAGAAAGAGCCTGTCGTTACGCTGGACGAAATGGTTCAAGCGTTTAAATCGAAACGGGCGGAAGAACGGGTGGCGGTGCTGCGACTGGAGCTGGATTACGAGCTGGCGATCCTGCACGAAGCGCTGCAAGACAACGATGAGGAAAAAGCCGCCGAAAGTAAAGAACGTCTAAAGGAGATGCGCAGCGAAATGCTGCAGCTGGAGATGTAAATGAACAGTAGAGCAATGACGTAACGACCGTCTCAGCCGTGCCAGAGCACCGGGGAGATGGTCGTTTTCGCTGTCCGGCTTCTTGCGTGCGAATGCAGGGGAACGAGGGGGCCCGATTGATCGTTAGACCGGAAAAGCGGCTGCGGATTCGCTCTTGTTAACGTGTGCATAGATGTGCTAAAATCAAGGCGACAAGAGGTGGTAGGATGTCCGTAACGATCAAAGATATTGCGCGTATGGCCGGCGTGTCGCACACGACCGTGTCGCGGGCGCTGAACGACAGCCCGCTCATTCACGAGGAAACGAAGCGGAGAATCAGGGCACTGGCGGAGCGGCTCGACTACTCGCCGAATTACAGCGCCAAAAGTCTGGTGCTCGCCCGTTCTTACCACATCGGCTTGTTTTTTTCCACGTTGTCGAAAGGAACGTCGTCCAACTTCTTTCACGAGACGGTTAAGGGCGTTCATGGCGCGGTTCAATCGAAGTATCATCTGATTGTGAACTCGATCGACGATTACGACGGCAACTTTGCCGGGGTCACCCGCAAGACGTTCGACGGGGTCATCGTCATGAGCCAGAGCGACCGGGACGAAGCGTTCATATCGTATGTGGCCGAGAAGAACATTCCGCTTGTCGTTCTGAACCGGAATGCCGAGCCTGTATCCGCCGTCAACGTTCTGGCCGACGACCGGGCCGGCGTGTTCCGCGTAGTGGAGCATATGATCTTGCAAGGCCACCGAAGCATTGCGGTTATTGAAGGCAAGGTCACGTTTAAATCTTCGCATGCCCGTAAGGAAGGCTATTTGCAAGCGCTTCGGCAATACGGTCTGGAACCTGATCGCCGTTACGACGTCGTAGGCGGTTATACGCTTGAGGGGGGCTACCGGGCGATGCAGGAGCTGCTTACGCGCACGCCTTTGCCTACGGCGGTATTTTGCTCCAGCGACGAGATGGCGGTAGGGGCGATGAAGGCGATCGCCGAGCACGGACTTTCGGTGCCGGGCGATATTTCCGTCGCCGGATTCGACGACGATGTGTTTTCCGCGTTTTTATCCCCCGCGCTTACGACCGTGAAGCGTCCGGTCGAGACGATCAGCCGGATCGGAGCGGAGAAGCTGCTGCGGGTTATCGAGAAGGGGTATCCGTCGAAGGAGACGCTGTATGTCGAGACGGAACTGCTCGTGCGTGAATCGGTCAGGGGGATTTGACAGATAGTAGGATGAGAGGGAGGCAGCAGGGATGAGCATTTTACGGACATTGCTGGACGATATTCCGATACCCCAAATGGTACGGATTCGTCAGAAGTTTGATGCAACTAAGGTCGACGATATTGAAGGGGCTCTGCGCGAAGAGTTGAAGAAGCCGGGAGCGATCGAGACGATCAAGCCCGGACAGCGGGTCGCCGTTGCCGTAGGCAGCCGGGGCGTGGCGCATATCGCCGAATTTACGCGGATTACGATCGATGCGATCAAGGAAGCCGGCGGCTTGCCGTTCATCGTGCCTTGCATGGGCAGTCACGGCGGCGCCACCGCCCAAGGCCAGATCGAGGTGCTGCATCATCTCGGCGTTACCGAGGAATCGGCCGGCGCTCCCATCTTATCCTCGATGGAAGTGGTCAAGATCGACGAGCTGCCGAACGGCTTGCCGGTGTATATCGATAAATACGCCTACGAAGCCGACGCGATCGTCGTCATTAACCGGGTGAAGCCGCATACCGCCTTCCGCGGACGGATCGAAAGCGGGATTATGAAGATGATCGCCATCGGTCTCGGCAAGCAGAAAGGCGCCGAGGCGTGTCATCAGCTCGGATTTAAATATATGGCGGAGAACGTTCCGGCGATGGCGAAGATTATGCTCGACAAGCTGCCGATCTTGTTCGGCGTAGCGCTTGTGGAGAATGCTTACGACGAAACGTGCCGCGTCGAGGTGCTACCGGCCGCGGATATCGAACACCGCGAGGAGCAACTGCTCGAGGAAGCGAAATCGCGTCTGCCGAAAATCTTGTTCGACCAGATCGATGTGCTCGTGATCGACTATATCGGCAAAAACATTAGCGGCGACGGGATGGACCCGAACATTACGGGCCGGTACCCGACCCCTTACGCCCACGGCGGGCCCGACGTATCGAAGATGGTCGTGCTTGACCTGACGCCGGAGACGAAGGGCAACGCGAACGGTGTCGGAACGGCGGACTTTACGACCCAGCGGCTGGTGGACAAAACGGATTGGCCGGCCACCTACGCCAACGGGTTAACCTCGACGGTATGTGCGCCGACGAAGCAGGCGACGACGTTCGAAAGCGATTTTTACGCGATCAAAGCCGCCGTCAAAACGTGCAATATTCTCGACTACACGACATGCAAGATGGTCCGGATTCGCGATACGCTCCATCTCGGGGAGATTGAAATATCCGTCAACCTGCTCGAGGAAGCGAGAAAACATCCGGATATCGAAATATTGACGGAGCCTTACGATTTGCAGTTCGACGATGAGGGGTATTTGCCGAAATGACCGTTAACTGCAGCTCCAAACGATACGTGGTAGCCGCCGATATCGGCACGACGAGCACCAAAACGCTCGTCATCGACCGGGACGGCCGGGTGATCGCCGGCCATTCGATCGAATATCCGCTGTATACGCCGACGCCGGACCGGGCGGAGCAAGATCCGCTTGAGATTTTCGCAGCCGTTGTCCGCGGCATCCGCGAGGTGATCGCCAAGGCCGGCATATCCGGCTCCGACGTCCTGTGCGTCTCGTTCAGCTCGGCGATGCACAGCCTGATCGCGGTCGACCGCGAGCTTCAACCGCTTACGCGCTGTATTACGTGGGCGGATAACCGCAGCGCCGATCTCGTAGCGCCGCTCAAAAACGAAATGAACGGCATGGGCATCTACCGGAATACGGGGACGCCGATTCATCCGATGTCGCCGCTGCTGAAGCTGATGTGGATGAACCGTTACGAGCCGGAGCTGGTCAACCGGACTTATAAGTTTATCGGGATCAAAGAATTCGTCTTTGCCAAACTGTTCGGCAAATTCGTGATCGACTATTCGCTGGCCAGCTGCACCGGATTGTTCAATCTGCGCCAGCTCGAATGGGATGAGGAGGCGCTGCGTATCGCCGGCGTGTCGCGGGACCAGCTGTCCGAGCCGGTATCGACGACGCATATCGAGACGGGCTTGTCTTCGGCCTACGCGGTTGAGATGGGACTTCCCGCCGATACGCCTTTCGTGGTCGGCGCTTCCGACGGCGTTCTCGCCAATCTCGGCGTAGGCGCCTTCGAGCCGGGCGTATACGCGGTTACGATCGGGACAAGCGGAGCCGTGCGCGGAACGGTCAACGAGCCGCTTACCGATCCGCAGGGCCGTCTGTTCTGTTACGCGCTGAAGGAAGACTTCTGGGTCGTAGGCGGCGCGATTAATAACGGCGGCATCATGTTCCGCTGGGTGCGCGACCAGCTCGCTACGCTTGAAGCGGAAGAAGGCCGCCGCCGGGGGATGGACCCGTACGATTATTTGACTTCGATCGCCGAACAGGTCGCCCCGGGGTCGGATGGGCTTATTTTCCTGCCGCTGCTCGCCGGGGAACGGGCTCCTTATTGGAACGCCAACGCGCGCGGCGTCTTTTTCGGACTGTCGCTCTTCCATGAGAAGAAGCATATGATCCGGTCCGTGCTGGAAGGAGTCGTCTACCGGATTCATTCGGTCGCCATGGCGCTCGAGGAAGTCGGGGGACCGACCCAAGAAATTCGCGCTTCCGGCGGCTTCGCCCGTTCCGCTTTCTGGAGACAGATGATGGCGGACGTCCTCGATACGCCAGTGACGGTACCCGACTCGATCGAAAGCTCCGGTCTCGGGGCCGCTCAGCTCGGACTGCTCGCGCTCGGGGAAATTCGCGATTTCTCGTCGATTCACGGCTGGGTGCGCTCCAGTATCCGCCACGAGCCGAATGCGGTCAACCATGCGGTTTACCGCGAGCTGACGTCTCTCTACGCCGACGTTTACCAGCAACTGAAAGGGTCGTTCGACGCGATCGCCGCTTTTCAGAAAAGGCATGTGGGCGGCGAATTGCGCTCCTAAGTGCGAGTTCAAAAAGTCCGGTTTTCAGCACCGATCAAAAGTGGACTTTTTGAACATCCTCTATAAATCAATTGGATCTACATATCGGGAGGGAAACGGGATGAATTTATTCGATTTAACGGGGAAAACAGCAGTCATTATCGGCGGAAACAGCACGCTTGGCGGTTCTATGGCGATTGCGCTCGGAGGTCACGGAGCGGATGTGGCGATCGTCGGCCGGAATTTGGAGAAATGCGAGCAGGTGGTAGCGCAGGTTCAAGAAACCGGTGCCAAAGCGAAAAGCTTCAGCGCCGATACGACCGATGCGGAGCAGCTTCGCGGGGTACTGGCCGAGGTGCTGGCATGGACGGGCCGGGTGGACGTGCTTATGAACTGTCCGGGCAAAAACAGCGCCACTCCGTTTTTTGAGATTACCGAAGAAGAATGGGACTCCATCATGGACGTTAACCTGAAAGGCGTTATGCTGGCGTGCCAAGTATTCGGCAAACATATGGTGGAGAGCGGCGAAGGCGGCAGCATCATCAACATCTCGTCCGTCTCCTCGGAGCCCCCGCTGTCCCGCGTATTCACCTATTCGGCGTCCAAAGCGGCCGTCAACAACCTGACCAAAAACTTGGCGCGCGAATTCGCTCCGAGCCGCGTCCGCGTCAACGCCATCATTCCGGGCTTCTTCCCGGCCGAGCAAAACCGCAAAATTTTGTCGCCGGAACGGATCGCCTCGATCATGACCCATACGCCGATGAACCGGTTCGGCGAAGCGCACGAATTGCAAGGTGCCGCCGTATATTTGGCCTCCGAAAAAGCGTCCGGATTCGTTACGGGATCGCTGCTGCGGGTCGACGGCGGATTTGGGGCTATGACAATTTGATGAAAATGGGATAGAATAATGAAGTGCCGCATCGAATGCGGGCTTCATACATACTCTCGGATAAGGGTGATTAACGATGTCAAAACAACAAATCGGAGTCGTCGGTTTGGCCGTAATGGGCAAAAACTTGGCGCTTAATATCGAAAGCCGCGGCTTTACGGTATCTGTCTATAATCGTTCCCGTGAGAAGACGGACGATCTGATCAGCAACGAAGCGAAAGGCAAAAATCTAGTTCCGACCTATTCCGTGGAAGAGTTCGTCCAATCGCTGGAGCGCCCCCGCAAAATTTTGCTGATGGTGATGGCGGGAAAACCGACGGACGATACGATCTCCCAGTTGGTTCCACTGCTTGAGGAAGGCGATATTTTGATCGACGGCGGCAACGCTTATTTCCCGGACACGCAGCGCCGCAACAAGGATCTCGAAGCTCAAGGCATCCGGTTTATCGGTACAGGGGTATCGGGCGGCGAAGAAGGCGCTCTGAAGGGACCGGCCATTATGCCGGGCGGCCAGGAAGATGCATACCGGCTCGTGGAGCCGATTCTGACCGCGATTTCCGCCAAAGTGAACGGCGATCCTTGCTGCACGTATATTGGACCGGACGGAGCCGGCCATTACGTCAAGATGGTTCATAACGGCATCGAGTACGGCGACATGCAGCTGATCTGCGAAGCGTACCAGTTGCTTCGGGACGTGCTTGGACTGAGCACGCAGGAGCTTCACGAAATTTTCTCGGAATGGAACAAAGGCGAGCTGGACAGCTACCTGATCGAGATTACCGCCGATATTTTCACCAAGACGGACCCGGATACGGGCAAACCGATGGTCGACGTTATTTTGGACAAAGCCGGACAAAAAGGGACGGGCAAATGGACAAGCCAAAGCGCCCTCGACCTCGGCGTTCCGCTCTCGATCATTACCGAATCGGTATTCGCACGGATGCTGTCGGCGATTAAAGACGAGCGCGTACAAGCAAGCAAACTGCTCAAAGGACCTCAGCAGCTGCCGGCTGCTCCCGAGAAGGGCGCCTTCATCGAAGCGGTTCGCAAAGCGTTGTACGCCAGCAAAATTTGCTCGTACGCGCAAGGTTTCGCTCAAATGCGCGCAGCCTCCGACGAGTACGGCTGGAATTTGAACTATGGCAATATCGCCATGATATTCCGCGGCGGCTGCATTATCCGCGCCCGCTTCCTGCAAAACATCAAGGAAGCGTATGACGCTGAGCCGGGCCTCAAAAACCTGCTTCTCGACCCGTATTTCAAAGATGTCGTGGAGTCTTACCAGGATGCGTGGAGACAAGTCGTTTCCGTTGCCGTATCGCGGGGAATTCCGGCGCCTTGCTTCGCGTCCGCGCTGGCTTATTACGACAGCTACCGTTCCGAGCGGCTTCCGGCCAACTTGCTGCAGGCGCAGCGGGATTACTTTGGAGCGCACACGTACCAAAGAGTGGACAAGGAAGGTTCGTTCCACTTCCAGTGGATGAATTAATCGGAATTTGAAGCTTTGCCGGGTGCCGGTTCCGGCGTCTGCCACAGCCCGTAGGTCGCTTCCATCAGCGAAGCCCGCAGCCGTTCGGCTTCATTGACGCAGCTCGGTCTTCGCTGGAGAAGCATCGTGGCGGCATCGGCATAGTTTTGAAAGTTTTTCAGCAAGCGTGGCTGGGGGAGATCCAATAACCGGGGATCTTGCTCGGCCACCTTTTTTTTCACATATTCGAGCACCCAGATGACATCATCCTTGCATAACGAATGGCTTGGACTTAAGATTTGCTCCAGCCGGTTGCCGGGCGGCCTAGGAAACGCAGCCGATTGCATCGATACCGTTCAGCTCCTTTGAAATGAAAAAAAGTGTATTAATAATCATTACTATTCTCCTTGGGAATTATTCACAAATCTTTTGCGTTGCGGTGCGGTTTTCTAAAGAAAGAGCAGTTTTCCGTGTCACATCCGGCCGCTTTCGCTCGTCTTGTATAGATGGGAAAAACTCGGTGAATGGTGATCCATGAAAGGGAGCTGGCGATTTTGCGGATTGAAACGGAACAATGGTACACCTCCTACAAGCCTTTATTGTTCTCACTCGCGTATCGGATGCTGGGCAGCGCTGCGGATGCCGAAGATATCGTCCAGGATACGTTTCTGGCGGTGGCGCGGCTCGATGTGTCGCAGGTGACGAATATCAAATCGTATTTATGCAAAATGGCGACGAACCGGTGCCTGGACCGGATAAAATCGGCGGCGGCCAAAAGGGAGACGTACGTTGGCCCGTGGCTGCCGGAGCCGATCGATACGAGCGCCCGGCCGGAAGATCCTTACGATATGTATATGCTGAAGGAATCGATATCCACCGCGTACTTGCTTATGCTCGAGCAGTTGTCTGCGACGGAACGTGCCGTCTTTTTGCTCCGCGAAGTGTACCGGTACGAGTATGAGGAAATAGCCGATATCGTCGGCAAATCGTCGGCGAATTGCCGGCAGATTTTCCGGCGTGCGAAGAACAAGATCGGCGAAAATCCCGAAATCGAAACGAAGAGCGATCCGAGCCATCGGCAGGAGATGGTCGCAAGTTTCGTCGAAGCGATGAGCACGGGCAACGTGGCCCGAATGCTGGAGCTGCTCGCGCCTGAAGCAGTATTGCTCAGCGACGGCGGAGGCAAGGTGCGCGCCGCGGTGAATCCGATTCTCGGTCCGGACCGGATCTGGCGTTTTTTCGAAGGGCTGCGTCAAAAATACGCCGTCGAATTCCGCGGCGAATGGCGGATGGTCAATGGCGCGCCGGGGTTCGTTCAGCACCGGCAGCATGACGTATGGATCGTCACTTTCCACATACGGGAGGGCCGGATCGAATCGATCTATATCGTAGCGAACCCGGATAAAACCGCCCGGTTTATCGGAAACGCTATAAAACAGTGAAGCGGCGTTCCAAGCCGGGGTGCCGTTGTGCCTGTAAGGGTGCGGGGACGGAAGGGCCGGGAGTCTTCCCTTTCCGGGGTTTACCCGTTATGATAGATAGGAAATGACAAGAAGGGGGAGCGGGATATGAACGCCCGGAACATAGTGCTGGTTGGGTTTATGGGGACGGGCAAATCGACCGTGGCGTCCTTGATCGCGGAACGGCTCGGCTGGAGCAAGGTCGATCTGGATACGTCGATCGAAACGGCGGAGCGCGCCACCATCCCGCAATTATTTGCCGGTCAGGGAGAGCCGTATTTTCGCCAGGCGGAAACCAATGCGCTGATCCGGGAACTGGAAGGCCGCGAGGGACAAGTCGTGGCGACCGGCGGAGGCGCCGTATTAGCCGAACAGAACCGCGCCATTATGCTCGGCAACGGGCTTGTGGTCGCGCTTACCGCCAGTGTGGAGACGATCCTGGAACGCGTGCAGAACGACCCGAACCGTCCTTTATTGAAAGGGAACGCTGCGGCCTCGGTGCCGGAGCTTCTGGAAAAGCGCAAGACGGCTTACGATTTCGCTCATCTGCGTATTGATACGACCGGGAGAACGCCGGAAAGCATCGCGGACGAAATCGTCGGGAAGGTCCGGAAGGCGCTCGTGTAGTCGCGGTTTATGGTCCGGGAAGCGTTCCTTTTTCCAGGCAGGGAAGATACGATCAAGGGAGACGGTGTTATGATATGACGGTTCTGTTCATCGGACTTGCCGGAGTGCTTGGCGCACTGGTGCGTTACGGGGTCAGTCTGGCTGTCGATCCGTATGCCGATCCGGCTCTGTTCCCGCTGGCAACGCTGCTGTGCAACTTCTCAGGCAGCTTCGCGCTGGGCTGGCTGTCCGGCGGAGGCGCGCTGCGGCTGGGCTGGTCCGAACGGAAACGTATCGCGGTGACGACCGGCTTCGTCGGCTCGTATACGACGTTTTCCACATTCGGAGCAGAGACGGTTCACTTTCTGGACAGCGGACACGGGTGGATGGCGGCGGTTTACGTCATGACCAGCCTGTGGGGCGGGCTGCTGCTCGCCTGGGCGGGCGGCCGTCTTGCGGAAGCTAGGAAGAGCGGAGGCGAAGCGGTGTAATGTGGGGTAACGTTGCTCTGGTTGCGGCTGGCGGATTTTGCGGGGCCATAGCCCGCTATTACATATCCAAAAAGATGGGGGAACGATTCCAAAGCAGCGTCCCGTATGGTACACTGACAGTAAACTTGACCGGCTGCTTTCTGCTCGGACTGCTCATCGGCGGAGACTGGGGCAAGCCTGATCTGCTGCTTGCCGGAACCGGATTTATGGGGGCGCTGACCACCTTTTCCACGCTGCAGCTGGAAATCGTGGGACTAGCCAGGAAGTCGCGCTACCGCGCGCTTATCGGATACATAACGGCAAGTTACGTACTCGGAATTGGATTATCGTATATCGGCTATTGCGTCGGTCGAGCGATCTGACGCCCACATCGCAGAGGGAGAGATGACAGTAAGATGAAAGCCATAGTAAAACCTACCCCGGTATTAAACGGGGAAATCAACGCCCTTTCCTCCAAAAACTACACGACCCGGTATATGCTCGTAGCGGCGCTGGCGGAAGGGACAACCACGATCCGTTATCCGGCGCACAGCGAGGACAGCGATGCGATGCGCCGTTGTATCCGCGATCTCGGAGCGGAACTGATCGAAGAGGGCGACACGATGACGATCCGCGGCTTCGGCCGCCATCCGAAGCAGGTTTCCGAGCTGAATGTCGGCAATGCGGGTGCGGTACTGCGATTCCTCATGTCGGTCGCGGCGTTTTGCCCGGAGCTTACGTTCGTGAATACATATCCCGATTCGCTTGGCAAACGTCCGCATGACGACTTGATCACCGCTTTGGAGCAGATGAACGTTCGTGTCGAGCACAACAACGGCAAGCTGCCGATCACGATCCGCGGAGGCCAGCCGAAGGGCGGGCGGATTCAAGTATCGGGCAACGTCAGCTCGCAATTTTTGAGCTCCCTGCTGTTCATGACGCCTCTGCTTGATGAGGACAGCGAAATTGAGGTGCTTCACGATCTGAAATCGAAAGTCGTCGTCGGCCAGACGCTTGAAGTGATCCGGCAAGCCGGCATCCGGATCGAGGCGAGCGACGATCTGATGCATTATCGCATACCCGGAAGGCAACGCTATGAAGCGAAGGAATATGTCGTGCAGGGCGATTATCCCGGCTCGGCGGCGATTCTTGCTGCTGCTGCGGTTACGCAGTCCGATGTCCGCGTACTTCGTCTCGAAGAAGAGAGCAAGCAGGGAGAGCGCGCGGTAGTCGACGTGCTGCGGGCGATGAACGTACCGCTTACACACGAGAGAGGCGTCGTTCACATTAAAGGCGACGGCAGCTTGCAGGCGGTCGAATTCGACGGGGACCATTTTACCGACGCGGTGCTTGCGATGGTAGCCGCAGCCGTATTTGCGAAAGGAACGTCGCGTTTCTATAATGTAGAAAATTTGCGCTACAAAGAATGCGATCGCATTACCGATTACTTGAACGAGCTTCGCAAAGCCGGAGCGGACGTCGAGGAACGCCAAAGCGAGATCATCGTCCACGGCAAGCCGGAAGGCGTGGAAGGCGGAGTCGAGATCGACGCCCACTATGACCATCGGGTCATTATGGCGCTTACTGTCGTCGGACTTCGTTCCAAAGGCGGCTTGACGATTAAGGACGCTCACCATGTAGCCAAATCGTATCCGCATTACTTCGAGCATCTGAAATCGATCGGCGCCGACGTCCAATTGATCGACTGAGTCGGGCCTGCTGCGGCCGGCTCACTGTTCCAACTAACGAATCACCTACAACGAAGCGAATGAGATGGTAGCGAATGATGATCATCATGAATATGGTCAAAGTTTTGTTCACGACATTTCTCATCGTGGGGCTGCTGTTTTCAAGCGGTGTTTTCAGCGTGCTGCTTTATGCGAAAATGACCGGAAAAGATTTTTTCACGGAAGCGCAGCCGATCGCGGCGGTATTGGCGGAGGGCGCCGCCCCGGCCCCTCCTGTCAGCGAAGCGAAGCCCGAGCCGGTAAAGCCGAAGCCCGCTTCCGCCATGCTGGACGCTCCGCTAGTCAGGCAGCTCCCCGAGCTGCCCGCCGGCTGCGAGATCGTCAGCCTCACGATGCTGCTCAACTACTATGGCGTCGACAAAGATAAGATGGAGCTGTACCGCGAGATGATTAAAGATCCGACTCCGATTCGCTGGGAGAAAGGAGCTATCGCTTATTGGGGCAACCCGAACACCGGGTATGTCGGCGATGCTACCGGCAAATCGCGCGGGTTCGGGATTTATCACGGAGCGCTGCTTCCCACCTTGAAGGAGTACGTGCCGACAGCGATCGATATGACCGGAATGGAGTTCGATGCCATCGAGCGTCAGATCGCGGAAGGGCTGCCGGTCGTCATATGGACGACGATCAATTTTCAAGAAACCCAGAAATGGGTGGAATGGGATACGCCGATCGGACCGATCAAGACGACGTTTATGGAGCATGCCGTCCTGCTCGTCGGTTATGACGAAGAGAACGTATACGTCAACGATCCGTACAGTGGCAAAAAGTCGTTGAAGCTGAACAAAGAGCAGTTTTTGGGAACATGGAATGCATTAGGCAAGCAAGCTTTGTCTTATACGAACGAATAGTCTCAAGCTGAATTGGAGGGAATTAGAGATGGCATTTGAAAATCCTTCGCGCGACCGGATCAAGGAATTGCTGCAGCAGACGAAAACGATCGCCGTCGTCGGCTTGTCGGACAAGCCGGACCGTACTTCATATATGGTGTCTCAGGCGATGCAGGCGAAAGGCTACCGGATCATTCCGGTTAATCCGAACGCCGATACTGTGCTTGGCGAGAAAAGTTATGCTTCGCTGACCGATATTGAGGAACCGGTCGATATCGTGAATGTGTTCCGCCGCAGCGAAGATACGGTTTCCGTAGCGAAGGATGCGCTTGCGATGAAGCATAAGCCTGCGGTATTCTGGCTTCAGCTCGGCATCGCGAACGACGAGGCTGCGGCTCTTGCCGCCGGAGCGGGCATCGAAGTGATTATGGACCGCTGCATCAAAGTCGAGGATTCGATACTGCTTCCTAAGAAGTAAACGACTTCCATCTATAAAAAAACGCAAACCGAAGAAACTAGTAAAGGCTTCAGCGAAAGGATGCCGCCCAGTTCCATACGCGACATTCGTTTATTGAAGACTTTCTATTTTCCGAGGAGGATTCCCGTCCGTGTATAAACAACAATCGAGCTCGTTGTATGGTTCGTCCGCAGGCAGCATGGGTAACCAGTCGTCTATGTCCCAGTACCGCGGAAGCCAGAACCAGAAGCCGTTCCAGCCGATCGGAATGGTTCAATCACAGTATGGGCAGCGTGCATCCCAGTACGGGAGCGGCCAGACTCAATCGGCGGCAGCCGGAGGCACGCAATCTTCCGCAGGTGGCTTCCAGAGTACGAGCTCGTTCCATACGGCGAACTACCGCGGCAACCAGCCGGGCCACGACAGCTATTTGCGCTCGGATTCCCGCACCCCGTCGCAGAGCGGAGCGACCGGGATCGGGTCCGGTTATGGCAGCGGAACGATGAGCCAATCGAACCAGGCGTTCGGGATGGGACAAAGCGGCTCGGGACAAGCTGCAGGTGCAGCTTTCCAAAGTACGAGCTCGTTCCACACGGCCGGCTATCGCGGCAACCAGCCGGGGCATGACAGCTACCTGCGTTCGGATTCGCAGCATCCGAGTCAGGCACAGACCGGCTATGCATCCTTCGGAATGGCTCAAAGCCAATTCCAGCCGCAGCAAAGCAGCTACCAGCAGCAACAAAACACGTATCAGCCGCAAAATCAATTCCATTTCCAAAATCAAATGCAGAACCAGCGGCTAAACCAAATTCAGAACCAGAATCAATCGTTCGCTTCCACGCAGTCGTTCCATACGGCCGGTTACCGGGGCAATCAGCCGGGACATGACGCCTACCTGCGTTCGGACTCGAATCAGCCGGCCTCTTCGTATTCGAGCATCGGCGGCACGAGCTCTTTCCGTTTCTAATTCGAGATGAAGCCAGGCGGACCGCAAGGTCCGCTTCTTTGTTGTCCAATGGAAATACGGCGGTCGATTGCTTTTGACAAAACGGGGTCGAAGCTTTACGATGGTACAGAAGGGGGGACAGGGCTTGAACTGGATGGGCAATTTGCAGCAATTCGGGCGTTCGCTCATGATTCCGATGATAGCGCTGCCTGCGGCGGCGATTTTGCTGTTCCTCGGCAATTTGCCTTGGGAATGGATCGGAATCGAAAGATTCGGAGAATTGCTCAGCTTCACCGGAAATTCGATCTTTGCGTATTTGCCTTTCCTCTTCTCCATCGGAGTAGCGCTCGGGCTTACGCAAAATGCCGGTATTGCGGGAATCGCCGCATTGCTAGGCTATTTTATTTTTTTCGCGTTAACCAAATATTACATGGGGACGTTTTTTGAGCTGGGGGTTGCCGGCGGGGTGATGATCGGCTTGCTAGCCGCCTTGTCGTATCACCGGTTCAAATCGATTAAGCTGCCCGAATACATACAGTTTTTTGGCGGTCCCAGATTTGTTCCGCTGTTTATGAGCTTCGCTTCGATCGTATTCTCCGCTGTCGTCATTCAGCTGGGGCCGACCGTCAAGCTGATTCTGGACCGCCTGGGCGAATGGATATTGACGCACGGGGCGGCTGGGACGTTCGTCTACGGAGTCGCATACCGGCTGCTCGTTCCGTCGGGGCTTCACCATATTTTGAATAACGTCGTCTGGTTCCAGATCGGGCCGTATATGCGGGACGACGGTCATGTCGTGTACGGGGATTTGCCCCGTTTTTTTGCCGGAGATCCGGAAGCGGGCATTTTTATGGCAGGGCTGTACCCGATTATGATGTTCGCGCTTCCTGCGGTTGCGTTCGCCATCATTCACGAAGCCCGGGAAGACTTGAAGCCCAAAGTGAAGGCGACGTTTTTGACGGCCGCGCTCACTTCGTTTTTGACCGGCGTGACGGAGCCGATCGAGTTCGCTTTTTTATTTGTGGCGCCGTATTTATTCGTCGTGCACGCCTTGCTGTCCGGAGCGGCGATGTGGCTGGCGTACGAGCTGGATATTCATCACGGCTTCTCGTTCTCCGCCGGAGCGATCGATTTCGTCATCAATGAGCATCTGGCTACGAACGGGCTGTTGTTGATCCCGATCGGGCTGCTGTTCGCCGGCATTTATTACTTCCTGTTCCGCTGGGCGATCCGGAAGTTCCAGCTCCCTACACCCGGGCGGGAGGAAGGCTCCTCCCTCGAGGAATGGGCCGGGGATGTGCGCTACAGGGCGCCGCTTATCCTGCAGGCGCTCGGCGGCAAAAATAACGTCAACGAGATCGAAGCGTGCATTACCCGTCTCCGTCTGACGCTCGGCAACGACAAGCTGCTGGATATTAACGCTTTGAAGCATCTGGGGGCGGCCGGAGTGATCCATCTCGGGGGAGGCAACGTGCAGGTCGTATTCGGCACATTCTCCGAGCTGATCCGCGAAGAGATCGTGAAGGTGCTGCATAAGGAGATCCGGCAAGTGCATTTCCATGCGCCGGTTCAGGGCAATATGATTCCGATCGAGGAAGTGCCGGACGCGATATTCGCCCAGAAGCTTGTAGGCAACGGGGTGGCGTTTTACCCGGAACGTGGGGAGCTGCTTTCGCCCGTTACGGGGAAGGTGGTGCACATTTACCCGACGATGCATGCCATCGGGTTGAGGACCGAGGAGGGGCTCGAGGTGCTGCTTCATATCGGCATCGATACGTCCCACTTGCAGGGCAAGTTATTCCAGGCGGTAGTGAAAGAAGGGGACGACGTGACGGTCGGTCAATTGCTGATCCGGTTTGATTTGCAAAAAATTAAAAAACATGCCAAATCGCTTGCTACGCCCATGGTCATCACGAATCCAAACATCGTAAAATCGTGGGCGTTCGCCCCGTTCAAACACGTCAAAAAAGGTCAGGCGTCGGTTATGTCTGTCGTGATGAAGGACGCCGGCGATCCGCAAGACGCCAAGCTTTCTGGAGGTGACGCATCGAATGGTTAAAGGCAGCGGGGGGGCCGTCGGCATCGCCATCGGCAAGGCGTTTGTCCTGCCGGATTGGGAATGGGAGCTGACGGAGCAGCCGATCGACGTCAACGACATGGCTTTCGAGTTCGAAAGACTGTACGAGGGCGTCCGAATTTCGAAGTCGGAGCTTCAGCAGATTAAGACCGACATCGCAGAAGTGCTTGGAGTCGAGGAATCGAATATTTTTGACGCTCACCTGGCGATTCTGGAAGATCCGGTGTTCATGAATGAAGTTGCGGGGATTATCCAGCGTCAGTACAAGGCGGCGGAAGTGGCGGTAAAGGAAGTCGTAGACAAGTTCGTCAACATGTTCGACCTGCTCGACGACGAATATATGAAGGAGCGGGCGCTCGATATTAAAGATGTGGGAACGAGGCTGCTCAAGCATCTGCTCGGTTCGTTCGAGGAAACGAAACCGCCGGTCGATCAGCCGTTTATTATCGTAGCCCGCGAGCTGACGCCTTCCCAACTGGCGCATCTGGACCCGAACCAGCTGCTCGGCATCGTAACCGCTTCGGGCGGCAAGACGTCGCATACGGCCATTATGGCGCGCGCTATGGGCATCCCGTTCATATTCAACGTCGAAGGCGGAGCCCAGACCGGCGACTTGCTTATTCTCGACGGGGAGACCGGAGAAGTTCACGTCAACCCGGAACAGTCGGTAGTCGAAGCGTATACGCAGCGCCGCCTCCAGCTCGATCAGGAGCGGGAACGGCTGCGTGCCGTCGTTAACGTCCCTTCCGAGACGCGGGACGGCAGAGAGGTGAACCTGTACGCGAACATTACGTCGCTAGCCGAGCTGGAGCAGGCATTAAAGCACGGGGTGAAGGGCGTAGGTTTGTTCCGGACCGAGATGTTGTATATGGACCGGCATACGTGGCCCAAAGAGGATGAGCAGTTCGAGGTGTATAAGGCGGCCGCGCAGAAGCTGGACGGCCAACCGCTCGTGATCCGGACGCTCGATATCGGCGGCGACAAGCTGCTGGACTACATATCGCTGCCGGAAGAAGACAATCCGGTGCTCGGCTACCGGGGCATCCGCATCTCCATCGACCGGCGGGACTTGTTCAAGACCCAACTGAAGGCGATTTTGCGGGCGAGTTCGTTCGGCAATGTGAAAATATTGTTCCCGATGATTTCCTCAATCGAGGAAGTGCGCCGCGCGCGCGAGGTGCTGGAGCTTGCCATGCAGGAGCTGCAGAGGGCCGGGCAGCCTTATAACGCGAACATCGAGATCGGCATTATGATCGAGGTGCCCGCGGCGGTCGCGATCGCCGACTTGCTTGCGCAGGAAGTTCAATTTTTCAGCATCGGCACGAACGATCTCGTTCAATACGTCCTTGCGGTCGATCGGATGAACGAACGAATCTCCCATTTGTATGAGCCTTACCACCCGGCTGTGCTGCGGATGCTCAGGGCGACGGTCGAAGCGGCCCGGCGCAACGGCATCTCGGTCAGCGTATGCGGCGAATTGGCCGGCGACGCCGATGCGTTGCCGATGTGGCTAGGTCTGGGCGTACACGATCTGAGCATGTCCTCCCACTCGGTGCTGGATGTGAAGCGGAGATTGATCGACAGTTCGGAGAAGGAAGGCGCGGAGCTGCTGGACAAATTGCTCGCCTGCCGGACCTGTACGGAGATGAAGTCGCTTATTCACGAGACAAAGGCGGAGGACGGCGAACCGCCAGCTGCGTTATAGAGAGCCGCAGTCCGTCCGCGGCAGTCCGGCACAGTTAACGTGATGCAGACCGTTTCAGAAATCAGAACACCTCCCTGGTGCCCGGGGAGGTGTTTTGTGCTTATGGGCATGAACTCTGTAAACAAATTGACGCAAGTTATTTACAAGTTATTTACCTCTTTATCCATTCGTGCTAGTATGAAGATGAGGTCGCCGTCCTACCTGTGAAAACTGCCGACGATCGGGGACTTATTCCGTATAAGAGGAGTGCGATAACGATGAAGTTTTGCTGCGTTAGCGAGGTTATGACACCGGATCGGCCGGTCTTTATGCACGGATTCGGGGCCAGAACGAGTAAAAGCGAGGGCGTGCACGACCAGCTCTACGTGAAGGCCGCGATGCTGGAGGCGAACAAGACGCTGCTTCTGTTGACGATCGACGCTTTGGGCGCAGACCGGAGCTTTGTGCTTGGCGTTAAGGAGGCGTTAAAGGAAACGTTCGGCCTGGAGCATGACGAGGTGCTGATCAATTTCTCGCATACGCATCACTCTGTCTTTTTGACCGGACTGGATACGGAACACCGCCGGGGCGCGTACAGCATTGCCCAGGAAGGCTGGACCGACAACGAAGAGGAGCTTGACTACACGGAGGACGAGGCTTTGTTCCGCTTTATGCGGGATACGATCTTGCGGATGACGGAGTATTGCCGGAACCATCTTGTCCCGGGAGAGCTCAGCATCGGGCGCGGCTTGTCCGATTTCGCGGTCAGCCGGCGCAAGCCGGACGGGAAGGGCGGCGTCACGTGGAGCCCGTATGTGGACGGGCCGATCGACAAGGAGCTGCTGGTGATGAAGCTGACGGATGCGGCGGGGGCGGTGAAGGGCATTCTGTACAATTACGGCTGTCATACGACCTCGATGGGCCCCGACAACATGCTGCTGTCCAACGACTTCGCCGGCCGGACGTCCCGCGTGCTGAAAGAAGCGTATCCGGGAGCCGCCGTTTTGTTTCTGCAAGGCTGCGCGGGTGAGCTGAAGCCGCGAAAAAGTGCGGACGGCGCCCGATTCAAAAGTTTGACGATCGCCGAAATGGAGGAGGCCGGCACGGACTTGGCCCAGGATGTAATCCGGATTATGGAACAGGAGCCTTTCCAGACGGTCCAATGCTCGTTCCGTACGGCGTTGGCCGATCCGCTGCTGTATACGGAGCAGACCCCGGCCGCTTTTTATGAGCCGATTGCAGGCAACCCGGACAGCAACTCCTTTTACCGGAATGCGGCCATCCGTACGATACAAGCGATTAAGGACGGGACGATCAAGGACCGAATTCCGCACTATATCTCGATCTGGAAGCTGGACGATCGTCACCGCATCGTATCGATGGAGGGCGAAGTGTCGACCGAATATTCGCTGCTGATCAAGAAACTGTTCGCAGACGATACGACGCTGGCGCTGGGTTATACGAACGGGGTATACTGCTATATCCCGACGCGGAAAATGATCGGAGAGGGCGGATACGAATCGGATTGCAACTTCTTCTTCGACATGCGAGGCCCGTTCGTGCCGGAGATCGAAGATATTATCGTCGGCCAGCTGGTGAAGCTGGACAAGGCGTTGGCCGCCCGCGACTGAATCGGGACGGCAAATAAAGCCCCCGACTGACAACGGTTGCCGGTTGTCGGTCCGGGGGCCTTTTCGCTACACGCGAGCGTACCGGTATATGTCGTCTGACGTATACGGGGAGCGTTTATCCTCTACCCTTTCGCCAATACGTCGCAGAACGCTTTCGCATACGGGGGCAAGTCGGGCGGGCGGCGCGAGGACACGATGTTGTTGTCGACGACGACAGCTTCGTCGATCCATTCCGCACCCGCATTTTCCATATCGTCGCGAATGCCTGGAGTCGAGGTCACTTTGCGGCCTTGCAATATTTTGGCCGAGATCAGCACCCAGCCCGCATGGCAGATTTGTCCGATCGGCTTGCCGGCTTCATCCATCTGACGGACGAGCTGCAGCACCTTCGGATAACGGCGCAGCTTGTCCGGAGCCCATCCGCCAGGCACAAGCAGGCCGTCGCAGGCGGATGCGTCCATCTCGTCGAAGGAGATGTCGCTCACCGCGGGCACTCCGTATTTGCCGTAATACGTTTTCCCTTTCTCCGGACCGGCCAGCACGACGACCGCGCCCTCTTCGCGAGCCCGGTAAATCGGGTACCAAAGCTCCAGATCTTCGAATTCCTCGTCAACCAAGCAGATGACCTGCTTACCGTCTAATCTCATCTCAACATCCCTCCTTGCGACATTGTACCATAAAAGGATTGCATTTTTGAAACGATCCGTCATAATGAGAGAAGCTCTGTCTGCGAGATTTGCCAGCGCCGGTAGAGTTATTTGATGAGATAGGAGAGACGCGCTTGAACCGGATAATCCGATGGCTCCCGGCCGTGGTGTGGATGACCCTCATTTTTTATATGTCGCATCAGACGGGGGACGATCTCGGAACGCTGCTGCCTTTTTTTCAGAACTGGTTTCCTTGGATGGCCAGCTTTGACTGGGGACATTTTATCGCTTACTTCGTGCTTGCGCTTACTTACTACGGAGCGATGTTTCCGCGCTGGGCCGGCTGGGGCGGGAAAGCTCTGGTCGTCGTCCTCTGTCTGCTGTACGGCGTGACGGACGAATTTCACCAGCGGTTCGTCGAAGACCGGACTCCCGACCTGATGGATCTGCGCAACGATACGATCGGAGCCGCTATCGCCATGGCAGTCGTATCGCTGCCTCCTGTAGACCGCCTGCTGCGCAAGCTGATCCGCCGCTAGCAAAAAATACTATACGGCTGCGGGAAGGAGTTTAGCCGGGAAAAGCGAATAAAAGTTGTATCGCATATACCGGAAGGAGTGCTTTTGTTCGTGCAAAAGCAATGCAGCTGCGGCGAGACGATGAGTATTCGTTTGCGCACCGTCATATTTCAAAACAAAGTGGAAATCGAAAACGTGCCGATTTATTCGTGCGACGATTGCCAGCGATCGGAGCTGTTCCCTCCGATCAAGCAGGAGCTGACCGGTTACATCCGTACGTTAGGCTCGAAGCCGGAAGCAGCGACGGTTTTATTCGACGAGATGTCTGAGCTGGCCGGCCTGATGCACAAGGTGACTCATAAGAACAATCAGATGTATACCGTAGAATCCATTATCCAGGAACGCGTCAACGAACTGCTGGATACGCTTCTGCTTGCCAAGTCGCTCGGCGACGACGCCTGGGTGGAAGACGTACGCCACCGGCTGAAACAGATTACGAGCCATTTGACGACTACATATCGTCTCTCCTGAACGTATGGGGATGAGAGGGGCAGCGCGCTCCCGCTATTGAGGGCGGACGCCCGTCAGCGGCATCATTCTCGCGATAATAGACGCTGAGCCAACGCAAGTTGGCTTTTTTGCCTTGTTTTTGGTAGTATTTAATAAGTAGGCACGATTCGGATGCGAGAGGGTGGAATAGATGGACATCATCGAACTGGAATCGGAGAGGCAATGGCTGAGCTTGCTCGAGTCCAGCTCAGAGACTCCGGTGCTCGTATTCAAGCACAGCACGCGTTGTCCGATTAGCAGCGAAGCTTATGAGCAGTGGCAGTCTTATCTGAGCAAGGAGCCGAATCCGGACTGCGAATATGCGCAGGTGCTGGTTGTCGAATCGCGCGACGTATCGAACCGGATCGCCGAGACGATTAACGTGAAGCACGAATCTCCGCAAGTGCTGCTTGTAAAAGGGCGTAAGGCGGTATGGCATACGTCCCATGGGAGAATTACCGAATCGGCTCTGCGCGAAGCGCTGAATAATAGCCTGTAACTGAAATGTAACCGTGTTTTCATTGCGAAGTCAGACGTTTTGTCGTATGATGTATGCAAATGACGAGAAAACGTTTCCTTTCGTTTTTCACACTGAATAACTGGAGTAGATACTAGTGACCGTAACGATTTATGACGTAGCCCGCGAAGCAGGCGTATCGATGGCGACCGTATCGCGTGTCGTCAACAACAATCCGAACGTAAAACCGCAAACGCGTAAAAAAGTATTTGAAGCGATTGAAAGACTCGGCTATCGCCCCAACGCGGTAGCAAGAGGACTGGCGAGCAAAAAAACGACGACCGTAGGCGTCGTCATTCCGGATATTTCGAATTCGATTTTTTCCGAAGTGGCTCGCGGCATCGAAGATATTGCGAATATGTACCATTACAATATCATTCTGTGTAACGCCGACAAGAGGAAAGAGAAGGAGATCCGGGTCATTAACACACTGCTGGAGAAGCAGGTGGACGGACTTCTGTTCATGGGCGGTACAGTCACCGAGGAACATGTCCAGGCATTCCGGACTTCGACCGTTCCGATCGTGTTGTGCGGAACAAGAGACGATAAGGACCAGTTCCCTTCGGTCGATATCGATCACGAGGCGGCCGCTTTTGACGCAGTCAAGCTGCTGATCGGACAAGGACACAGCAAGATTGGAATGATCAGCGGAACGCTGCAGGACCCGGCCAACGGCTATTCCCGGTACCAAGGGTACAAAAAAGCGTTGGAGCAAGCCGGTCTGAGCGTATCCGAGGATCTGGTCCGCATCGGCAACTACCGGTACGAATCGGGTTACGATGTGATGAAATATTTCCTCCACTTGTCCGACCGGCCGACAGCCATCTTCGCAGCGACCGACGAGATGGCGATCGGCGCCATCCATGCGATCCAGGACGAAGGGCTGCGCGTTCCGGAAGATATATCGGTTATCAGCGTAGACAACATCCGTATGGCGTCGATGGTGCGTCCATTGCTCACTACCGTTGCACAACCGATGTACGACATCGGAGCGGTATCGATGCGTCTTCTGACCAAGCTGATGAACAAAGAAAATGTAGAAATGTCCAAAGTGCTGCTTTCGCACGAAATTATTCAGCGCAAATCGGTGGCTCATGTATAATGAGCCCCTTTTCTTTTTGTTGTGCTTAACTAAAGGAACCGGGAGGGGCGGCAGCTCGTGACATGGAATAAGATCGGATTGATCGGCGCGATGGCCGAAGAGATTGAACGGATCGAAGAACGTCTGACGAACGAGAAGGTGACCGACAAGGCGGGAATCCGCTTTATGGAAGGGACGTTTTGCGGGAAAAGCGTTGTGCTTTGCCGGTCGGGGGTAGGCAAAGTGAATGCGGCCGTATGTACGCAGCTGCTGATCGACCAATTCGGCGTCGACGCGATCATTTTTACGGGCGTTGCAGGAGCTTTGGACCCGGCGCTGGATATCGGCGATATCGTCATCTCGAGCGATTGCATGCAGCACGATATGGACGCGTCCGCGCTTGGTTTCCCGAGAGGAACGATCCCGTTCGCGGACACATCGGTTTTCCCGGCGGATCAGGCTCTTGTTAAACTGGCCGTACAAGCCGGAGAGCAGCAGGAGAGCGGCAGGATCGTCTGCGGCCGCGTGTTGTCGGGCGACCAGTTTATCGCGGACCGGGACACGGTCAAGCTGCTACACGAGCAGTTAGGCGGGACGTGCACAGAGATGGAAGGTTCGGCGGTTGCGCAAGTATGCGCGATGAACGGAATTCCGTACGTCGTCATTCGTTCGATGTCGGACAAGGCCGACGGCTCGGCTCATGTCAACTTTTCAGAGTTTACCGTCAAGGCGGCCGATCGTTCCTATGCGATCGTAGAGCGGATGGTCAGCTCTTTATAAGCGCAACAGCCCAAAAAGCTCAGTTCCTTTGCGGAACTGAGCTTTTTTGCCGGCTTTGCGAAGACGCTTGCGCGTGGCGGCGGCCGCGATGAGGCGCTTTCTGCGGTCCGTCTGCCAGCGTTTCCAATATGCGTTTTGTGTTCATTCCGGCACGTACATCAAAGCGATTTCCCGGGTGCGCCGGTTATTGTCGGTAATTTCCTTGCGGCGGGGAATCGGCGTCCACGTATGGACCGGATCGAGCCACGTATCCGGCAGTTCGAGCGGACTTTTGTCCGCCCATCGCTTTACCCATGCTTCCGGCAGCGGAGTATCCGGTTTACGGGCCAGCTCGCTCAGCAGCGGATGATCGGTCATGACGAGCCACAGAAGGCTCCATGCGCGAGGTACGATGCGCCAGATGTCGTACCCGCCGCCGCCCAGGGCGACCCAGCGTCCGCCGCAGTATTGATGGGAGAGCCGGTGGATCGTCTGCGGCATCTCGGCGAAGATGCGCATGCTGCAATGAACGTGGGCGAGAGGGTCCAAGGCGTGGGCGTCGCAGCCGTGCTGGCTGACGATCAGATCCGGCTTGAACGAACGGACGACCCGGTCCATCGCCTCGTTGAATCCTTCGAGCCAGGAGTCGTCCTCCGTATAGGGCTCCACCGGGATATTGATGCTCATCCCGTAGCCTTCGCCTTCGCCGCGCTCGTTCGCCGCTCCGGTGCCCGGAAACAAATATTTGCCGGTCTCGTGAAACGAAAGCGTGCACACATTCGGGTCGTGGTAAAACGACCACTGCACCCCGTCGCCGTGGTGAACGTCCGTATCTACATACAGCACTCTGGCATTATACTTTTGACGGATGTAAGCGATTGCGATCGAGGCGTCGTTATACACGCAAAAACCGGCGCCTTTATTCGGCATAGCATGATGCAGCCCGCCGCCCAAATGAAGGGCGTGGTTCGTTCGTCCCGACATGACCGCGTCGGCCGCTTCGATGGAGCCGCCGACGATTTGCCGGGTAACGTCGTGCATATTTTCGAAATAGGGCGTATCTTCGGTACTCAGGCCGAAACGGTCCGCTTCTTGGATCGCCTGCTCGGCCGGATGCGGACAGCTTAACTGTTTAACGGCTTCGATGTATTCCGGCGTATGTGTGAACAGCAGCTCGTCTTCCTCGGCGATGCGCGGCGTCACGATGTCCGAAGGATCGAGGGCTCCGAGCTCGTCCAGCAAATCCCGGGTGAGCAGGAGACGTTCCTGATCGAACGGATGGGTATCGTTAAAGCGGTACTTCGTTTCGTCTTGATGATAAACGTACACCGCGTTTGAGCTTTTCATACTTTTCCTCCGATTGTCAATACATGAACCGTTGACGAAACCGAATCGTATCGAATTTTTCCACTGAGGATAGCGGAACTTCTTTGCCGATACGCACCATGAGGCAGTTAGCCGGGTGAGAGCATATTTCCGGATCGTCAGTCGCGAACCAGACCATGTCCACCGATTTCATCAGCTTTTCCATCATATTGCGGTAGTCCCAGACGTTCGATAAGCTGCCTTTCAAATCCCAATGCCAGTAATATTCAGTCGTGAATACGATCATATTCTCCAGCTGATCTTCCATAAAGGCGAGTTTGATCATTTTTTTGCCGAGACCGATCGAACGATAGTCGTCCGCGACCTCGATCGCCCCAAGCTCGACCAGGTCGATCATATTGCCTTCGGACCAGCGCTCCATCTCATCCGGGTAGTGAAAGGTTACGTAACCTACGACCATCTGTCCGTCGCGGGTTAGGATGATTCGGCCTTCGGGCAGCTCGGTTATTTCCACAAGCGCTTCATGCTGCTCGTTAGGTCGCCGGAATGCGTCCAGATCCGGATGCATGGTTAAGCCGCGCAAATGATCGTTAGGTACGGGACCTTCGACAATAAGCTTTCTGCCCTGAAAGTCGACCTCGAATGAATGATAGATTTTGCGGTGCTCCACGTATGGAATCACTCCTTTCGTGCTGCGGTTGTATCACGACATTGTTCCCCATATGCTACTTATAGCAGATTATAGAGCGGTTGAAAAGGAATAGGCTATTAATTCCGACTATGATATAATAAGATCGTCACAAAACTTACACACTCCCTTCACAACTCAGACAGGCTATATGGACGTTTTGTCCGCATACTTAATGAAAACGGTTAAATGCCAGCCGCTATAGGAGGAGAATTATGGGTAACATGCAGACGGAAATTTTAAAAGCTATCGCTACCGACGGGAATCTGAAAAACTACGAGGAAGCCCGTGTGTCGTTCGATTGGGCCGACGTAGAAAAGCAGTTCTCCTGGTATACGACCGGCAAAGTTAATATGGCCTACGAGGCGATCGACCGTCATGTCGAAGCCGGACTGCAGGATAAGGTAGCGCTTTATTACAGTGACGCCACCCGCGATGAAGCGGTTACTTACGGGCAGATGAAAGCGAATTCGAACAAATTCGGCAACGTACTGCGGAAGCTCGGCGTCGGCAAAGGGGACCGCGTCTTTATCTTTA